>JAADFL010000161.1 GCA_013152945.1 Deltaproteobacteria bacterium | reverse complement strand
GACCAGGTACGATTGAAGGAAGCCTTGATGCGGAATAAATCGATATATCCGCAGGCAAGGGGCCTGGGTTTCAGTCCACCTAGCCGCACCCTTTCTCAGGCACGCACTGGCTCGTGCCGCCTTTCGTCTCCACGCACACGTAACCCTCTGGGCACGGATGGGAAGAGTCGCAACCCTGGGTGCAAAAGAATCCCCCCATGGGAAGGAAGAACACGCAGTAGTCCTCAAGGCCATCTCCAGACCCGAGACCGCACTCTGCATCGGCAATGCAACCCTGGCAAAGACCCTTGCTCCCTGGAACGACGCACCGATGGCTCAAAGGATCGCACACCAAACCGTCCTGGCCGCTGCACTGCGAGGACCCAGAGGACGGGGAGCAATTCCCTGGAGTGCACATGCCGACACTCGAGATCACAGATCCGTCGTAAAGGTGCGTCAACACGCAGGCCTGGCCGTGCCAGTGCCCGTGTCCGTGTCAACATCAACGTCAGTATCACCGCCATTGCACTCGCACTCGAGCCACGCCTCGCCGTCATCACTGCAACGCTTAAGGCCAGAGAGCCCGCTACCGCACGAGCAAGGCTCCTCTGCACCCGGGGCGCAAACATAGTACTTGCCACCTCCAGACCCTGGCTCGTCGCAGCTAGAGCTGGAAGCCACATGGCCAGCCAAAAGCACCAGGGCAAGCAGGTCCCTGCCCAAATGACGATAAGCGCCCAACCTCACATCACCTCCCTACCCTGGGTTCTCGCTCCTGCCTATCAGACGCGATATGTCCATCATGTAGCAGTCGTCGTACCAGTACATTGCGCCGTTCGCATTGTGATACCATACCAGCGTTGTGCCGTACAACCTCGGTGCATAGTCCACACCCTCCATGTCCGTAACCTGTATCACCCTGTTCGTCTTGATGTCGTAGAGGTATATGTCAGAGTCATAGCGCCTGCCGTAAGAGTCCTCGTAACCATTGCGAAGGTCGGTCCACGCTACAACGTCGCCATACACCCAGGCCTGGTCCTGGTTGGAAGGATCAAGTGTAAGCCACCTGGTCTTGCCGGTGGAGATGGTGTACAGGTCCCGGCCTGCGCTAACAGTGCACCTCCCTCCAAGGTTTGCGCCCCGGCCCCGCCTTGACCTTATGAATACCGGACCGAGGTTGGTGTGCGCCAAGCAAAGCTTGGGAAAGGGGGAAGCCACATGAGGTAGTGTCGAGCAGACCGGCTGGCAACCCGGTGACCAAGGCCAGGCCCGCGGAAGCTGGTGTTCGCAACCGCGGGAGAGACGAAAAGCGAGCGCCACGATGGTACCCCAGAGCGAAGGCAACGAAGTGACGGGGGATGGTCGGCGAGAAGTCGGAGCTCCTCGATAGTACCGTTGAAGCGGGGGAACGTGACCCGTCGGACCCCGTGGAGGGAAGAGAGGAGTCGGGCTATGGAGCTGTTGGAGGGAAAGATGTCCGGGACATCGGGCCCGAGAAGCGTGTCAACGAAACTCCAGCAGGTAGCGAAGCGGTCGCACGAGGCGCCGCAGATGGTGTGGACGACCTTAGCTCATCATATTGACCAGTAATGGCTTGGAGAGGCCTATCGCCGCACACGGGAGGACGGCGCGGTGGGAGTTGATGGCCGGACGGCAGCGCAATATGCAGCGGACCTGGAGGCGAACCTCCAGGATCTGCTGGAGCGCTTCAAGTCCGGGCGCTACCGTGCGCATCCGGTTCGTCGAGTGCATATTCCGAAGGGCGACGGGAAGCGAACCCGTCCCATCGGGGTTCCTGCTTTCGAGGACAAGGTTCTTCAGCTTGGGCACGTCCGGTTCTGTGGGTGGCCCCGGGAGGTAAACCTCCCGGGGCCACCCGACTATTGCCAACGGGAAGAACGTGTTTATCTCCATGCTATTACAGCAATACACCGTGCCTGTTACTATTCGGTACTATTCGGGTGGCACCTCTCGCCGCCGCGCAGCTTACCCGTAAGCTTTATTCCGGAAGATGCACCTATCGTAATCGTTTTTCCGCCGGCATAACAGTTTTTCTAATCACTAAAGCAAATAACAGTTTCCATCGGAATCCTGCTTAACTGTAATTAATTTTCTTGACACCCGGCAAAATATAACTATAATTCTGTTGCTGTAATCATTTTTCAGCCTAGCGGACCGTTGTAAACGCCCGAATAGAGGGAATTGACGAAATGGCTGGCAATGGCCAAAATCAAAGCGTACTGAGAAAAGCAGGCTACGCAGCGCTCATTGAGCGATATGAGCTCAACGTCATCCCGAATTGGCATACTTCTTGGGTGGCAACAGGGGGAATGCACCGGGCTACATCAAGAGAAGACTTAGTCGAAGAAGTATATCCTTTCAGGTACTGGCCCGGGGATAAATTAGGGGGCCATCTTGAGTTCGCACTCAAGTACGACGGCACCAATCTCGGCATACTCGCTGCTCTTTTTCAGAATATTGAAGAGAAAGAACTCCTCGATTATATTCGGACCAGACCTACTGGGAAGTACGCTCGCCGGCTGTGGTTTTTGTATGAGTTTCTTACAGGCAGGACTCTTCCACTCAAAGACTTGGACCAGGGCAATTATGTCGACCTGCTCGATCCCGAACGATACTACACCATAGCCAAACCCCGTCGAGTTCGCCGCCAACGCATCAACAACAACTTGTTGGGAGACAGCCGGTTTTGTCCGATAGTGCGACGAACCGATACCCTTAGAGATTTTGAACGAGCCAACCTTCCCGAGCGCTGTGGGAAAGTCGTCTCCAGTTACCCCCTGGACCTATTGAAACGGGCTATAACTTACCTCTATACCAAAGAGACGAAATCATCTTTTGAGATCGAACACATCAAGCCAAGCTCGACAAGAACTGAGCGTTTCGTGTCGCTGCTTCGTCTGGCGGAAACCGAGGATTTCTGTGAGAAAACACGGTTGATCGATCTGCAGAACCGAATCGTCGACTCACGCTTTCGCGTCTCCGACCACCGAACAAGCCAAAATTACGTCGGCGAAACAGTAGCCTGGCAAAAAGAGAAGATACACTTCGTCTGTCCTAAACCCGAAGATCTAACTGATCTAATGGAAGGCCTGATCGCCGCACACGAACGCATGAGCGAAGGCGAAGTGTCTGTCGTTATCCACGCCGCGGTTGTAGCATACGGATTCGTTTTCTTACATCCGTTCGAGGATGGTAACGGTCGAATCCACCGGTTCCTGGTCCACAATATCCTTGCTCGTCGTGGTTTTATTCCCAAAGGAATCATGTTCCCCGTATCAGCAGCCATGCTGAAAAGCCTTACCGACTATGATGCTTCCCTGGAAGCCTTCTCTCGCCCTCTTATGTCGTTGGTGGAATACACGCTCGACGAAGACGGCCGCATGACCGTTCACAACGAAACAGCTCTTTGGTACAGGTATATCGACATGACGCCTCAAGCAGAGGTTCTCTTCCATTTCATTAAGCAGACTATCGACACAGAACTTACCGAGGAGCTCACTTTCCTGGCCAACTACGATCGAACCAAGAAGGCCCTCCAAGAAATCGTGGATATGCCCGATCGGCAGATTGACCTATTCATCAGATTTTGTCTCCAGAACAACGGCCGACTTTCAAAAAGAAAACGAACCAGTCATTTCAACTTCTTATCCGATGGGGAAGTCACCCAGATGGAGCAGGTAGTCCAATCTTTCTATGGGACTGCTACGCCGGAGGTTCTATAAAAGACCACTCTTGTCCAACACACCCCTAAAGGGCCCACCGGCGGTGAAGAATTGGGCACGTCCGGTTCTGTGGGAGCCCCGGGAGGGAAACCTCCCGGGGCCACCCGACTATTGCTCACGGCCGCCGGCTTTGCATGGCACCGGTGCGGCGTCACCTACTAGCCGCACCCCTTGTCCGGCACGCACTGGCTCGTGCCGCCATCTGTATCCACGCACATGTAACCGTCAGGGCAGGGATGGGAAGAGTCGTACCCCAAAAGCCTACATTCCGGTTTTTTTACAAAGCCGAACGCTGCAAATCCTTGCAGAGAGCTGTTCTGCCTGAAAATATGGTAAATTTCAATAATGGTTTCAATAAGAGGTATTTCAAGAACATTTTAATTCTGCTACCACACATCAGATCTTTGCGGTTGCCTGGTTACTATCCATGTAATAACTTCTATCTACCGGCACGGTACTGTTGGGTTTTCGACTCGAGGTGCAACTTGTCTGAATTCGATATTGCAAAGCGGCTCTTCCCGATGATCCTCGACTCGATCGGTGAGGGAGTATTCGCAGTAAACAAGGATTTCAAGATAATTTATCTTAACAAGGCGGCCCGGGACATAACAGGCTTTGATGCAAGAGAAGCCAAGGGAAGGTATTGCTACGAGATTTTTCGCGCTAACATCTGTACCAGGAACTGTGCGTTACGGCATACCATCGAAACAGGCGAACCTCTAAAGGAAATCCGGGTGGAAATCCTGAACAGGGCCAACGAGGAAGTGCCGATAAGTGTGAGCACTGCAATTCTTCGTTCCAAATCAGGAGCCATGCTTGGTGGAGTCGAGATATTCAGGGACCTGTCCGCCATCGAGACATTGAGAAGGGAGGCACAGCAAAGATTCAGGCTCCAGGACATGGTGGGCAAAAGCAAGGCCATGCAGGAACTGTTCAGGCTGCTGCCGATCATGGCTGCATCCGATGCAACCGTGCTGATCCAAGGCCCCAGCGGGACAGGCAAGGAACTTGTGGCTAAGGCCTTACATGACCTGGGTCCAAGGCAGAGGGGCCCCTACGAGCGAGTTAATTGTGGCGCACTTCCGGGAGAATTACTCGAATCAGAGCTCTTCGGCCATGCCAAGGGCGCATTTACCGACGCCAAGACGGAAAAGCCGGGCCGTTTCGCCCTGGCGCAGGGAGGAACCATTTTACTTGATGAGATAGGTGAACTGCCTCTCCAGTTACAGGTAAAGCTACTCAGAGTCTTACAGGAAAAAGAGATACAGCCTCTCGGAAGCGTCAAGACGGTCAAGCTGAACGTAAGAGTCCTGGCCGCCACAAACAAAAACTTGAAGCAGGAAGTGTTGACAGGCAAATTCAGGGAAGACCTGTACTTCAGACTTCGTGTTTTATTTGTCGAAATACCGCCATTAAAACAAAGAAAGGAAGACATCCCCGTACTCGTGGACCATCTCATCAAACGAATTTCACTTAGAACAGGCAAAACGATCAAAGGTGTGCAACCGGATGTGATGGAACTGTTTCTCTACCATGATTTTCCAGGCAACGTCAGGGAACTGGAAAATGTCCTGGAACATGCTTTCGTGATGTGCGAAGAAGAAAAAATAGCTATCAATCATCTCCCGCCCGATTTCCTGGACCAGGTGGAAGAGCCGGAAAACAGCCACGACACGGTACACAGGCCCTCCTCAACCGGTGAAGCAAAGGCTATAGTCGATGCACAGGCCATGGCGGAAACCCGGGCCATAATGAATGCATTGGCCACAACCGGTGGCAACAAGGAAAAGGCCGCCCGGTTACTGGGCATCAGTCGCACCACCCTTTGGCGCAAGATGAAAAAACTGGATATCTGAACAAGCAAACTGGCATGTAACTTGCTGTTAGTCTCCCTGGAGCCGGGAGAGCAATGGCAAAATTATATGCCTTGAAAAAAGAAGAAAGGGTCGAGGCTGATATCGCTTCAAAGGCAATCGATGACATAATCAACGTGTCTCGGTCCATGTCAACGTCCAGGATATACAAACTTATTGCAAGCAAAATCGGAGTGCACCCGGTAACCCTTCTGCGTTATCACAAGGGCGAATTGCATACCATACCATCGAAAACACTCGACAATCTATTGCACTTCAGGGCCAGGGTCATTAAACGCCACCACAACTTTGACCCATCCTCGAATAGTGGCGGCAACAGTCGCTCCTCAAGACGGAACAGAGTGCCGGCAAAGAAAGTCAAGGCCCTCATGGACAAGCTCATGGGTGCCATGGGCCTTACCGAAAGACAATTGCTTTACAGGGTCATTTCTGAAAGGACAGGGATACACAATACTACTCTCTTGAGGTACTACCGGGGCAACCTTGCCAGTGCTCCTCAATCCGTTCTGGATTGTTTGAAATCATTGATGAATGAATGTTCGAACGAAAAAGTGCTAACATTCAAGAGAAGCGATAACGGCAAGGATGTGATTCCCAGGCTGTCTTACAAGACAAAAATGGATGAGCTTTTTCAGATCGGGGGATATACAAACAAGGCTGAGATGTTCCGTGAAGTCGCAAGGGACTTGGACATTGATGCGGAAAAACTGAGAAAGGCATATTATGATAAGCGAATAATACTGGTCCCCTTTATTTATCTCCAGTCAATCGAGAAAAAACTCGACCTGATGAAGTACGAACCCTCCAAGGTATTTCAGCTCGGAGACAGGGTAAACCACCCATTGTTCGGGCCCGGAGTAGTGGATGAGAAAAAGCCTCATCACAGCATTGGGCTCAGACTGAAAGATGGACGCCACGTATTACTTCGAGAGGCTTATAGACATGACCCATACTGGGAAAAATACCAAACAGAGAGAGACCCTGATGAATGGGCAGGTGATGAAGATGTTGTCTAGACACATTTCACCTTGGCATATTAAATCTGGTATGATTATGTGTTGCAATGTTGAATCATTAGATGTTTCATGTTGCATATTTAATTGTTTCGTTACTGAAACAGAGAATAGGTAATACTCTTGAAAATAGCAGTCCCCCTGTTCGAGAACAGAATCGCGCCAAGACTATGTTTTGCCAGGGAGATATTATTTTTCTCCATTGATGCAGAAAAAAAAGATACAAGCAATGTACAATTAAAATATCATACTGAAAATACGGAGAAAATCATAGAAATCGATTATGGGATGTCCTTCCTGGACCTAACAAAATGGCTCAAAAACCAGGCAGTGGACATAGTCTTGTGTTGCGGTATCAACAGGCAGGCATCATATTTGCTTCAGGCAATGGGAATAGAGGTTGTGCAGGGCCTTACCGGGGAGGCCAGGCAGGTGATAGAAGACTTCCTGGCCAATCCCTGCAGGGGGCAGTGGCATGGCGCAGGAATCGGATATTTCACGGGTACGTGCTTGGGTCCGATGCGCAGGCGACGGAGAGGAAGAGAATTCGGGCGTAATGGAAACAGAAGAAGAGGTAGAAAGTGAAAAATTACCGGCTTTAGAAAAATGCGCTAGGCGGCCTTCGGGAGCGGGTTAACGCCCCCTCTCGACCTGCTTCCGGCAGGCCGCTTTTTGCGATAGAGATTAGATTGTTCGAGAGGGGAAAGGAGAAAGTTGAAATGCCTGGATACGATCGAACAGGACCAATGGGAATGGGGCCAAGGACGGGACGTGGCCTGGGATACTGCAACGGTTATGGTCCCGGGTATGGTGGCTTTGGCAGAGGCTATGGCCGCGGGTTCGGCAGAGGCTATGGAAGGGGTTTCGGCAGGGGGCATGGAAGAGGATGGGGCTATGGCGCAGTACCTTATCCATATCCTGCCTATCCCTTGGATTATGGCACTTTGGATCCCGCAGCCGAGCAGGAATGGCTGGAATCCGAAGCAAAGGCCATGGAGAGAAATCTTTCAGACATACGCAAGCGCCTTGACGAGCTTGCCAAAAAAGAAGAGAAAAGCTGATCGTCGGGAAGCCAAATAGAAAGACCGGGTACGGGCCGGTTCCGCTTGCCCCGGCCCGGTTATCCCTGTTTTTTTGGTGATTTGATGGAATATGGCTTGGCAAAAAAATATATACGTGCAAAATACCTGTCCGGTGCGATCCGTTGTTTTGAGTATATGTGTTTATTTAGCTTGAAGGAGTTATAAGTTGAATAAGAAAGATGAAAAATTCGTAGATCCAAGGAACCAGCGTAAAGAACGAATCAAGGAGAACCTGTCCAGGATCAAGCACAAGATACTGGTGATGAGCGGCAAGGGAGGAGTAGGCAAGACAACCGTGGCAGTAAACCTGGCTGTCGCCTTTGCTGATATGGGCAAACAAGTGGGTCTGCTGGATATCGACTTGCATGGCCCGAATGCAGCTCTGATGGCCGGCGCTGCAGATGGATCCATGGCGGTTGTAGACGAAAAGATAAGGCCTGCTCCGGCATCAGGCATACAGGTCGTATCACTTGCAGGCCTTTTGCCCAGGGAAGACTCGGCAGTCATTTGGCGTGGCCCGATCAAGAATACCGTTATAGAACAGTTCCTGGGTGACAGCGAGTTCGGTGACCTGGATGTGCTGGTAGTGGATTTACCGCCCGGCACAGGTGATGAGCCCCTGTCTCTGGTGCAACTTATACCTGATGCCGATGGCACAGTGGTTGTAACCGGTCCCCAAGCCGTGGCCCTCATGGATGGTAAACGCAGCATAACATTTGCCCGCCAGGTCAATTTGTCCATACTCGGCGTGGTCGAGAACTTCAGCGGATTGACGTGCCCCCATTGTGGAAAGGAAATTTTGCTGTTCGGTCCCGGAGGTTCAGAGGCTATGGCCAAAGAAATGGATGTGCCTTTCCTGGGAAAGATCCCCATCTCAATGAACGGAGCAGCGGCAGGCGACCAGGGAAGGCCCCTGGTGCGTTCACATCCCGATGACCCGGCTGCATCGGCGCTCAAGGAACTGGCGATAACAGTCGGCAAAAAAATCAATCTTGGTCTCGAAACATCCGGTACATCCGCCAAAGACTCCAGCAGGCATGAAGACAAAGAAGGCACCATGGAAACTCAAAACAGCGACAAAGCCAAAGAGAAGGAGAAGATAAACATGAAGGTGGCAATTGCATGCGCTGATTCCAGGGGGCTTGATGCCGAGGTTAGCGCACATTTCGGCAGGTGTCCCTATTACACGGTTGCATCCGTAGAGAATGGCGAAGTCGTGGGGCATGAAGTAGCGGAAAACCCATACTACAACGGCCATGAACCCGGAGTAGTACCCGAGTTCATAAAAAACTTGGGCGTGGACGCCATATTGGCAGGGGGCATGGGACCGAGGGCAATACAATTGTTCGAGTCATTTGGAATTGACGCAGCAACCGGGGCCGCAGGCATAGCAGGCAAGGTCCTGGAGGCGTACTTGAGCGGTGAACTCACCGGCGTAGTGCCTTGCGACCACGATCACGAGCACGGCCACGGCGGTCACGAGTTACACTGATATCTTTTTGTAACGGTTGAGAAAAATGCTTTCAAGGAAACAGGCCGCTGCACGGCCCGGGGTACCTTATTGTGCCGTTTATTATTCATAGTCTAAAAAACCTTTGGTGCTGAAAGAGAACTAAGGAGGAATGTTTTGAAAATCGTAATTACTATTCAAGGTGGAAACGATCTTACCGCAAAGCTCGATTCAAGGTTCGGCAGGTGCGAGGCATTCATGGTCGTGGATTCGGACAAGAAGGAAGTAATCGAAGTCGTACCCAATCAAGAGAAAAATGCTGCCCACGGCGCAGGTGTCGGCGCGGCGGCGAAAGTTGCCGAGCTGGGCGCGGATGCCGTGATATCCGGCAGATTCGGGCCGAAGGCCGCCAGCGGTTTGAAGGCCGAGAAAATAACCATGTACAATGCGCCTGACGGCAAGAGTGTGGAAGACATCCTGGATATGCTGGAGAAAGGCGAAATCGAGGAGCAGACAATGAGGGAATACAGATGAGAATCGCATTCGCCAGCGGCAAGGGCGGGGTGGGCAAAACCACCCTGGCCGTAAATACCGCTTTCAACCTGGCAAAATCCGGCAAGCCTTGTATCTACGTCGATTGCGACGTGGAAGAGCCCAATGGCCATTTGTACCTGTCACCTGCAATAGAGCAGGAACGCGATGTTACGGTTCTTGTTCCCAGGAGCATCAAGGGTAAGTGCGATGGTTGCGGGGAGTGCCAGAAGGCCTGCCGGTTCAAGTCGATTTTATCGCTCGATGATTCCGTAATGGTATTCGATGAGCTGTGTCATTCCTGTGGAGCCTGCCTTATTGCATGCCCCAAGGATGCCCTTGAGGAAATTTCGAGACCTATCGGTTTATTGCGCCGGGGCCATTCTGACGGGCTGTCATTCATGGATGCCATGTTGAACATCGGCGAGGCAAGGGCCACGCCTCTTATAACGGAACTTTGGAAAGAAGAAAAAAATACAGAACCGGAAGAAACGGTAATAATAGCCGACGCCCCGCCAGGAGCCACTTGTCCGACAATGGAGGCGATCAAGCACAGTGATTTCCTGCTCTTGGTCACCGAGCCTACACCATTCGGGCTCCATGATCTAAAGGTGGTCCATGGCCTTGCCAAGAAACTATCAATTGATACCGGCGTGGTTATCAACAGATCGGATCTCGGAGATGATCGTATTCAGGATTACTGTTCCAAAGAGGGGTTGGACATCCTGGCAGAAATCCCTTACGACCCCGAACTGGCCGCGGCCGGTGCACAAGGAAGGGTAATTGTTACTGAAAATACCGAAACAGGCCGTAACATGTCCAAGGTTGTCAACGCGATCATGGACAGGGCAAAGGCAGGGAGTGAACCTTGAATCAGTGGGTTGTACTTAGTGGGAAAGGCGGAACCGGCAAGACCAGCTTGGTTGCGTCCTTTGCGCGGTTGGCGGGCAATGCCGTCCTTGCGGATGCAGATGTCGATGCAGCCAACCTCGCGATCGCCCTTGGAGCAAAAAGGATCAATGACAAGGACTTTTATTCCGGGGAGACCGCAGTTATCGACAGTGACACCTGTACTGCCTGCGGCGCCTGCCTGGAAGTCTGCAGGTACGATGCAATCGAAGAGCATGACCCGGCATTCTCAATCGACGGGCTGGCTTGCGAGGGTTGCAATGCATGCGTCCTTGTTTGCCCGACACAGGCAATTACATTGAGGGAAAACAGGGCCGGTCAAATAATGGAAAGCGAGACCGAGTTCGGCATGCTCGTGCATGCCGAACTCGGTGTGGCCGAAGACAACTCGGGCAAATTGGTTGCAGAAGTCATTGAAACAGCCAAAAAAAAGGCGGATGACATCGATGCAGAGGTATTGCTCGTAGACGGCCCACCGGGCATCGGATGCCCTGTTCACGCATCTGTAACAGGCGCAGACCGTATGTTGGCTGTGGCCGAACCATCGAGTTCCGGTCTTCATGACCTGGACCGGCTGTTGGATCTCGCCGATCACTTCAAGGTAAAGGTTTATGTGGCGATAAACAGGTACGACACCGCGCCGGACGTTACAGACATGATAGAAAAGCACTGCCTGGAAAAGGGGAAGGAAGTCATTGGCAGGATACCATTTGACCCGGACATTCCGAAGGGCCTGTGCAAAGGCAAGGTGCCTTTCGATGCAGCGCAGGATTCCACGAAAAAAGCCATTAAAGACCTGTGGCAGGCCTGGAAGAACCGGTAGGCTGATTCACGAAAGCAGTCATTCAGAATCACGCGGCTGTCATGCCTTGATTTTTTACAAAGCCGTCATTTTTTGAACAGTGCGTCCAACATCACCTTGGCTGCTTCAGGGTCGCCGGCTTCGGGCGCAGGCTCTGTGCGCACCATGAAAGCCGAGCAGAAATTTGCCCTGCCCCTGTCCTCGATGTATTCGCTTATGTTTTCACGGCACTGGTTGTGATGCCCGGGGTCATAGAACCTGCAGTTGTAACAACACCGCATATCTGTACCGCAATGCGGGCAAGTATCCCCTCTCATTATCTTGTCTTCCAACTCGATGTCCTGTCTGCATTTCCAACACTGTAGGGTCATCAGCCACCTCCAGGCCCGGCTCGGGCGGATTATCTCTTACTTGAATCTGGCCCAATTTTGCAAAGAAATCAACCCTGGTTGACTCTGAGTGCTCCAGCCATTAATCTTGATCATGTATGTAAACTCTGGAGGGCTTCATGAGATTTTCAAGCATTTTGAAAAGTTCGAAGGAAAAAGCCCAGGCCGGCAGGAATACGATGATAGCGATGATTGCAGCCGGCGCCGCATTGCTCTTCCTGCCCGCCCTGTTTTCTTGTGCCGGCTCGGACAATACAGCCGGATGTCACGACGACTTTGACTGCTCCGGTTCCGACTACTGTGATTCAGGTTCTTGCAAGCTGCTGCCTGCCTGCACTTACGATGATGACTGCCCTAGGGGGGACATGACATGTGTTGCCGGATCCTGCACGCGCAGTTCCTGCGAAAAGGACACGGATTGCAATGCCAGCCAGTATTGCAAGAACGGAACATGTTTTTCCCTTCCAGGCTGTGACCAGGACCAGGATTGTCCCAGGGAAGACATGAGATGCCTGTTCAAACATTGCAAGGTGGTGCAGGGAGATAAATGTACAACCGGCAAGGATTGCCCCAGGTGCTATGTATGTGTCCCCTTGCCCGACAAGGGATATGGTTGGTGTATCAAGGACCAGTGCGGTGACGCAGATACGGATACCGACACCGACACGGATACGGATACGGATACCGACACCGACACGGATATTGATACAGATACTGATACAGATACCGACACTGACACAGACACCGACACTGATACAGATACCGACACTGACACTGACACTGACACAGGGCCTGCGGATATTACGGGTAAGAATATCTACATAACTCCGGCGATCATGGACTTCGGCAGTGTAATCAAGGGAGCGGAGCGCAGGCAAACCATGTACATAAGGAATATCGGGACTGATGACCTTACTATCAGCGAGATAACCATCGAGGATGATCCCTTGATGGAATTTTCGCCTATTACTCCCCAGCCTAACGGCAAGGTACTCAAGCCCCAATCATCGGCGTACCAATACGTGATCCAGCTCAAGGCACTGGACGACAAGCCTGACCAGGCTACGGCAATAGTCCATAGCGACGACCCTGAAATTCCCGATGCCAAGGTTAAGCTCATCAGCCGGTACAAGGGCAATCCCGAGATCGAGGTGGAACCCGACAACCTCAACTTCGGCGGGTGCAGGCCCGGCCAGGATACAAAAATGGGTCTTGATATCAAGAATGTCGGCACAAGGACCTTGACAATCAGCAAGGTCTACCTTGATCCAGGCTCGTCAAGCCACTTCCGGATGACATCCAATCTGGCTTTGCCCATCGACATAAAGAGCGAAAATGAAAACGGTCAACCCCTGCACGTTGAAGTAGCCTATACCCCTGCATTGGAGAGTGACGTGGACAACGGCACCCTGGTCATAGAGAGTGATGACTTGGATGAATCAGTGCTCGACGTGCCCATGAACGGCAGTGGAAACTATGAGAACAAGCCGCCTATTGCAGATGCAGGGCCTGACCAACAAGCCAAGCCCCTTGATACCGTGGCCCTTGATGGAACAGCGAGTTATGACCCGGACGGAAGTATTGCTGCTTACTCCTGGACAATAGCAGGCACACCCCCCAACAGCCATACGACGTTGCAGAATCCAACGACAGGTACACCCAGGTTGTGGTTGGACCTGGCAGGAGACTACAAGGTCAGGTTGGTGGTAACCGACAACGAGGGATTATCCAGCAAGAACGTTGCAGAGGTGAACATAAAGGCCAAACCGGAAGTCAAGGTAATGGTCGAACTCACCTGGGACAATCCGGATACGGATGTCGATCTTCACATGATAAGACCCGGTGGTTCGTACAGGAAGGGTAGCGATGACTGCTGGTTCTACGAGAAAAGCCCTAACTGGGGAGGTGACGGTCATCCGAGCCTGGACAGGGATGACGACGACGGATGGGGGCCGGAAACCATCAGGTTGCCTGATCCCGCCAACCACAAACCATACAGGGTGGTAGTCCATTACTTCGATGACTACGCAAAATACCCGCCATTCACCTATGCCACTGTCAGAGTGTTCCTGAATGGCAGTGAAAAGGCATCCGTGACCAGGCAACTCTTGCGGAAAGATACGTTTTGGGAAGTGGGATACGTGGACTGGAACGCGGCGAGTCCCGATGATTCACAGTTTGTGGAAGACGGCCGTGTATGGCAGGACAGTCCACAGCCTGATTAAAAACCGGCCCGGCCCATCACTACACATCCTCCTTCAAGCGGAGCTACTGCGGCTGATACGGATGTGGATTTTTTTGCATTATCGCCGTCATTGCCGTTCAGGAAAAGAAAGAAAACCGCAGAACCTGCCAGTGCGGCCCCCCCGATTCCGAACATAACGTCTGCTGCAAGGGCCTTGTGGTTGACGCTGTCAACTGCGTCATTGTACGCTGACTGTGAATCAAAAGATCGACCCGAAAGATCCTTGTCTGCAAATGCCAACCCTCCGAGCACTCCACCTGTCGCACCTGCAGCCAAGCCGACGCCAAGCAGGATCCATGCAGGAAGGTTTATTCCTCTACCATGGTTGTTTTTTTCAGGTGTCGAGCCTGGTTTCGGGACATTGCTTTCAACAACGTTGTTGCCGGCCGTTGCCTTTGCTTTCCCGGAATCATTGCTTTCCGAATTCCCGTTGACAGCAACAGCCTTCTTTTTATCCTGCTCGTTTCCTTGCTTGTTTTCTCTTCCCTCTTCTTTTTGCAAATCCGCCGATGATTCGCCTGTAAGCCCGGCCACTGCCTTTCGAATGGCATGTATCAGGGCATTTTCCTCTGCCTTGACTATTTCACTCACCCTCTTTCGCACCCGTGCTCTCTTGACATCCAGCATCTTCATGTTCAGCAGGTAATTGTCTCCTATCTTGCCGATATTCGATGCCACTATGATATCCACACCCAAGGCGCCGCCGATCTCCGCCAGGCAGCTATCGTCACTGCATCCTGTCATCTTTATCTTCGTATCCTCGAAGTTCATCATGGAGACAATGTCACGCTCGCCGAACACCTCGTATCTACCTGTCTTCTGGAATTCTGTGAGAATGAGTTCGTTCAGGAGCTTGGTAAGCCCCTGGTCCAGGCCGCGCTCCGACCGCAAGTCCATGACCACTATTTTTTCCCGGGTACCCTTATGGGTGCCTGCTGATACAGTATTGGGCAGAAAAAGTACAATCATAACCGCCATGGAGGACAGATTAATGAACTTTTTTGGCACATGAACAGCACAAAACATATATCGCCATTCATGTATAGCGGGTTTGCCCGGCAATATACTTTCAGCGAAACTCATAAAACCTCCCGATTTGCTTTCCAATTTATCCAGGTTCACCAAGCACTCCACTTTGTCGAACAGGAATACTTCCATAATTTTCGGCAAGGATTCCGCCCGCTGATCATTGAAGCTCCATTCTTGAAAAACCGCTCAAGTACTTATTCAACCTGGCCAGACCCTGCAACGACATTGTTGCGAGATCACCCAGAGTCTTTCCCCCGACATCTGAAATAGACTCGATCCAACCTGTTGTGGACACCCCGGGGTCATCGAATCCATCAGGAACCTGGGGCAATACCCTGGCCGAGAGATCATCGCCGGCAATATAAACATCCCAATGCCTGTTTTCTCCGTTTATTATGACCCGATAAAAGGATGCGCCGTCGACCTTGGGACCGACCTCTACCTTTCTTTCTGCCGCAGTGTATTTACTCTGGTCTGCAAAGGACAGGAAGGGTTCGGAAAATTCAATATCAGGCGGCAGGTTTTTTGTTACAACCAATCTACCCGAGGCATGGGTGGAAATCTGGCCGTTACTTCCAGCCCCTGAACTGTCGATGGCCAATGCCAATATACTGTATGTACCTATCTCCAGGCCCCCATGTTGAGGCGCAAGTTTCATTGTTATGCTTCCAAGGCCCTGGTCGCCTGCTGTCTTTACGTTCAAACCCAACGGCACGAAGCCTATGGATGGGACCAGCGTGCCGGGCAATACCAATGCGGCATCCAATGGAGGTCCGGAGTCTGGAAGTTTCGGCAGCACAATGTTGGCTCGCAAGGTCTGTTCCTGGTCCGGATCCAATGTCTTGGTTGCAAAAGACTTGTAATTTGCAATCATTTCGGTTGTATCACCATCCTTGTCATAGTCATCCTTGTCCTGGATTTTCGGTATGGCGTTTAACTTACCCACGGATTTTATTGCATGGTTGAACCGTTCGAAGAACGGCAAGACCTTTGCCAGGATTACGGCCGGGTCACCATTGCTCATGGACTTCCAGTCCAACTCGCTCGCATTAAGGGTTCCTGCAAGTCCCCACGCCATCCTCTGGCCGGGCATGGCCAAAACCTGGAATTGCTCCTTTACAGGGTATTTGGTTCCCATCAAGTCGATAGAAAGAGTCAATCCCCCTGTTAGTGGTATGTTATACGTACCACCCCAGGGGATTTGCACCTCTGTATTGATAGTGTCACCAACGAGAACGGGTAGATTCATGTTGGTTATATCTCCTCCAATACTGGCGCCGGCCAATCCAAGGGATATGGCCCTGCCGCCGGGATAGCCTGAAAAAGCTCCTGTAAATCCCGCTGCCTTGGAAGGATCGGTGCGCTTCTTCAACGGGATCATGATATCATTCTTGTTGATACCGAATAATGAAACATAGTCATAGTCTTCTGCAAAAACAGTGACATCGATCTTCCCGTTTCCCTTTGTAAAAGTCGCCTGTCCATTGTTGTCTGTATCCTTTGTATCACCATTGTATTCAACCACTGCCCCAACAACAGGCTCCATGGTGGCCTTGTCCATGACCATTATTCTCAAGTCCGTATCACCTGCCTTGGCAACGACTTTTACAGTTACATCGTCTTTTGTGCCACTCGGAGCACCGCCGACCAAGGCATCGGCTGTAAGCACGGCCAGTCCCTCTGCCTTGGCCTCTGCCATGCCGGTATCCTGTTCGACAGCCAATATGCCCTCATCACTGGATGTCCACTTGAACTTCAAGCCCACTATTACGTTACCTGCCGGGTCATAGCCTTGTGCCAGGAATAGCTTCTTTTGCCCAATCTCCATGGTACTGCCCGGAGTCAAGATCTTCACATCGTTCAGAGGCGGGTTGTCCGGCTCTTTCACGCACTTGCCGCCCGAGCAGACCTCTCCGGCGTTGCAATCGTCCGGGCCCCTGCAAACATGAGGCACACACTTGCCTCCAACACAATCCTCGTCTTTCTTGCAGTCTGCCTCTTTCGTACACGTAGCCGCTTCATAACAATAGCCGCTCTTGCAAATCTCTCCTTGCTGACAATCATTGTCTCCCACACATGTCTTTCTCTTTTCGCAAATATTCTTACCGTTGTAGTCGATACACCTGAAATTCTGCGGGCACTCTTCGTCGGTTCCGTTCGGACAAACATCGTAAGTCTGGCATCGTTTATCCAGGCATCTCACGTTTTCGCCCTGGCAATCTTCATCTTTTTGGCACTCTGCCGGCACGCAGTGAAGCTGCGGGTCAGGATCACATATCTCGTCCGGCTTACAGTTTTGGTCATTGAAGCATTTCTGGTAACAAGTCCCATCTATACATGCGAATGTATACTGGTTTGGGCAATCAGCATCCTGTGTACACACGCCGGTGTCAGTGTCGGTGTCAGTGTCGGTGTCGGTATCAGTGTCGGTGTCGGCGTCGGTGTCGGTGTCGGTATCAGTGTCGGTGTCGGTGTCAATGTCGGTGTCGGTGTCAGTGTCGGTGTCGATGTCGGTGTCGGTGTCGGTGTCAGTGTCGGTGTCGATGTCAGTGTCGGTGTCAGTGTCGGTGTCGATGTCCGTGTCACCTCCTCCGGGTGTACTGCCCGAGCCACATCCTGAAGACCATGCCAGCAAAAGAATTGCAAACAGCAACAGGAATACGCCGGATCCCGAAAATTTAAGCCTCTTCATTTAGACACCTCCAGTCTGTACTTATTGAATTGTTCGCACCCTTTAAGGGACTGCACTGCTGCGTCCAAGACATTCCTTACCGCATTTTTCGAAAATGCCATGAACCACTCGATTTCCACCAGGTCGCACATGATGCTTAGGTCCTGGTAATCCCTTTGTACAACTATCTTGTCCGGTTCTCGGGGAACATCTCGCAATGGAACAATCGCACCGTGCAAAACATTGGCGAGGAAATCTTCTGCAAATGCATTCAGTTTTATTGATTTGCCTTCACACACAAGCGTGGTTTTCATTTTATCCTCCGCTCCGCCTTTTGCAGAAAAACCTAACTCCGGCCTGACATAAAAGCAAGGAGAGATGCAACCAATTTGATGAAGGCAACCCCACCATCCTATTGTAAGGGATATTGCCGGACCCTTTTCCGTTTCTTGTACCTTGACTATACACCCGGTCATGTGGAAGATCCTCCAGACCTTGAACAAGGTAAAGGAGGCTTGCCTTGCCAATAGGAAAATTCAGGGACAGGAGCATTATATCCATCAGGGACTTTGACAAGGAAGAAATAGAGCACATCATTAACAAGGCCCTGGAAATCAAGCAGGGAGCTTTTCGAATGGCAATGGAGGGGAAAATCCTTGCCACCTTGTTTTTCGAGCCATCGACAAGAACCAGGCTCTCATTCGAATCCGCCATGGTAGGCATGGGTGGAAAGGTGATCGGCTTTGCCGATCCGGGGCATACGTCTGTCAAGAAAGGTGAGTCCATAACAGACACCATAAAAACAGTTACTGGTTACTGCGATGTCATAGCCATACGTCACTTCGTGGAGGGGGCGGCAAGGCTGGCGTCGGAGATTGCGGATGTGCCTGTAATAAACGCAGGTGACGGCGCCAACCAGCACCCGACGCAGACATTCCTCGACTTGATGACAATGCACGAGGAACTGGGCACATTGGAAGGCCTCAAGGTGGGAATGGTTGGTGACTTGAAATATGGAAGGACAGTGCACTCCCTGTCACATGCACTATGCCTGTTCGGCGCCGACCTGACGTTCATTTCACCCTTGTCACTCCGCATACCGAAAGATCTCCTGGAAAACCTTGAATCCATGGGATGCAAATATTCGGAGCATCAACAGCTCGGGGACATCCAGGATTCTCTGGATGTACTCTACGTAACCAGGATCCAAAAGGAAAGGTTTGGTGACTTCCAGGAGTACGAGAGGGTGGCGGGTTCTTACAGGATAACCACGCAAACCCTTGACAAACTGGGACCTGACACCAAGATAATGCATCCCTTACCCAGGGTGGACGAGATAGATCCCTGTGTGGATTCCGATCCCAGGGCCCTGTATTTCAAGCAGGCGCATAATGGGGTTCCTACTCGCCAGGCTGTACTGGGTCTGGTAACCGGAGCAATAGAATAATGGGCGAAAAATATTCCGACAGGCCGTACAAGGTATACAAGATCCAACGTGGAACAGCCATTGATCACATTCCTTCTCACATGGCATTGAAGGTCCTTGAAATACTGGGAATTGCCGAGGGCGGCGGAATCGTTACCATTGGTATAAACTTTGACAGCAAGACCTTGGGAAAAAAGGGGGTGGTCAAGATCGAAAACAGGATATTGGAGCCTCGTGAAACCGACCTGATCGCCTTGGTTGCACCCACCGCCACCATAAACATTATAGAAAACGGCAAGGTAGTAGAAAAGAGGCCCATGAATGTGCCGGAGGACATACGCGGACTCCTTCGGTGTCCGAACCCGAACTGTGTAACCAACATGGACCCGGAGGTGGAGCCGAGGTTTCACCTGGTGGGCAGAAACCAAGACAGGAATTCGGCTGAAATAAAGCTTTGCTGTCACTATTGCGAGCGGGTTTATTTAAACAGTCCAGAGATGTTTACTTGAGTTTTCGTAACCATATTATTGTTATGCCATTTTTATTAATTTCCACTCTTGTGATTTCCATTGCCTGCCAAGCCGGGACAGGCGTTGTTGGAAAAGGAATTGAAAAAAAGATTAACCAGGATGGTCAGGCTATGGTGATTGTTTCGATTCGCCCGGGTCCAAGCAAGACATTCTCTCTTCTTTCACTTCCAGGACTCTTGGAGCAGGTGAAAGAAGAAAGGATGAACGTATTACAGCAGGTAAAAAATGCAAGGGTCATACCGGTCATTACATGGAAGACCCTGCCGTCCTTTGCCGCTTTGGTGGACGAACAGGGCCTCTTGGCTCTCCAATCCCTGGAAATGGTCGAAAAAATCGATCTGGATGTGAGTGGGAGGGGCGGATTGGTCCAAAGCGTACCCATGATAGGTGCGGATCAGGTCCATCAACAAGGCTATACAGGGAAAGGTGTTACGGCTGCCATTCTAGATACCGGGATCGATACACACCACCCGGACTTGGCGCCGGGACTCGTAGCAGAACATTGTTTCTGCCTGGGCTCAGGCGCTGCCGGCTGCTGCCCGTCCGGCGCCGTAGAGCAAGATGGCCGTGGAAGTGCCGAAGACGACAATGGCCACGGCACTAATGTTGCCGGAATTGTGGCGGGAAGGGGAGGAATCGCACCAGCCGGTGTAGCACCTGGAGCTGATATTGTTGCCATAAAGGTGATTGACAAGAATAACCGCTTCAAATCAATAACACAGGTCATCTCGGCCCTGGACTGGATTGTTACAAACAGGCCTGAAGTAAAGGTCATCAACATGAGCCTGGGCACTGACGCATTGTACAAAGGTGCATGTGACAAGGAAACTTCGTGGACGCTTTCTCTGTCCAGGTTGGCCGAGCGACTTAAAAGCCGGGGAACCATGATCTTTGCCTCTTCAATGAACAATGGCTCTGCCGACAGCCTGGCTGCCCCTGCCTGCATCGAGTCGATAATTTCAGTCGGGGCGGTGTACGATTCCAACATTGGCAAGTTCACCTGTGCCAGATGTACCGATGCAGTAACAGCACCGGACATGGTAACCTGCTTTTCCAACACCGGCCCTGGTCTCGACCTCCTTGCCCCTGGCGCACCGATTACTTCTACAGGCAGAGCATCATCCATATCCACCTATTACGGTACCTCCCAGGCATCTCCACATGCAGCAGGCGCGGCAGCCTTGCTTATTCAAGCAGTGCCCAAAGCAGGTCCCGAAGATATCGAACAGGCATTGAAAGACTCTGGCAAACCAGTTACCGACCCGAAGAACAATCTTACATTTCCACGAATCAATGTGGCTGCGGCCCTTGATTTGCTGGCATCGAAGTTTGAAATGGAGCAATCCGGGGACTCGGCCGAGGCGGATGCCGACCAAGATTCCTTTGACCAAGCAGATGCTCAAATCGACAACCAGGAAACCGGCCTTGACGGATCAGGCGAGGCGGATGCCGACCAAGATTCCTTTGACCAAGCAGATGCTCAAATCGACAACCAGGAAACCAGCCTTGACGGATCAGGCGAGCAGGATGCCGACCAAGACTCCTTTGACCAAGCAGATGCTCAAATCGACAACCAGGAAACCGGCTTTGACGGATCAGGCGAGCAGGATGCCGGAAGAGATAACATTCCAGGGCACAACTGGCCCACCAACACCGGGGCCGGCAGTGGATGCGGATGCCAGGGTTATAGGCGGACGGGTAACACCTCTTTGAGTAACTTCCTTGTAATTCCGATCCTGGGATTCTTGTTGTTATTACTGGTGATTCGATCACGTCAGCCGTATTAAGAAGCCCAAAGGGCGACAATATTGCGCCTCTTGCTTTGCTTCCCCACCCACCCTGGCTCCCCACCCAGGTTGATTTTCAAGGCATTAAAAACTTGCTGTTATTTCATGAAGTTGTAGGGTCGGTTCGCAAACCGCCCATGCGAGATCCAACCCAGACAATTTATATTTTGTCTCTCGTACCAGGTCGGCTTTGCACCTAAAAAGGCCCCTAAAAACCCCGACCGATATGCCGTACACCCATATTATGCATGGTCCCGGTTTTTTGCCTCATTATATCCTATTGATATCACGGTTATATTCGCCCCACGGAAAATCAACCACGGTGGAGGGCGCGCGCGAGAGAGAGGGGACAATCGGTAGGGGACGATAATCATAACTTTTTCGTGATTCCATAAAACCATTTATTTGGGAGGACTAAAAGCATCATTCAAAGCTGCGATTACTTCACGTACCGGCGGCAGCACCGGGTTTTTACCAACAGCCGCTTTGATGTTTTTCCACTCCGGTGATTGTTCAGGGAATGCTTCGAGAAACAGGTGAAGATCGTCGTATACGTTTTGCGGCACTGTGAATACCTCGCCAGCAGGGAGAAGCATGGCCATTCTGAATACATCGTTTCGGTGCTTTTTAATATGCTTGCCGTCAATTCTTTCTCCGGACCGGGAACGAGCAGATAAATCGAGCCAGGCTTTGGCTTTAAGCAGGATGATACCAGCCGGTGTGATAAGAGGAAGACCTGCGATTACTTCTCTGAAATCGTGAACTACCCTGTAGTAATCTACGTCCATTAGGATTGCTGAAAGGCTTGAAGCATCATCTTCTTTTGGAATTGGTACAACCGTCTGTTTATCGCCTAAAGATAATCCGCTGGGTCCTCTGGAAAAAAGTTCCAGCATTTCAGGAAAGTCATTTCTTTGTGGCTTGGCGAATCGGTAGTAAATAGGGCGACCGTCGCTGCGTTGTTTGATTTCATAACCACCTTCCAGCACAAAATCCCAAAAGTGTTTTATAAAGGCATCGTTAATCGCTTCAATCAAGAGCACAATATCAATGTCTTTGGTGGCGCGAAATGTCAGTTCCTGTTTGGCGAACCACTCAGATGCAGCGGCGCCACCGATGACGAGGTAGCAGTCTGCGTATTTCTCGAAGTAGGTTTGAAAAAAATCTATTCCTTTGACCATGGTACTGTCTCCATCATTTCTTCAAGAGCTATTTGTATGCGTTCATCTGAATTATCACGGAGAGATAAGTACAAAGATAGTTGATCAACCAGCGCATCATCCGAAAGCTTTTGCGGGTCGTAATACCATTCCTCCAGAACAAGATCGGCTCCCTCTTCACTTTGAATCTCCACAAGACTGTTTTCTTTCAGAATGCTTTTGAACTCTTTTTTCCAAACCGCGAATGTGGGCAACCCATCCGGCTTGAGCAGACTGCGTTTTGCTAAGGCACTTGCACCTGCAACTTTAACACCACTGATTTTTCCGATAAGAAAGTGTGTTTTAAAAACAGGAGAACGCATTTTTGTAAGTGCCTTTGGCCATAATTGTTCAGGAGGCAGGGGAAAAACCATATAACGACCACGACCCTTGGTTTCAACCTCACAAAGATCGAGAGCAAAAAGCTCGTTGCGAATTTTTGTCATCATCATTGCTGAATAACCAAGAAGCGTTGCGAGGTCTGCCATGTTTCGTTTTTCCAGATCGCCTAGCAGGATCTGACGCAGCACGACATGCTGTGCTGCTCTCGACAGGTACTTTGGCTTTTCAGCAGGTCCATTAGGAAAATGTTCGCGTAAATCCAAAAAAAACATTGGCAGAAAAAGCTGACGACCCGGAACAATAAAAGGCGTCCCATTTTCTATGAGCCGTTTTCTTTCCCATGAAGTGAGGTCATCAAAAACAACAGCGACGTTTATGCCAAAATGACGATACAGACTGGCGATGTCTTTGGCTATCTTTCCTGGCGAGCTGGTTTCACCAAGATTTCTGAGTAGAATAAGTTTTCCCCCGAAAACCTCCATCTGGTAAGGCGCATACATTTTTGACAGATATAAAGGTAGCCCATGCATTTTCCCCTGAGGCAAAGGAGCAATAGAAAGTTCCTGTCTCAGCAGGTTTTCCAGGTAGTCCTTGAGTTTTTGGAGCCAAATCATTGTTTCCCCTTTTGACTAAACCTTTTATTGCATACTAAACTTTTTTTGTTTAGTGTGCAAGTTTTAGTTTATTATAACGATTTTGTTGGTTTAAAAATTCTTATCCTCTTGAAGCCTCCCCACCCAGGTCGGCTTTGCACCTAAAAAGGCCCCTAAAAAACCCGACCGATATGCCATACACCCATATCATGCATGGTCCCGGTTTTTTGACTCATTATATCCTGTTGATATCACGGTTATATTCGCCTCCAGGAAAATCAACCACGGTGGGGGGACGCGGGGGACGCGCAGAAGGGTACTCTGTTTTGTAATAATATCTTGCATTTTATTGCAACTTTTGCTACCCTTTACAAGGGTGCAGCAAGGAGGTTGCCCATGGCAAAAAAGAAAGCAGCTCAAGGGCTAAGGGCGCAAAAGGGCAGCTCTAAAAAGGCCAATAAGACATCCGGGCGTCAGGCATCCTGTACTCGAAAAGTCTCTGCATTTGGACCTTCCGGGAACTCAGCTAAAGCACTTGGTTTTCCAGATGCAGTTGCAGAAGTCCTGCGCGAAGTTTCTTATCGATTAGAAATTCCGGTTAAAAGGCTTGAGGTAGCTGTTGCCGCAGCTCGTCTTGAATCAGAAGCCTTCGGTGTAATCGAGACTCTCGTTCAACTAAGCCAGGACAAGACATATGAAGATAGGGTTGAAATAGCATCAAAGTGTGTTTCCGAAGTACTGGAACGATTTGCTTCGTCCGATGAAGATCCTCTTGCCGAGGTAGATAAGACATCCGAAAAGGAGGTGTTGTTAGGTCGAATGGAAGCAGAACTTGAAACTAGAGAGCTACGTAGGATGATTCTGGCAAGCTGTATTGGTGTCGAGGATGCAGCACGAATAGCGGAACGCACACGTCAGCGATTAGAAGAACTACGTCGAAAAGGAAAGATCCTGGCACTTCGTGTAAAGAATCGTTGGAGGTACCCGCGTTGGCAATTTGATCCCGATTATCCCGGAGGTGTACTTCCAGGACTAGGAGAGGTCCTGGCTCATCTCCAACTTTCGCCAGCAGGGTCGGCTGCATGGCTCACCAAGGCTTTCAAGGACCTTGGAAATCATGCGCCAATTGAGTTGCTCAGAACTGGACAAACTGACGATGTCATTGAGCTCGCTGAAGAGCACGGCCATATGCCTTGACTATCCCTCGACCATCAACACCGCTCCCAAGACCAAAAGTTCATTCCCTACCTGTAGGGAAGAAGCTTGTACGTTTCTACAATCCATTTAGACAGAATTGGAACACTGGCCGGCACTATGGACCAATGAGAGATCAACGCTTTGATCACCATCCACCCCCCAAAGGCGACTCCGATCCGGAGTCAGTCTGGTATGCTTCAGGTTCATTGATCGGTGCAGTAGCAGAATCCTTCGGAAGGACAGGGTTTCTTGACCAGAATTGCGGGAGGCGAATCTGCACTGTTGAACTTACAGCGCCATTCGATGTAGTTGACTTCTATGGAGTCGGACCGCGTCATCTTGGATTGGATCAGCAAATCTGTACTACAACCGACTATGGAGCAACTCAAGAGTGGGCGAGGGCATTATATTTACAATTCCCTGATCTTGTTGGGATACGCTGGAGAGGGCGTCAGGCTTCATCTGAGAATGTCATATTAACGGATAGGGCGAATCTAGCAACATTAATTCGGCTCAGTGATCATGAGGTATCAGAGACGGCAGTTTGGCATCGAATTGCCAGTGCAGCTAGAAAATGCAAAATCAGGATTGTTTAGTCTTCCACATATTTTTCGCGCCTGACTCTGCGGGCCGACCCGCCAACAGAATACCCTAAAAGTTCCCCATTTTTACCTTCGAGACACCCAAAATCAGTGGATTGAGCACCAGGGCCAGCAGGTCATGGTTTGCAACTTCAGTGTTTGGGTACCGCGGTTTTTTTGGAGTGATTTATCTTTTTGAAAGCACGAGGTTTTTCAGGGGTGATGTAATCAACCTCGGTGGGGGAGGATCGGAGGATCGAGGGGGAGGATGGGGAGGATCGGTGGGGGAGGATCGAGGATCGTGGGGGAGGACCTGGTGGTCGTGGCTGCGACCGCAACCATCATGGCCACGGCGCTGCAGCCCTCGGTGGACATTAGGGACATGGAGGTGATTGTTCACTAGGGCAGCGTTCGATATCGCACGGTGGTGGTGCGTTGTCGAACAGGAAGGCCGCGGTCGTACAAGGGAGCATAACAAATAAAGTGCAGTCTGAATCATGCTGGTACAAACAGGTAATGTGTATTCCGAGAAGGGATGCTCCTGGCACACGTATTGCTTTAGAAACGATGCAAAACCACAACACAGGGAGGTGGAAGATGAGAAAATCTATTGTTGTTGCACTAACCTTGAGTTCTGCAATGGTGTTGAGCTCACTTGTTGCTGCAGAGGATCTGCAAACGACTGCGGGAACCATGCAGCTCGGGGGACGTACCACGTTCTCGATCGACATGTTCATGCCAGAGAAAGGGGACAGTCAGACAGGGTTCTGGTTCCAAGTGAGTCCGAACGCAGGTTACTTCGTGATTGACGACCTGGAGCTTACCGTATCGGCAGGCATTGGCCTGGGCTTCGGCGATCTCTATGACGGATCTTCCAAGAACTACTCTTTTGGCGCAGGGGCCAACTACTTCATTGGAGTAAGCTCCTTCAAGCTGCACCTGGGAGTGGCCGTGGCAATGGCGATAATGTCGCCGGACAAGGGCGACTCGATTAAGTCCCTGGCAATCGGTGTTCCCATTGGCCTGCTGATTCCGCTCAACCAGCACGTGGGCGTCGACTTGGGCACTACCATCATCTACAACGTCGGGCTCGACGACCAGGGCAGCTCGCTTAACGTTCCGATTGGATATCTGGGCGTGCAGGCATTCTTCTAGAGCCCTTTCAGGCCCGGTCATGGGCGGCTCGCCAAGCGTCTCACATTCGCAGCCCCATGTTTCGTGATTCATTATCAAGCATGGTAGTTTTCGAGCACAGGATATGCACGAACATTGCGTAACGAAATTTCCCATGTAAATCCGTACCATAACTGTTTTTTTAGCGCTGTAAATGTTTTTCCTGTCCAGCCAGAGGAGTTTTGCGCTTTTGTTAAAAAAAATAATTCACAGGATACCCCGGTGGGGAAAGAGATCGGTGGGGAAGGATGAATTCCGTATTTCATGGTTTCATACTGTGAAAGGGAACAACAACCCTGCTTGATTGTCATAAGCACCAAGGTGAATGGAGTTGTCCATGATTAAGATTGCCATACGACTGCTCATCATAGGCGTATTGGCCCTGCTGGCAGGCTCTTGCGCTGTCGTGGCGCAGCCGCCCAAGATGCATGTTGAGCCTGCACAGCATCAGGAGGGCCGCAGATACGACCGCAAGGGGGACCTGTGCCTCGAGCCCTGGACCGTCCCTCACAGGAGCGCGGTGCTGAGCGGCCAGGCCGTGGCCCGCGCCCTGACACCGATTTATCGCGCCATTCAGGAGGCTGTGTGCGGATGCCTGCAGACCTCTGCACCAAGTGCCGTACCAGAGCAGGTAAAGTTCAGTATCACCAGCAGCCCTGGCAGGGGACTCGCTGTTGCCAGGATCGTCCCGCTCAAAGGAGGTGGTCCGGGGAAAGCCCTGGAGAGATCGTTCCTCGAATGTCTTGGCACCATAGAGGCAAGGTTCGTTCCATGGCACCTCGGCACCTGCGCGGATCCGAAAAATGGTGATGGTGTGCTGGTTTCTTCCATGACAGTGGTGCTTTGGGAATCTTCCAGATGACCAAGCGCTGGGCTCGCTCCCTGTCAACGGCGATCCTGGCTCCCCACCCAGGTTGATTTTCAAGGCATCAAAAACTTGCTGTCATTTCATGAAGTTGTAGGGGCGGTTCGCGAACCGCCCATGCGAGATCCAATCCAGACAATTTTTATTTTGTCTCCCGGACCAAGTCGGCTTTCCACCTAAAAGGGCCCCTCAAAAAACCGCTCTATACGTCCGACAGTCATATAATGCACAGTCCCGGTTTTTTGACTCATTATATCCTATTGATATCACGGCTATATCCGGCCCACGAAAAATCAACCACGGAGGGGACGATGATGAGGGGACGATGATGAGGGGACGATCCGGGGGGACGTTCCGAAAGGGGACGATCCGAATCAAAGCGCACATCCATTACTATGACAGAGCTTGCAAAAATTTCAATTCAGTGTCAAAACATCATTACAGTCAACGTACATGTGTATTGATGATTATAAGGACATCATTGGCTTTTTCAGTGAATGAATAATGGCACGAAAGTTGCCTTATTGAACGGCCTTGATATGGTAAAAATGCAGGCTTCTTAAGAAAACCAAAGGAGGAGAAGCATGAAAAAGTTTTTTTTAAGTTATTTTATTGCTGTATTCATGTTGATGCCGGGTTTTAGTCTTACCCAGGGATGTTCAAGCGATGTCAACCCAAGTGGGGACACGGACGTTGACACTGACACGGACACCGACACCGACACGGACACAGATACCGACGTTGATACCGACGTTGACACAGACGTTGACACAGACGTTGACACCGACGTTGACACCGACGTTGACACAGACGTTGACACAGACGTTGACACAGACGTTGACACCGACGTTGACACCGACGTTGATACCGACGTTGACACCGACGTTGACACCGACGTTGATACCGACGTTGATACCGACGTTGATACCGACGTTGATACCGACGTTGACACCGACGTTGACACCGACGTTGACACAGATGCAGACACTGACACAGGATGCAGGGAAGGCGAAGAAAAGCCTTACACATGTTCTGACGGCACAAAGGTACCTTGGTGCAAGTGCTATAAAGGTGACTGGGCATGCATAGATTCTCCGGAATCCCAGTGCCCTACCCAGAATATTTGCGAAAAACAGGGTGGATACTGTGACTATTTCATGAATCCCTGCAAAGACGGGTACGTTACATCACAGGATCCAATGGGGTGCCCGGGTGGAAGATCTGCCGAGTGTTGCCTTCCCAGGGCATCATGTATCGAGGAAGGCGAACATTACGAGGTCAAACCTGGCTCCAATCAGAAATGCTGTCCAGGTCTCAAGGCTGTAGATGATGCAAAGTTATGGTTCGACCAAAATGGACAGCCGCAATGCAGTTACCCGGACTGCGAATGCTATGTCTGCACCAAGTGCGGAGACAAGGAATGTGGAATCGGTGAAAACTGGTGTAATTGCCCGGCCGATTGCGATAAACCGGGTCCAAACGAATGCCGGGTCGATGGTGATTGCGGTAATCCCGAGTGCAAGGATTCCAACAATGGTTGCCAGGAAATTATTCCTTATTGTGAAAACGGCAAGTGTTCCACCAAGGAAAACTTGGTACCGGATGCCAAGTGCGATCAGGATACAGGGAAATGCAGCCTTGGCTGCAAAAGCGACGAAGAATGCAGGCAGAGTATTGTGTGTCCACCTGTGCAGGGCGGAGATAAACCTCTTTGTGATATCGAGGCGGGTGAGTGCTATTGTGGAGGAATATGTGGAGACGGGTACTGTGATGATTATGAGAACAGGAGCAAGACATGCCCTGCAGATTGCGAACCGGTCACCGAGTGTGAAACGAACGGTGGCTACTGCACGTGGTGGCAGAGCCCTTGCGAGCCAAATTTCAAGGATGCGGGACCAATGGACTGCCCGGGCGGCCGATCCGCCAAGTGTTGCCTGCCTGTCCAGGGAAAATGCGAGGAACAAGGCGGTTACTGCATAGGAATCGGTGGAAGATGTGAACAAGGATACCACCAGGTGCAAGATCAAAGCTGTAATCCCTCTGGTGGTGACATAGGCTTTTGCTGTTTACCGGACCAGACCGACTGCCACAAAGAAGGCGAACATTTCACGCAAACGGGTCCCAATGATGTATGCTGTCCCGGCCTGACCCAGGTGGACGATGCAACACCTGTCGAGAATCCCGGTACGGAACCTTACTGCGAGTACCTGGATTGTCCCTGCTTCGTTTGCACCAGGTGCGGCAACCAGGTGTGTGGACCGGGCGAGAATTGGTGCAATTGCCCGGATGACTGCCCGCCTCCGAATCCACAGAAATGTAATTCCGACAAAGAATGCGGAGATCCGTCCTGCGCGCAGGCAGACAAGACCTGCATGCTGAAGAAGCCATTTTGTGCCAATGGTCAATGCAGTGTTTCCTCTGAAACCTTGGACGGCAAGGTCTGTAGGAATGGGGAATGCGTCGATGCGGAATGTTGGAGTGACAGTGACTGTACCGACCTGAATTGTGTGAATCCAAGTTGCGTGGACGGACTCTGCCAATGCGGTTGTACCGACGGCCAGACAAAGGACTACACTTGCAATGACGGCACGACTGTACCATGGTGCAAGTGCGACACCGGGAAGTGGTACTGCATAGATTCACCGGAGACCCAGTGCCCTGACTGGTGCGAGGAAGGACAGGTCAGGGAATATACATGCGAGGACGGCAAAAAAGTCTTCTGGTGTTATTGCTTCCAGTCCTCCTGGGCGTGCGTGGACGATCCCAAGAAGTTCTGCAATTAGCCAACCGGGTAAAACCTCTGTCATAGTCCCACTTATCTATTCATGAATTGCGGGCAATCCATTCGGATCTGCGTCAGGCCGGGACGGACGAGAAGGCGGAGCAGAGGATTTTGTTTTACATAGTTGCCAATCCTGTCCAGGCCGGCAAGAGCGGGTTATAGATAAAGTGGTACTGGACAAAACTTCCATCATAGTTCTACTTATCTGTTCATGAAGCGCGGGAAATCCATTCGAGCCTGGTTTTTGGCCGTTGCCGTTACAGCACTACTTTTAATCGTCTCTTACTATCTTGTCATTATTTTATATTCAGGTGGATCCCCGGGTGGAGTGAAGAACAATAAGACAGGCTTTGGCTTTGTTGAATCAGGGTCAGGGCAGGCTGATGCGGAAATCCCGGCTGATGCATCCAATCTTGCCGAAGAAATCAACCGATCCGGCCCATTGCATGTATCTATTGAAAATGCGCCGTACAACAGGCTGGTACAAGGCAGGGTGACGGACCTTGAGCAGAGACCAGTAAAAGATGCCGACGTACTCCTAAATTGCAGCCTCGGGGCTTCAACGACAACAACCGATGAACAAGGTTCTTTTGCTTCAAGGTTGCCTGAATGCGGATGGTTCAGGATAGATATCCAGGCACAGGGGTTCTTTGACGCAACTTTCAACATACCTCCAGGAATAAACAAACTGGAGCTTGTTATTAGAAGAGACCTCGTGTTGACAGGCAATGCAGTCTGGAAAACCGGCAACATGGCTCCTGTAACCGATTTCAATCTTTCGATCAAACCGGTAAATCTCGATGAATGGTCCGAACCTGACGCTCGACAGGAAGGAAACGAAACTTTCGGCCCTGAAGGACGGTATCACCTGGTAATAAAACCGGTTCCCTTGCCTGGTAACGTGCATGTAAAGAACGACCACGGATGGTTCGAGGTGCATGGCCTAAAAACCGGGGTATATCGAATCCAGGGCACGACCATGGATGGTGGTCATGCAGCCGTTACGGTCACGCTCGATGATACCGGTAAAAACGAAGTAAGACTGGAATTTGTCGGAACAGGTTCCGTAAGCGGTGTTCTGGCGGATTCAGACACGGGAGAACCATTGGAAGATTCAAGAGTTGTTCTCGAGGGCAAATCTTTGGCCGGGGGACGAGCCGGCTACAGGACACAGAGCCGAAAAGACGGATTCTTCAGGATTGAGCAGGCAGAAGAAGGCGATTACTCGCTTACTGTAACCAAGAGGGGTTACATGCGATTGTTCAAGTTGGACATCACTGTCAGCAAGGGCCGTGACTTGGACCTGGGTACACTACAAATGGATAGGGTTTCCAATGAAAAGAACAAAGGTAGAAGGGCATATAAAATCGAATACTCGGGAATCGGCGCATCCATTATTTCAAGGGCCGGCAGGATACTGGTCAGCCGGATTGTGCCGGACAGCCCGGCGGACAGGGAAGGTCTACGGGTTGGAGACAGGATCTTGACCGTAGACGGTGAAAAAGTCCAGGGTGTACCCGCTTACCGTGTTGCGGCCATGATAAGGGGTGAAGAGGGCAGCGTGGTAGAATTGACGGTCCAAAGGGGCAAGGAAAGAGGAAAAGGACTTTACTCATTTTCGATAGTGAGAGAGGAACTCGAGTCCAAGTCGCCCTGATACCTTTCGGCCGGTGGGTGGCGGAGTTGCTGCAGACATCCCGGCAAACATGCTGTTCGTTCCAGGGGACAACACCTGCTTTCAACCGGGAAAGATTATATGGTTCCGCTGTCAGTTCGTTTGTGACAGGCCCCAAACGATATCAAGCTTGTACTCCTGCAAACACTTGGATTTTCCAGTGGAAGCCCTCTTGACTTTAAGGTAATAATAATCGGAATCATTGTCTTGTACCCATGGATCAGGACATCCGCCGGTCCATCCTCCTGTCCAAGGGTCTGGAAAGGCCTCGTAGTACTTGACCTCTTCGTCATTTTGCCCGGGATTGGTTGATGATCCGGTGTTACCCTGGTTGTTGGGTATAGGTGTGTCGCTCTTACAGTTGTCTAATCCCTTGTACAAGAAGAGATCATAGTCATCCGGCAGTTCACGTAAAAACACGTCTACAAGTTGTTGCTTGGAATCTACGATGCTGCACTCGTCCCGGCCGTAAAAAACGTAATAGTCGACATCAGAATCGGTATCCAGTGTCGCCATGAGATTTACGTTCGTCGGGCTGGTCCCGAGGAAAGTAGCATGCTCGCACGTGTCGTTGTCATCGTAAATGACGTCCTGGAATTCGTGTCGCTCATAGAAATCAGGCAATTCCACCGGTGCATCACAATTTGCATACGACCCGTGACTGCAATATTCGAGCCCATCTCCACACCTTGCCGAACAAGGCCTGGACAATCCTTCGTCCACTTTGCCGTCACAGTTTTCGTCCTTGTTGTCGCACTTGGTCTCGGCTCCGGCAATGCACTTGGTTTCGCACCCCGGAACATTGGGATCGAGATCCGTGCTTCCGGGAAGACAATCTCTGCCAACTCCGGAAAGGCCCAGGTAAGATCTTTCCTGGCCGAACACATTGCTGAGAAATTCAATCGCCCCGGTATCCTGGCCTATGGAATCAGGATCATAGGTTACGTTGAAAGTGATTTCCGAGTTCGAATCATTCAGGGTTACCGGAAGGCTGGTAACTTTGCCGTTGAGTTTTACGTTACCCATTGTGAAGTCCGAGCTGCTTCCTTCTGAAAGGTTGATATCCTTGATTACCAGTGGGCCGAAACCCTGATTGGTGGCGTGCACCGTCTTTGTGGAAGATATGTCAAGGAAGTAAAGATCCTGGAAATCCAGCACAGGCCACGGCGTGACCGAGAGTTTGGGTTGGTTGCCGGTGGCATCGAGATTAACCTTGATGACAGGATTTCTGGCGTCATTACTTTGTATAACCAACTGATCTTCGAGCTTACCGGTGCCGGTTGGTTCGCAGACCACGTACAACATGGCTGCTTTTCCCGGAGTAAGTACTGGAAGCACATTTGGAGTGAACGAGAAACACTTGTTGCCGGATGCAAGTGAAAGTCCTGAAAAAGAGAGATCATCTCCGCCGATGTTTCGTAAATTCAGGTCCATTTGCTTCCTATCTCCGACTTGGACCGAACCGAAATTCAAGGCGCCGGGTGTGATTTGCAAGATGGGTGGATCAATTGCAGTGCCTACAAGCCGGATCTCGTAATTTGGAGTGCTGGGCGCATCGCTGGCGACAATTATCTTGTCTGTGCTTAAGCTCGGATTTACAGGAGAATAGCTCACGTGGATTACGGTATATTTGGATGGTTCGAGCACTATGGGCAGGGAACTATCGAGAGTAAAAGTAAAATTCTTGGCACCGTCCTCCATCTTAACGGCTGAAATATGTAATGTATCTCCTCCTGCATTTGTAACTGTTACATCTGCTTTGTATGTGGAGCCGGTATATTTCATGCCGAAATCCAATGGATTGGGAGCTGCGGACAGATCGCCGACCACGCCTGTGCCCGAAACCGGTATAAGCAGTGTTTCCCCGTTACTTGCATCACTGTTGTTGCCGATTACAAGCAAGGCTTGCAAAACACCTTCGGTTGTCGGGTGAAATGTTATCTCGACCTTAACCAGGTCAGGCACGTTTCCATCCTTATCGGTACACAAACCATCAGTGCAGGTGTAGTCGCTTCCAAACTTGTTGATGCAATAACTATTTTCACCAGTACCCGTGTCACTATCAGTGCCTGAATCGGTATCCGTATCCGTATCCGTATCCGTATCAGTATCAGTATCAGTATCAGTATCTGTATCAGTATCCGTATCGGTATCCGTATCCGTGTCCGTGTCTGAATCACCCGCCTTTTCACAAGTAGACTGGAACGGGTACAGCAAGGCCGGAATCAAGGGTGTGGCTTTGACGGAAAAGTCAGTGGCAGTGGGAGGGCTAATCCCCAGTTCGTCGATGGACAGCACTGAATTGCCCGTGCCGATGTTCTTCAGATAGATGACTGTAGTCGTGCCGGTTCCTACAGGGATTTCACCCATGTCCAATTTTTGAACGCCGGGCTCGTTCGACAGAGGATCGAATACTACCGCCAGATCACTGCTGCCCTTATAACTGGAATAAAGAGGCACTGTAAGCAATGCATCATCAGGATCCGGATCATCACTTGCTATGAGCAATGTACCTTGATCCGGAATCCCGTCATCCTGGGTGTACGTTATTGTCACTTTTCTGGGTTCCATGGGCTTGACGAGAAACGGCAGGTCTCCTGCATAGGAAAGTTCGAAGGTGTTTCCGCCCGACTGCTCTAACTCGATGGAATGAACATGCAGAATTTCCTGACCCCGGTTGTGTATCCAAATATCCCTGGTAACAGGGGATCCGATTCTTGCAGCGCCGAAATCCACCTTGCTCGGCTCCACGTCGATTTCAGGAGGAACGAGTTCCTCTGCCTCGCTCTGTTCCGCATCACCTGCATCAGCCTCGGCGTCAGCTTCTTCTTCCGTGACCTGTTTAAGGATGCACTTGCCTTTCAGACACATTTCCCAGGGATCACAGTCCCTGTCATTGTTGCATGACGGCTCCTTCAATGTGCAGACGCCGCCATCACAAGTCTCCCATTGATCGCAGTCGTCGTCGCTATGACAGACCTTGTTTCCGGATGAAACAGTGTCGCTCCCGCAGCTCAACCCGGACACTATTAAAATAAAAGAAAGCAGCACCGTAACTGCAACAGCCATGAAAATCCTTTTGCCGGATATCTTTTTCAGCAATGTTTGATTTTTCAGCGACATTCGATCCTCCGATCCTCTGCTTGTATCCTTACCTGGTTCGTGTCTTTGAGTGTATAGTTTTTCATGATTAAACATTATCCATTTTTAATGCCCATTCAGTCAATCTATTGCGCATCAAGGCGCTTGGTAAATAATGTGGTAGTTGGCACGAAGGACTCAAGAGGCTGAAATTGCGGATGATATGCTGTCTTTGTATCTTCCGGATGTCTTATTGATCTTTTCTATGAACTTCAACGTTACATTACGGCCTCTTTGAATTGCAACAGGTTGAATTTGGAACCGGTGAACACCCGGGACTTCCGCTAGCGGCTGACAGCTATTTCTTGCAATAGTCGACAGGAGCACAGTAGTCCTTTTGACCGCCTGCATTCGTGCAGCAACCTGTGACGCAATCCGCACTGTTGGTGCACTCATCCGAGCAGAAATAGATGTACGGGTCCTGGGAATCGTCATAAAGACAATTTTCGTTGGTACCGCACTTGTAAGTATCGGTGGTACAGTCACCTCCCATGCGCCTGGATTTGCCCTTGCTCTCGTAATACTTTGACGGCATGCAGACCCATTCGTACGAGCCGTCCGACTTGGAAGCATCGTTGAAGGGCAGGCACAGGTGGCCAAAAGGACATTCATCACTGGAGCTACATTTTGTGGTGCACATCAGGTTGCTGCTGTCCGCCTCCGGTTTCACGCAGACCGTTCCCCCCTGGCAATTACTGCAATCGTCGATCTCGTCAACAGACTTGCAGTAATTGTACGGTGCACAGTAATGGTTTCCCTGTTGTGTCTCTGCACAGCAGAGCGAGAGACAATCCGAGTCGGAGGAGCATCCCTCGGAACAATAGGTTCGATTGTCATTCGAATCCTGAAGACAGGTCTCATTCTGGTCACAGAACTGGCAGTCCGATACCAGCCTGACCTTGCTCTTTCCATAATAAAAAGAATCAGGCATGCATACGAAACGTATCCTGCCAACGTGATCGTCCCAGGGAGTTCCCTGGTCGGGTAACGGCACGCACCATTGAGATGCAGTACAATCCAGGTGGGTGACACAGGGATTTGCACAATAGAGTTGTGTCCCCTCTCCCTGAACACAGTACTCATCGGCCCGCCCGTTCATGTTTTTTTGACACTCGTCACAACTTTCGACCGGCCTGGAGGTTCCTGTACATGCCGACAGCATGAACAGGAAAATACTACCGATTACCGACAACGCCTTGCTTTTCATTTAAGCCCTCCTTTTCATATTCAAGCCTTGCTACATACCTGCCGAGATTCCAGCCAAAACATGAGACGAAAACTATCCAATAACAATTCATGCTGCAAGTCTTATAAAGCAGCTTTGTCACAAAATGCTCTAAAGTTATTATTATCATTGACGGCTTCGTAAGAAGTCGGAGCATGAGCCATGGATGATATAATTTTAATTTAAATTAGAGAGGCTGTTAATAAGATCAAAACGTACTATGCCATGAAGCCCTTCAAGACTTTTTTCAAAGTCATAAACATTATTTTTTCTTCCGGGGACGCTCAAGGAGGACTTCCAGGATTTCTTTTCCGAAAGTCTTGAACCTGGATTTGCCCAGTCCGGGGAATCCTGAAAGCTCATTCATGGTGGATGGCGGATTTTTTGCAAGTTCCACCAGAACAGGATTCGGAAGAATTGCAATTGTTGTGCGGCCTGTCTTTGAGCAGGCTTGCTTTCTCCAATCTTTCAGTCTCGAAGCTCTTGCACGGGCATCATTTTCAAGCCTTACATTCCCCCATGAAGCTCTCTGCTTGACATGGCGCACTTTCTCGAGATCATCGTTCAACAAGCCTCTTCTTATTGCTCCAATGAACTCCTTGCTTGATTTCTTTCTCAAGAAGCCGGGGATCCCTTTCACGGCGGCAAGGGCCCTGCCCGAGGTTGGTTTCTTTTCAGCCAATTTCAGCAACAGGCGATCAGGGAGAAGTTTCCGGGGTGGAAAATCGAATTGCCTTGCAAGGTCGTTTCGTAGAATGTGCAACTCCCTCAATATCGATTTTTTGTCATGGGCAAGCTCAATGGCGCCACGAATACATGCCCATCCATCCGGATCAAATTCTTTCTTACTCCACTCTCTTGCTTCGAGGCGCCTGAACTCGATATCAGCCTCTTCCAGTAGGCCGGCATTGCCGAGCATGGTTTCCAGTTCTTCGGATATTTTGAACAATAACCTGGAATCATTCCGTAGGTATTCCACCTGGCCCGTGGTAAAAGGTCTCTTGGACCAATCTATTCGTTGCATTTCCTTTGAAAGCTCGACGCCGGCAAACTTCATGGCAAGGTCGGAAAGGCCGAAATTTTCGATTCCAAGAAGCCTGCAAGCAATCACGGTATCGAACACCGGGGAAATGCCTATGTCGAAATCCCGTTTCAGGCTCACTATATCATAGTCCGCGCCATGCAGGATCTTCAGTATCTTTTTCGAAGTGAGCAATTCATCGATTGGTTCCAGCGTGTCCAATGCAATCATGTCGAAAATCCAGTCCTTTGCCGGGGTGGAGACCTGAACCACACATATTTTTTCCATGTAAGCGAAGAAGGAATTGGCCTCGGTGTCCACGGCCAGGCGATCTTGATCCTGCAATGCTTTGTACGCGGAATCCATTCCCCTTTTGTCAGTGATGATATGCACCGGCCGTTTACGAAGATCTTCCATGTTGACTATATATGACGAATAAGGGTTGCCGGTCTACCCTGTTCCAAGAAGGTGAATCACCACCCTGCGATTGCGTGGACGGTTGTCATGGTCGATGACAACTATCTGTTGCCAGGTTCCAAGTACAAGATTCCCATTTTCGACGGGTACACATAGGGAAGGACCTATGATTGCAGCCCGAACATGGGAAAAGCCGTTACCGTCACCCCAGCGGGCGTCATGTTTATAATTGATGTTTTCAGGAGCCATTCTTTCAATGGCAGACTTGAGGTCGGATACAGCGCCGCTTTCATATTCGATCGTTGTTACGGAGGCAGTGGCACCCGGAGTGAAAATTGTGACCGTGCCTTCCTTTAAACCTTCCTGCTGTAAAGTTCGGCGCACTTTTCCGGTAACGTCGATGATGTCGGTGAATCCCTGCGATTGTATCTCGAATTCCAGCAATTTTGATATCATGCAAACTCTCCTCCGGCGTTGAGCCAACCGTTGATAAACAATGTACGATTTCGAGCCACGGTTCAACCATGATTGTTTTTTACACAAATAACATGTAATAATCGTGCTTCAACCTTGACAGCAGGCCATGCCTTTGGTACCAAACTTGTCGGATTTTTTACCACGCGCTCTCAAGACGGTGTATGGGGCAAGGAGTTGGAGAAATGCACGAGATTGTCAAGGCCAGCAAGATAGGACCGGATGTTTTCCATTTCGAGGTGATTGCACCGAAAATCGCCCGGAAGAGGAAGGCCGGCCAGTTCGTGGTTTTGCGAATCAACGAAACAGGCGAGAGGATACCCCTGACAATTGCCGGCGCAGATCCCGGGCAGGGCACGATAACCTTGGTTTTCCAGGTGGTGGGCAAGACCACGGCAGCGCTTTCAGCGTTAAAAGAAGGAGATTCGATCCAGGACATTGCGGGTCCGCTCGGAAAGCCGACTCACATCGATAACTTCGGTACTACGATTTGTGTTGGTGGCGGAATCGGGATTGCTCCGCTCTATCCCATAGCACAAGCTCTAAAGAATGCCGGCAACCGGGTTCTTACGGTTCTTGGTGCCAGGACAAAAGATCTTTTCATCATGGAAGAGCAGATGCGCAGGGTAAGCCACGAGGTAAGGATCTGCACCGACGACGGCAGTTACGGAACCAAGGGGCTTGTAACCAATGTACTGGATGAATGGATAAAGGAGCTGGATAATAAAGTAGATTTCGTAATGGCCATAGGTCCGCCAATCATGATGAAGTTTGTTGCCAAGACGACTTTGCCCTATGGCATCAAGACATTGGTGAGCCTGAATTCAATAATGGTAGACGGAACAGGAATGTGTGGTTGTTGCAGGGTATCCGTGGGTGGAGAAACGAAATTTGTTTGTGTCGACGGGCCTGAATTCGATGCCCACAAGGTGGATTTTGAATTACTGATGCAGAGGCTGCAAGCTTACAAGGAGCAGGAAAATCAGGCAATGGAAATATGGCGTTCAAATCATGAAATTCCTGCTTGACACAATCAAATTGGTTAACGAGTCCGGCCCTGTTAATGTCGAACCGTGACGTGAGGTACATATGAGCGAAAAAGAGAGACCTTCAAAAGCAGAACGGATGAAAATGCCCCGCCAACCCATGCCCGAACAGGATCCGGGAGAAAGGGCGCGGAATTTCAAGGAAGTCCCTTACGGTTATTCACCCGAGACCGCCATGCTGGAGGCCAGCAGGTGTCTCGAGTGTAAGAAACCCACCTGCATGGAGGGTTGTCCCGTGGGCATAGACATTCCGTCATTTGTAAACCTTGTGGCTGAGGGCGATTTCAGGGGAGCAGTGAGGAAAATAAAAGAAACCAACATGTTGCCGGCTATATGTGGCAGGGTATGTCCACAGGAGACACAATGTGAGGCCAAGTGCCTCCTTGGCAAAAAAAGTGATCCATTGGCAATAGGCAGGCTCGAGAGGTTCTGCGCGGACTGGGAACGGGCCAGCGGCCAGGTGGAGCTGCCGGATATAAAACCCGCCACAGGCAAGAAGGTGGCTGTCGTTGGTGCCGGGCCTGCCGGCTTGACTGTTGCCATTGATTGTGCAAGGGCAGGACACCATGTCGAGATTTTCGAAGCCCTCCACAAACCCGGCGGCGTCCTTTCATATGGAATCCCGGAATTCAGGTTGCCCAAGGCCATTGTAGGGGCCGAGGTGAAGAACGCCGAAAACATGGGGGTTCAGATACATTACAACTATGTAATAGGCAAAACAGACACCTTGGATGAACTCTTGGAAGATTTTGACGCGGTGTTTCTCGGGACCGGTGCCGGACTGCCTCTGTTCCTGCACATCCCCGGAGAAAATTTTATTGGCGTCTTTTCGGCCAATGAATATCTTACCAGGTCGAACCTGATGAAAGCATATGACTTTCCTAACTATGACACTCCGATTCCCCGTGGCGGTTGTGTCGCCGTAGTCGGAGGCGGGAATGTCGCCATGGACTCGGCAAGGACTGCATTGAGGCTGGGGGCCGAAAAGGTGATGCTGGTCTACCGCAGGAGCAGAAACGAGATGCCTGCAAGAGCAGAAGAGGTGCACCATGCAGAGGAAGAGGGAGTTGATTTTCACCTCCTGACCAATCCGAAAAGAGTAATTGGTAACGAAAAAGGATGGGTAACGGGCCTGGAATGCATTAAGATGGAACTGGGTGAACCCGATGCATCGGGCAGGAGAAGGCCGATCCCAATACAAGGCTCGGAGTTCGAGATGGCTGTTAATACGGTTGTAATAGCCATCGGCAACAGTCCGAATCCTCTTGTGCCCCAGACGACACCGGACCTGAAGGTGAGCAAGTGGGGAAACATCCTGGCCGATGAAGCGACCGGCCGTACATCTAAACGCGGAGTATTTGCAGGCGGAGACATTGTGACAGGCGCGGCAACGGTTATCCTGGCCATGGGAGCGGGAAGAAATGCCGCAGCATCAATCAATGAGTACCTCGAAACCGGCGAATGGTGAAACTTTTCGTGGGATTTGGTACTTAATATCTACTATAAAAAAATATTTTCTTCATTCGTTTGTATAGTTTGCCAAAGAATCCCGCCTCTGTTTTACGCTTTGTCCGGATGCGGTTCATTGGGAGGCTGAAAAAAACCGAGGTGACTTGTCACAACGGAAGGAAAATCAGCGTAACTGCCGGCTCAAGACGAATCTATGGAGAAGCAATCAAGTATTGTTGTTAATTTTTCTATTTCTTACTTAAATCAATGTCGATCATCTGGGCCTTGTCAGGTTTTACGATTATTCTCTGCCTCTTTTGTACGCCTGTATTGGTATCTACGGCCTTTATTACGTACTCTCCTTCCCAGAGCTTTACAGGCTCCATGGGAGTCTGCCCGAGTTTTTGGTTGCCAAGGTAGATCTCGATTCCGGGTAAAGCGGTAAAGGTCACACTACCCTTTCTGAGCCTGATATTCCGGACTGTTTCTTTGCCCGGCTCGATAGTGAGATAAAAGCTCCTATCAAGAAATTCCACAAGGTTACGCAGTCTCAATGTGTGTTTTCCCGAAGATAGCAGCTTTTTCTCAATAGGTGACCTGCCGATGCGCCTGCCGTCCAGGTATACATCACATGGAGGTGAAGAATTAAGAGTGAGATAGCCGGGTTTTTTTCCTTTTCCCGGATTGAGGGGTTTCAATGATGCTTCTATTGTACGGGTCTTGCCGCCCTTTAGGATGACCAAGTTTGCATACCTCTTGTATCCTGCCAGCGTTAGACCGATTTTGACTTTTTTACCCGGCTGGATCTCTATGTTGTCTGCGGGTGTCAATATGCCTGTTGGTTGCCCGTTTATGATAATCTCCGCGCCAGGGGGTTGAGACCTTATCGAAAGTATTCCCGGCTTGCCGTTGTTTTTTAACGAGGCCTGTATGGGTTTCAGCCTGAATCGCAGGATCTTTTTATTGTTATGTACGGTAGGAGTAAAATACTTGATCCCCTTGGCATATCCTCTTTTGGTTACAATTATCTTGTATTGCCTGTTCAGCTTAAGTCCCTGCAAGGCACAGGGTGTCTCATTACAAGCCTTGTTCCCATCGAGAAAAACCTGTGCACCCGGCGGTTGTGATGAAATGCGTAATCTGATTTTAGAGGAATAACCTTTTTTTTGTGGAACCAAATCGATTCTTATTTCTTTCGATGGGTGCTTCTGGGTCAGTTTGATGTCCAAAATGACCTTGTCTTCGTAACCCTCTTTTGCGAGTTTCACATAATGTGTCTCGTTGAGCTTGAGATTTATCAATGCAGGTGTTTTTTGGGGCAACTGGGTATTATCGTCCAAAGTAATGCTTGCCCCTGAAGGATTGGTCGAAATCCTGACAGTGCCTTCGGTTATTATTTTTCCCTGGTTGCTTTTCAAGGCGGCTTTTATATTGTCCCAGAATACAACCCCAAGGGCACTTGTACAGACCAGAAGCGCCAAGGTAACTGCAGCCCAAATCAACCTATTGCCGCCCGACCTCTGTAACCTGGCGACCTTGATACCGCTTGAGGTCTTGGATATGGATTGTGACGGAGTGAGCCTGGAAGCAGTTGTCGTGGTTATTGTAGATGGTTTTCTTGTCTGGTGTTGTTCTTCGAGATCCTGGAAACGGCGGGATTCAGCGGTATCCAGATCCAATTCAAGTTCCGAACTTTGCTGTATTCCCGGCCTATACCTGACACCTTCCTGTCTCCTTCCGGTCCCAGTGCTCCTGATTTTTCGAAGAGGAGGCGGGGAAGGAAAGGTGCCGCTGGGTCGCCTGACAGGTATGTTATCTCTGCTCCTGGGCGGTATTGTTCCGGCAATGGGCTCAAGGTCCAATCCCACGGTATTGCGTCTTTTGGGAATAGCGGGCCCTTGCTTATGGTCTGGATTCGGATCGAAGAATTCATCGAATTCACTGGCCGGTGAATCTTCAAATTTTTCGTCGGAATGGTCCAGGAGTTGGTCAATGCTGTCCACCTGGGCCTTCTCAAGTATTTTCTGTTGTTTCTTGAGCTTGTCTTTGAAGATCTTTTTCATATGGTTCGAGATGTGTATGGTGCTCGATGTAAACAGCCCTTTTCTGAACAGGCCTTCCAGGTCCATCTGCATCCGCCTGGCATCCGGGTACCTCTCGTCACGATTCGTAGCAAGGGCCTTCATTATTATCCCTTCCAGTTCGGGCGGCACATCAGGGTTGATTTTCCTGGGGGGAGGTACTTGGCCTTCGGTTATCGCTCTCATGGTCTCGGGTTCAGAATCGCGTTTGAACAGGCGCCTTCCCACACATAGTTCGTAAAGCATTATCCCGACCGCAAAAATGTCGGATCTTCCGTCAAGTTCTTCGCCCATGATTTGTTCCGGCGACATATAGGCGAATTTACCTTTTAGTACGCCTGCTCGTGTTTGACCGGCCTGGCTGGCAGCCTTGGCAATACCAAAGTCAACCAACTTTGTTGAGCCCTCGTATGTAACGATGATATTTTGCGGGCTGATATCCCGATGTACAATGTTGAGAGGTTTACCCACCATGTCTGTCTTGGTATGGGCATAGTACAAGGCTTCACAGACCATGGAGACAATCTTGACAGTATGGTCCGTTGGTAAGGGCCTGCCGATTTTTTGTCCCTGCTTGACTACCTGGGAGAGGTCTTCGCCATGAATATATTCCATGGCTATGAAGTAAGAGCCTTCAATTTTGCCAAGGTCGAAGATTTGGACTATATACGGGTGATTGAGTTGGGCCGCTATCCTGGCTTCATCAAGAAACATGTTTACGAATTCCTGGTTGTCCGAAAGATGAGGGAGGATTCTCTTTATTACAACCAGTTTTTCGAATTGTGCGACACCGATCTGTCTCGAAAGGAAAATCTCGGCCATCCCGCCTGTTGCGAGCTTGTGAAGTAAGATATATTTACCGAATCTCTCCCCGGCCAAACCTTTCCCCATAGGGTTAATTTTATAACCTCAAAAGGCACGATATTCTTTTTTAATATGCCCTGTCAATAACTTGCGTCATATTATTGCATTTATTTTCTATATTTTCCCAATTTCGCGATAATGTTCAAAATATTCCGGCCAGCAGAGGCTACCGGTTTTTTTGTGAAGCCGGGCCTGCGGGTATAATGCAAAGAAATACGATGGAGGAATCTTCCGAAGCTTCGAAGGAATGCTCTTCTCCCGGTGGCACAAACACCACGTCACCCTGTGACAGTTCTTCCCACCTGGACTCATGGGCGTTCCATACCCTGCCACGGCCTGACAAGACATAGACTTCATGTTCGTAATCATGCCTGTGCATCGGCGTTCTGCCTCCGGAGGATACATCGAACCTGCGCATGAAGAAATTTGTAGCTCCTTGTGCATCTGCGAGCAGCCAGCGTATCGTCACCCCTTCGGCGCCCTTCATGTCCACTATTTCTTCCTGGACTTTGTTGTCATGAAAATGAAGCATTCATACCTCCCTGGGATTGAGAGCCGATACTTGGTGTTTATTCATCGTCATCCTCATCTTCCTCATCCTCATCTTCTTCTTCGTCGTCTGCCGGTTTTTTCTTCTTACCCTGACTTATTGTCTCCTTCTTTTGTTGCTTCCCGGCACTTGCTTTTTCCCCGGTCTTTACGGTTTTTGGAGCCGCCTCTTTTGCTACAGATGATTGGCTCGACTCGCTTATTCCAAGCATCTTTAGTGCTTGTGTTCTAATGAAAGAAGGCCCTTCCTCGTCGTATCCGACTTTTGCAGCTACAACCTTGCCGGATTGGTCCAGAAAGTATACTGCGGGCAAACGCTCGACTTTATACCGCCGTGCAACTATGTTCAATTGGTCCCTCAATACGGGATATGTCACGCCGTTCTTTGATATCAGGGCCTCGACTGCCTTCCGGTCTTCTTTTTTCTTATCTATCGATATGGAGAAGATTACAAGGCCCTTTGGCCCGAGTTCATCATGTAATTTCATCAGGAACGGGAGTTCTTTTTTGCATGGCTGGCAGTAATTGGCAAAAAAGCTCAATATCACGGCCTTGACCTTGGCCTTTTTACCTTTTGATGAAAGGTAGGAATCCAGGTTGACAAGAGGAGCCTTGCATGCCTTTGGATTTATTGTACGTAAAGTAAACCTCGGGGCGCTGGATCCTATGTTAAGCCCGGGTTTCAATTCCTTCCTGGTTTTTGGTTTTTCGCCGGAAGTTTGTTCTTGTCCTTTTTTCGCCTTGCTTTGAGTTGCCGGGGCCTTTTCCCGGGAAGCAGCCTTGTTTTCACCGGTCAGGACACTGATTCGCTTTGAAGCATAACGATACCGGTCGCTGCCTTTTTCAAACAAAGGCAAGGCAGTGCGCCAAGCCGAGATTTTCTCGGATGCAGCAATATCACTTCTGTTGTCCAGTTTGTCGACAGTATCAAAAAGGAGTTTCTCGAGTTTGCCAATCCTTGTTGCAGCTTTTTTCAATATAGGCTTGGCTTTTTTTTGCAAGGGATACCCGGTTGCTGCGCTTTGCACAGCCTGCCAGGCTGCTATTGCAGCAACCAATTTATTTGTTTCGTTCTTTTTCTTTTTACTCTGTGTTTTCCTGTCGGCTTTTTTCGCGGCTTTTAAAGTCGCCATCAATCTCTTGGTCATCAACTTCTTCAATACCATCTTTGCTTGCCTGGCGTATTTCGTGCCTTCTCCCTTTTTAACGATATCCTGCCAGGCCTTGATTACTTCCTCGAGAGGTCTGCTTTTGTCCTTGAGGAGTTTCTTAGCCTTCCGTACAACCGGTATGATCTTTTTAAGGTTCTCTTTTTTTAGCTTGGCTTTGAGTTTTCTGTAAAGAGGAAGCACATATTTTCTGGCCTCTGTTTTTGACATGGAATTTCCAAGTTCAACCAGGGACTTCAACCGGTCCTCAAGGGGCTTCGATGCATCGGATGCAATGGATTTCGCCTTGGAAGCAATGGCCTTTGCTGCCTTCTTGCGGAGTTGCACAATACGTTTTTTTGCAAACTTGATGTGTTTTTTCGCATTTTCAAGGAATTTGGTCCAATATTGCAGCTTTTCGAGTGGACTTTTTGATTGATTCTTATCCAGCTCCATCAGGTTGTCGAAACAAAGGTCGCTCTTTGATGTATTGCCCACATGCCCGGTTGTCTTCTTCTCGGTTATCTTCTTTTTTCCCGCCTGTTTCGCGCCTGCCATGGCGGGTGTACATGTGCCGAGTGTGGCAAAAAACAAAAAAGATGCAGCCAACGATGCGAGAAAAGTTTTCCATGCCTTGCTTTGCGCCATGATATTTTCCTCCAAAAAAAGCACCGTTATTAATTATCACGATGAATTATATTGCGTCAAACATTGTATGAGCCGTCAGGAACATATGGTTTCCATTTTATGGAAATATATTACAGTTTTCCTGCCGTATTCGCAATGGGCATCAAAATCCCATGTCTATATGCCGGGGATTTTATGGCTTGCCGGGGACGTTCCATAGTTTTACCTGAAATCATGTGACTTGGCCCTGGTTCGCACATTCATGTTTTTTTCAGCCAGGTCCTCGATCTCTTTGACCAGCACCTGGAGCACGCCGGATCTCTTTTCCAGGATGCCGGAGGCCAGCATGAACCCGGCCCTTGTAATAGTTTTCCTGTTTCGCTCAAGCACGTCCGGTTTCACAATCAGGTTTGCAAAACCCGTCTCATCCTCGATAGTGATGAATAGGACGCCTTTTGCCGTGTGAGGCCTCTGCCTGGCGATTACAAGGCCTGCAGCTTTTACTTGTTCGCCGTCCGACCTGATGGCCATGTCTTTTGCCCTGATCACTCCAAGGCCGGTCAGGGCCGTCCTGAAGAATGACACCGGATGAGCGCCCGTGGTCATTCCTGAAAGTTTCAGATCGGCTGAAATCTCTTCCTGCTTGTTCATCTCGCGCAGCGGGAAAGCGTTTTCTTCGATTTCGGTGCAACGAGCCAGGCCTGGAAGGCTGCCCGGCCCGAATCGGCCCACCTTGTACACCTGCCACAATGCCTGCCGTCTCCCAAGGCCCAAGGATGCCATTGCTCCTATTTCAGCCAGGCTGGAGAGCTCGGCAGTGTTGAAACCACACCGCGACGTAAGGTCGGAGACATCATGAAACAGGCGCCTTGCCTGCTCCGCCTCCAGGGTTGCAATCGTGTTCATCCTCATGCCGGAGATGAAGCGGAATCCAAGCCGCACGCCAAGTCCCTTCCGTGTATTCGGCAGGTGCTCGGGCCTGCACTCCCATCCGGATCGATTTACGTCCATGGGCAAAACCTGAACGCCGTGTCTCTGGGCGTCCTTGAGGAGCACTGCAGGCGGGTAGAAACCCATGGGATAGGCATTCAGCATGGCTGCAAGGTAGCATTCCGGGTGGTGAACCTTCATATAAGCACTGGCATAAGTAATGAGCGCGAACGATGCTGCATGGGATTCGGGAAAGCCGTATTCCGAGAACGAACGCAGGCTCTCCGCCACCTCTTTGACGGCCTTGTTTGAAAAGCCTTTTTTGGACAATCCCGCCCGCAGCTTTTCCTCCAGCCTTTTCATACGATTACCCGGTCGCTTGAAGCCCATGGCCCGCCGTAGTTTCTCCGCCTCTCCTGCAGAAAAGCCCGCCGCTTCCATTGCGATGCGCATGACCTGCTCCTGGAAGAGCGGAACGCCGAGGGTGCGCTCCAGTATGGGCTTGAGACATGGGTGGGCATACCTGACAGGCTCCAGGCCGGCGCGCCTGTTCAAGTACGGATGTACCATCTTTCCCACAATCGGTCCCGGCCTTATCAGCGCCACCTCCACTACCAAATCATAGAAACGATCCGGTTTCATTCTCGGGAGGGTAGCCATCTGCGCCCTGCTCTCCACCTGGAAGACCCCCACTGTATCGGCTGCCTTGAGCATGTCGAACACCTGCTTGTCTCGTTTGGGCAGTTTTGCAAAGTCCACGTCCACGCCTTCGTGCTTTTTCACCAGGCTGATGGATCTCTCCAGCACGTCGAGCATGCCAAGGCCGAGTAGATCTATCTTGAGTATGCCGAGATCGGCACAATCGTCCTTGTCCCACTGGATGACTCTCCGTCCCTGCATCGCGGTAGGCCCGAGGGGAACGACATCGTCCAGCCTGCCTGCGGCTATCACCATTCCTCCCGGGTGTTGGCTCGTGTGTCTCGGCAAGCCTTGAAGCTGTTGCCACAATGAGAGGAAGATGCGGCTTTTCCTGGAGCCCGGGTCCAGGCCGGCGTCCTCCAGCCATTCACCGGGTTTACTCTCCGAACGGCTTTTGGAGCCGGGCCATGGAGATGCGCCGCCGGCAAGCTTGTCTGCTTGTTGTTCGGTGAAACCCATTACCTTGGCGAGTTCCCTGGCAGCCAACCTGCCCCTGAAGATTATAAAGGACCCGGTCAGGGCTGCGCCCTTATCGCCGTACCTTGAATATACGTACTGGATTACCCTTTCCCTCTTTTCTCCGGAAGGCAGGTCCAGGTCGATGTCAGGCCACTCTCCCCTGGCCTCGGACAGGAATCGTTCGAAAAGCAGATCGTAGCCTATGGGATCGACAGCAGTAATTTTCAGACAGTAACACACTGCGGAGTTTGCTGCCGAGCCCCGTCCCTGGACCATGATTCCCTGTTCCATGCAGAACCGCACTATGTCCCATACTATTAGAAAGTAACCGGTGAAACCCAGCTTGGTTATCAAATAAAGTTCCTTTTCAAGCTGTCTCTTGACCCTTGGCGACAAGTGACCGTATCTCTCCCTTGCGCCGGAGTACACGAGTTCTGACAGCATTTCCGCGTCACTCTTACCGCCTCTCGTGGGAAAATCAGGGAACCTGTAATTCAGGTCGGAGATATCGAAGTTACACTGTCTTGAAAGCTCCAGCCCCGTGTTGATCGCTCCCAAAAGATCTTGAAACAGGGTATTCATCTCACGGGCCGATTTCAACCTCCATTCCCTGTTCGGTTTCAGGAGCCTGCCTGCAGAGTCCAGGTCGACCCTGTGTTTCATGCAAGTCAATACATCCAGGAGGGGTGCGTCCCCGGCTGTCGCATATAACACGCCGTTGTCAGCGACCAGCGGCAGTTCAAGTTTCTTTGCCGCTGCAACGAGCCTCTTCAACTTTTTCTCTTCTTCCCTGACAAGGTGGCGCTGTACCTCTACGAAAAGGTGATCTTTTTGAAATAGGGACATGACAACGCCGAGATTGTCTTGCTCCAAGCCTGGAGCGAGCTCCGGCCCTGCAAGACAGAACAACCCTGATGCATGCTCTTCAAGCTCATCAAGGGTAACGGTTTTCTCGTGCCTGCCTCTCAAGAGCTTTGCATTGGTAATGAGGCGGCACAGGTTGCGATACCCTGTCTTGTTCTCCACCAACAGGTTTATGAAAATCTCATTGTTTCCAAGCAAGGGAGCCTTAACACCCAAGCGGGCACCGACTATTGCCTTGAGACCTGCCTCCTTTGCAGCCTTGCAAAACCGTGGAACACCGTACAGGCCTGCCTCGTCTGTTATTGCCAGGGCGCTCAAGCCGAGCTCGATTGCTTTGTCCACCAGGTCTTCGGGCATGGATGCAGCCGACAGAAAGGAAAACGCTGTTTTGCATGATAACTCGGCATAGTTCATGGGCCGGATTATACTGATAATATGTTCAGGTTTCAAGACTGCTTTGTAGCCTCCACCCTCCCTCCCCACCCCCATAAGCGCTAAGTTATTTTTATTGACAATTTAGAAATGGTATCATATAGTTTCATCAGATATTGCGATGGAGGTCAAAAATACCATG
>JAADFL010000160.1 GCA_013152945.1 Deltaproteobacteria bacterium | reverse complement strand
AGCACCTTGTACTTCAGAACGTTCCTCCCGGCCCTCCACGGACGTACAGAACCTTCGGAGTCGAACAGCAGCATGTGCAGCTCGAAATTATCGCTTGGGCCCTGCCTGGACAATGATACGGCCCTGTCGGCCATGGGCATCACGTCCAGCCTGGCCTCCAAGCTAACCAATTGCTCCAACATCATTGGCTTGGGTCCGGGTTTTCCAATCTTGTATCCTTTGGCCCTGCCGTACCCGTTCAGCCTTCTCGTTCCCTTGACGGCTACGCTCCACTTGGAGCCGTCGAACCTGGAGAATGCTGCACCTTTCATGTACAGGAATTGAGGTGGCGGTGGCCCCTTCCTGTTGGGAAATTCCACCCGCATCAAGACTCTTCGGGACCTAGAATTACTGCTGATATCCCCTATTCTCATGCTTTCGCCGAAACCCGCCATGCCCGGGCCGAGCGATCTGCCGGAAAAAAAGAAACCTGCGCCTATCCTTGGGACCAGGAAAAATAAGAGCATGGCCAGGAACAATGTTCCTGCTGTCGCGATCAGGGCCGTGAAACTGCATTCCCGATTCAGGTTCCTGCCAGCTGGTATTCCCGCCCCTGCCGGTTCCTCCTGAACTTGCATCAAGATCAAGCAGAGCACGGCGCCGGGCAGGTAAAGGAGAAACACTGCTGCAAATACAGGCTCGTCGGTAAGTCCGCCCACCACGGTCAAGGCGGCCAATGTCAAGAGAAGCAACTGGAACTTGGATCTCGTCCCCCTCCTTTGATAAAGCCTGCTCGCCATGAGAAACAGGAGAAGGTACGATGCGCTTTCCGCAAGCCCTCTTGCAAGGGAATGAGAAAGTAACGCATTGGCTGTGACATATGCCAAGAAAACAACGGTCATCGAGGTCCATGGAATTTTATGCGCGGGTCCGGCTGGCAGGACCAAGGCACCGAGCCAGCCGAGAATGTACAATCCCAGGGGGATCGATCCGAGGCCGCCCGCCAGGTTCATGGCGATTGGTGTTATCAATGCAAGGTAGAAAAGAATCACACCTGCAAGAGTAATTTCTCTTGAAGCCGTAAATCCGGTGGTTCGGCTCGATTCCACTTGCTCTCTACACTTCCATGCCGATTACGATCCGTTCAGCCAAGGGATCGGCCCTTGGTATGGAAACGGTTCTTTCTCCCTGTTCGAGCAAAGCCATCAAGGAGAGCAACTTCAATAACTGGGGCCGGCCGAAACCGGGCCCGGCCATGCCGCCTCTTACAGACAGGGAGATTACAAAGCCCTGCCTTGATGCCTCCCCGGCCAGTGCAGCCGCCCTGGATACCAGCCTCTCCATGGGGTCTGCTGCATATGGCACGTATGCGTCATGGGAGTAATTATCATCCACATTTGAAACAGCCTTGTCCCTATTCCCTAAATAGTTGTCCAAGGTTATCTCCAACCTCGGTAATGCATTGTCTTCCATTTCGATCATGATGGGCTTCGACATTCTTGCACTCGCCTTGTGGGCCATGGCTCTTATGTCATCTCCGGGCTTGAGTTCCCGCAAGGCAAAAAAATCATTGCCCCTGCCCGGTGCGGCCCGTGGAATATGACCCATACCCCGCCCGGATCGGACAAGCGGCAACTTGAATGTGCCTGCAGGGTAGGGCAGGGCAAGGATGTCGGAACTTCCCCTGAATTCTATCCATGTCTCGAAAAAGCCAAAGGGGAACGATGTCAAAACCAGCAGCCTGTCGAATCTGAATAAACCCCGCCTTGGCAGGGCCAGCTCATACCTGGTTGTTATCTTCTCCCCCGGCCCTACTCTGGAAACAAAGGCACAAGGCCCTTTGGTTCGTTCCCGTCTCTTTCTTTTCAAAGCCCCCGGCCCCTGTACGATGTCCACCAGCTTCAATGCAAAAGACGGAACGAACCGCTTGGAGCATTCAATGGTGAGTTCCACGAGAAAATGCTCTCTTGCCACGACCCTGGACGGAACATAACGCTCTATTTGCAATCCCTTGAGATTCATGTCGGCCAGGATGCCTGATATGATTATCATTGAGAGTTGAACCGACACGAGCATGTACAGCATATTGTTTCCCGAGTTCACGGCAGCCACTCCCATGGCCACGGTGAGCCAAAAAAACCACTTGCCCGCCCTGGTGAACCTGAGGCGCCTCGAATGCTTGAGCCTGTCCAGAGCTCCAAGCAGGAAACCGGAGCCCTTTTTTCCCCGTTTTATCGATTCATTGGTATGCATTTTCATGGAAGCTGTCCACAAACAAGTTAGAATGTTTGCAGTAAGAGTTTCAACTGAATCATACTTCTTTCCAGGCCGTCCATCAGAGACGAACCGGAACCCTTGACACGATATCCTTGATAACGGCCTCCGCCTCCTGCCTTGCCTGTAGTAATGTCTCGCGAAATCCCTTTAGAGTTATACGGTGCGCAAACACGGGGACCGCCAGTTCCTGGACATCGTCGGGCAATGCATATTTTCTGTTGGAAAGCATTGCCTTGACTTTAACCGCCTTGTGCATCAGCAATGCGCCCCTGGGGGATATGCCGGCCTCGAGGAACTTGCTGTTCCTCGTGGCTTCCACGATATCCAGAATATAATGAAGTACTTCGTCTGAAACATGCACGGCCCGGGCAACCCCTTGCAGTTCCAAGAGTTCATCGATGGACACCGCCGGATCAAGGTCCTCCAGTATGTCGGCCCTGTCCTTGCCCACCAGCAGATCGTTCTCGAAATCCCTGCCGGGGTACCCGATAGCCGTCCTGATGAGGAACCGATCCATCTGGGATTCCGGCAAGGGGTAAGTACCGTAATGCTCCAGCGGGTTCTGGGTGGCTATGACGAAAAAGGGGCTTGGAAGTCTCCTTGTTTCGCCATCGACGGTCACCTTCCCGTCGTTCATGGCCTCGAGCAATGCCGACTGGGTGCGCGGAGTGGCCCGGTTTATCTCGTCGGCTAAAAGGACGCTCGTAAAAACCGGACCGGGCTTGAACTCGAAAGCGCCTGTGCGCCGGTCGAAAACGGATATGCCGACTATATCGGCAGGAAGCAGATCGCTCGTAAACTGTATCCTCTTGAAATCCGCCCCCACGGCCACGGCCAGGGATCTGGCCAGAGTCGTCTTGCCGACTCCAGGCACATCCTCGACAAGCGCATGCCCGCCGGACAGCAGGGCTATGAGGCAAAGCTCTGCTGCATCTTCAGCCCCGAGCACAACCGAATTAACCTTGTCGAGTATGCACCTCGCACGGTTCGATCGCTCCAACGCCGGTTCTCCACCTTTCATGTAACAAATGATACCCTTGGTACGACCAAGTCACAAGAGCAGATTTGAATCTTAAATTTTCGATACCGCCTCCCCGTGTGGCGGCACTCTACGGGCTTTCAATAACACCTTCCCTTTGAACCAGGTTTACTTTCACAATCTTGTTCCTGCCCGGCTCAAGCTTCAACTCCTTCAACACGTCAACATAGTGCTCCTTGCTTAAGCGCAGATAGTGTGTGCCGGCAATGATTTTTATCTTTTTCCTGATCGGTGCCCTTCCAAGCACCTCACCGTCCAGATTCACCAATGCACCGGGAGGTTCACTCTCAACCGAAAGTATTGCCGGCAACCGGGACTCGTCCTTGTTTTCTGTTCCAGACCATTTTAGACCCTTTTCGACAAATACAAGGTAACCGGCAAAGATCAGCAATGGGACCAGCAACAAGAGCAAAGTCGCCACAGACCTGGTTTTCTTCTTTTTGGAATAGTCATCCTTTGAATTAATGCCCCTTTTATTTTTCTTTTTGCTCCCGGAATTTTTCATCTCGGATATGCCGGTACCCGTACCTGTCTCTGACCGGTTTGAACCGGTCTCTTCTTTTTTTTCTGAATCTTTTTGTTCTGTTGCTTCAGTGAATGCATGTTCGATGTCATGGGCCAGGTCGCCCACGGTGAGGTACCTGTTGGACGGTTGCTCGGCCATTGCCCTCTCGATCACCCCATCCAACCGCTTGGGCGCTGAAAACGCCAACTCGCTTGGCGCCTTTCCAAGTCCCATGGGAGGTCTTCCGGTGGTGACATGAAACGCCAGCGCGCCAAGGGCGTAGATATCGGCGGGCGGCGACACGGGATCGCCTTGTAACACCTCGGGGGCAATATAACCCGCCTCGAAGTATGTCAACCACGGCCATGTCATCCAGTTGGGGACGAGCCATGGTTCTATGGGCAAATCCAGAATGACTCCACGCTCGCCGGAAAGGAAAATTCTTTTTGGCGAAATACCAAAGTAGGGTTGGAGCCGAGTATGAAAATTCTTTATTATTTTGCAGGCCCCCAAGAGTAACTGTACTGCATTTTTCCGATCCAACGCCCTGAATGCGCCTGACATGCCTACTAGTTTGGAGTCAAGGGCAGGTCCCGGAGCCGGTTCCGTCACGATGTATATGCAACCATGCTCCTGGATATACCTGAACACCCGGAGTAGACCGGGACTCCCTGATTCAGCCTTGTAGCTTTCGAGAAAAAGGATGAAGCGTTTTAAGGCCTCTGGCTGCAACTCTCCCGGCGGAAAAACCAGAACCACTTCCCGGTCTTCTCCACTGTCCAGATCCCTTGCAACATAACGCTCGGTGACCGGGGAATGAGTTGCGGATCCGGTTATTTCGCATCCGGCTATGCTTGAGCCCATGGGCAGCTTGCCCTTCCACCTCGATCCAGTGGGAACGGCCAGGCCGCCGCAACCAGGGCAAAAAGTCGAACCAGGCGCAATGAGTCTGCCGCAACGACTGCACCTTTCAGTACGAGCCATTCTCCTTCTCCATGGAGATCAACTCGGTGTTCCATCCGGCTGATTGTCCCTTGCCCGAGGCAATTTCCAATAAATGACCGGGCAGGAAAAGCGTTACACGTGGATTTTCAAGGTGTATCTCCAATGTTGCAAGCCACTGTTCCAGTGCATATTCATCTTCTATGCCCTCGGCCCCCAGGCCCGGAACCGGACAGGCAAGGTCATGCACTCCTGCCAAGGATATGACAGACGCAAATTCCTCGTTGCGCCTTGCCAAATCCGCTGCCTTGATATCAGCCATGGAGCCCATGGGCTGAATGAAAATCCTATCGAAACTCAAGCGCGAATCTCCCCCATAGAGAACAGGCTTTGCCTCTCTTGGTTCTATGAATCTCCTTGCTATCCAGTTCGAAACCAGGCCGTGCAATCTCCAGTCGGCCAATCCGGCCAGTCCCATGGGCGGCCTGTCTTCCAGGAATATCGGCAGGGCCAAATCATGCGCATCACACCGGTCGAACACGTCAAAATCAATGGTACCGAGCAGCAGATCCACGGGCCGAACCTATTCCTTGCCCGATGCTCTGGCAATCCTGTCGAGAACACCGTTTATGAAAGCACCCGAATCGCTCGATCCGAACTTTTTCCCGAGTTCTATGGCTTCGTTGAGACTGACCTTCCTTGGTATATCCTCGCAATACAACAACTCGAATACAGCGAGCCGTAACACGTTGCGATCCACCAGGGCCATCCTTTCCAGCCGCCAGTTGTGTGAACTCTCACGAATGATCGTATCTATCTTTTCCCGGTTCTGTTCGACTCCCGAGGCCAACCTGTTTGCAAATCGCCTGGTTTCGCTCGACCATGTGCTTATGGACAGTCCCTGGACATCCCCGAGCCCTGCATTGGCATCCTTACCGGCAACATCCATTGCAAAGAGCACTTGTAAGGCTATCTCCCTGGCGCGACGACGTGCTCCCAACTCCAACCACTCCTAATGTCTTCAACCGATCCGCTTGAAGAGATTCGCCATCTCGATGGCGGCCAAGGCCGCATCAAAGCCTTTGTTCCCAGACTTGGTGCCTGCCCGTTCAATCGCCTGTTCAATCGTGTCCGCGGTTATGAGACCGAATGAAACAGGCCTTCCCGATCCAATGGAAGCCTGTGCCAATCCCTTTGCCGCCTCGGCTGCCACATATTCAAAGTGTGGTGTGGCACCGCGTATGACCGCGCCTACCGCAATGATTGCATCGAAGTCACCGTTTGCAGCCAACTTGGACACCAATACCGGCATCTCCCATGATCCCGGCACCTTGTATATGGAAATGTCTTTCTCATCCGCGCCATGCCGCACAAGGGCATCCAGTGCGCCCTCCAGCAACCTGTCGGCTATGAAATGGTTGAACCTGGCCTGGACCACGGCGAATTTCAGGCCGGTTGCTTTCAACTTTCCTTCAAAAGTTTGCATCATATTCTTCCTCCGCCCAATCCCTGAAAGCACACATTCAAGGCCTACTTGTTCTTCTCGCTGATATGCAATAAATGACCAAGTTTTTTTTGCTTGGTCTTCAGGTATTCCTTGTTGGCCCTGTTGGGTTCAATCTCGATGGGGACCCTTTCCACTACCTCCAGACCATACCCTGCCAAACCGATTATCTTCCGCGGGTTATTGGTCATAAGGCGAATCTTCATCAAGCCAAGGTCGGCCAGGATCTGTGCGCCGATACCGTAATCGCGCAGATCAGGCTTGAATCCCAGTTCCTCATTCGCCTGAACAGTATCCCTTCCGCATTCCTGTAGTGCATAGGCCTTGATCTTGGCCCTCAATCCGATTCCCCTGCCTTCCTGGCGCAAGTACAAGACAACTCCCCTGCCTTCTTTGGCCACCATTTCAATGGATTTGTGAAGTTGAGGGCCGCAATCACATCTGAGAGAACCGAAAACATCCCCGGTCAAGCACTCGGAATGAACCCTGACGAGCACCGGCTCCGGACTTCTCAGGTCACCCATGATCAAGGCGAGATGTCCAATATGGTCGATTTCATTGTCGTACGCAATGGCCCTGAATTCTCCCTCGGGCAATGGAAGTGTGGTCTCGGCCACACGAGTCACCAGGGATTCGTTGCGCATCCTGTAGTTGATAATCGAGGCAACCGATACTATCGGCAAATCGAATTCTTCGGCCAGTTTCTCCAGGTCGGGCATCCTCGCCATGGTGCCGTCATCTTTCATGACTTCGCAAATGACACCCGCCGGCCTTAATCCCGCCAGCCTGCAAAGATCTACAGAGCCTTCCGTCTGGCCTGTACGAACAAGCACTCCGCCTTTTTTTGCCCTCAATGGAAAGATATGTCCCGGTGTTACCAAGTCATCGGGTTTTGCATCCGGAGCAACGGCTGTCCTGATTGTGGTGGCGCGGTCAGCAGCCGAGATGCCGGTGGTAACACCTTCCCTGGCCTCGATGGAAACAGTGAAGGCCGTCCCGAACTTCGAACGGTTACGCTCTTGTTTGACCATCAAATCGAGTCCCAGATGGTCGGCCCATTCTTCTGTGAGAGTAAGACACACCAGGCCCCGCCCATACTTGGCCATGAAGTTGATGTCATCCGCAGTCACCATCTCGGCTGCAATGGTCAGGTCGCCCTCGTTCTCACGATCCTCATCATCAACGAGGATTACCATCCGTCCGTTCTTCAAGGCTGAAATGGCCTCTGCTACTTTCTTGGCACTGTTTTCTTCGTTCATGGTAATATCCTGAAATCCTCCAAGGATTGACAAGTTATAGGAGATAGCCCTTTCTGGCAAGAAGATCCATACCCACCCCTGTTCCGGGATTCAAGCCCAAAAGCTTTTCAACGTATTTCGCTACCAAGTCCGCCTCCAGGTTTACCTCCTGTCCCGGCCTGAAATCTTTGAGTGTCGTTCTCTCCAGGGTTTGGGGAATCACCGACACAGTAAAGGAATCCACCCCCGGCTTCATCGCGGTCAGGCTCACTCCATCCACTGTTATGGAACCTTTGTCCACCAGGTACCTTTGCACGTTTTTTGGAGCCTTTATGACAATTTCCCTGGCATCACCAACAGAGGAAACACCTGTCACCACGCCCTTTCCATCCACGTGTCCCTGTACGAGGTGACCGCCAAGCCTGTCGCTCAAACGCAAAGCCCTTTCCAGGTTTACCCTGCGACCGGATCTCACCGAGCCAAAGGTCGTCCTGGAAAGGGTTTCCGGAGAAAGAAAAACCACGAAACTTTTGGAAGCTTTGTCCTCCACAGTCAGACAGGCGCCGTCCACTGCTATGCTGTCTCCTTCCGCCAAGCCTTCCATCATGGAGTCCGCCTCTATCCAGAGCGACATTCCCGGCCCTCTCCTGGCCGACCGGACAACTGTTCCGACTTGTTCAATGAGGCCGGTAAACACCTAGGCCGCCCTCCAATCGTTCGTCAATGGATAGATCACGTCGCCCTCGAACAACACGTCTGTCCCAAGTTTTCTTACAACCGGATCTTTCAACAGAATAGCGGAGGACATCTTTGCAGGTCCAGGGCCCATGGCAGCAAGTTTCACGCCTTTTGAACCGGTGAGAATCTTCGGCGCCACAAACACGGCAGCCCTGTCCACCAGCCTGTGCCTGAAAAATTCTCCGAGGACCGTGCCTCCTCCTTCGACCAACAAATGATGAAATCCCCGTTTACCAAGGTCGTCCAGCACCATAGGCAAATCCAGCAATCCCTTTCCGGCCCGTACACGCACCACTTCGATACCCTTCTTGCCTAGGTTCTCCGCCTTGGCACGGCTTGCAGTCCTGGATGCATAGACTATGGTGCGGCCCCCGGTCTTGGTATCAAACACCCTGGACGATAAAGGTACGCTCAAACCGGCATCCAGGATTATACGCACGGGATCTCGTCCCCGCCTTATACGGGCGGAAAGCAACGGGTCATCTTTGTTGACGGTGCGCGCCCCGACCATAACGGCATCGCACCTGTCGCGCATCTTCATCACGAGACTTCTCGACTTCTCGTTTGTAACCCATTTGGAATCGCCCGTCCTGGCGGCAAGGTACCCGTCCAGGGTTACGGCCGCCTTTACAGTGACAAGTGGTCTCTTGCTTTTCATCCAGTACGCATAGGGCCGAATCAGGTTTTTGCATTCCATCTCCATGACGCCCAGTGACACATCGACACCGGCATCCTGTAAACGGGATACACCCTTGCCCCTTACCCTCGGATTTGGATCCAGGGTGCCTGCAACCACCCTCTTTATTCCCGCCTTTATCAAGGCAAGCGTACAGGGCGGCGTCCTTCCATAGTGATCGCAGGGTTCGAGGGTAACGTAAATGGTGGAACCCCCGGCCTTGTCACCGGCATGCTTCAATGCCTCAATCTCGGCATGAGGCATCCCTGCGCCCCTATGGAATCCCTTGCCGACAATCCTGCCGTTTCTCGCAACCACTGCCCCGACCGGCGGATTGGGTGCGGTTCGACCGATACCCTTTTCAGCCAGCAGGATAGCCTGTTTCATGCATGCACGGTCGAAGTCACCTATGGATTCACTCATTTCTATCGCCAAGCAGGCCCTTGAGTTCTTTCATGAATTCCTCTATATCCTTGAAAGACCTGTATACAGAAGCAAACCTTACGTACGCAACCTCGTCCAACTCCCGCAAGGCTGCCATCAGTTCCTCCCCGATGACACGGCTTTCCACTTCCTTCTCTCCACGTTCCTGGAGAAAATGTTCGAGGCTCTCCACCATTCCCTCAATCTCGTCCAGCCCGACAGGTCTCTTCTGGCATGCCCGTTTCAAACCAGACACTGCCTTTCCCCGGTCAAAGGCTTCGCGCCTGCCGTCCTTTTTTACGACCAGGGGTAGTATTTCTTCGACCCTTTCGTAAGTAGTGAAACGCCTTCCGCAACCGTCGCACTCCCTGCGCCGCCGAACCACTCTTCCTTCCTTGGCCAACCTGGAATCTATTACCCGCGTATCGGCCTTGGAACAAAAAGGACATCTCATGCGTAACCACCCCGCTTCATGGTCGCCGTTTCCACATGCTCCGAATACACCATATTTTTACATCACTTGGCAATCAGCCGGCAGAAATTTGAACGATCTCGATACCGGATCCCTCCATCAATTGACCTGCCAGTGGATCTTTGTACTCTTCGGAGAATACGACTCTCCTGATCCCTGCATTGATTATCATCTTGGCACATATGGAACACGGAGAAGTAGTGCAATAGAGCGTTCCGCCCCTGATACTCGTGCCGTGGTAAGCCGCCTGGATAATCGCATTTTGTTCTGCATGCAAGCCCCGGCACAATTCGTGTCTTTCACCGGAAGGAACCTTTAGTTTAGCTCTCAAGCATCCGACCTCTGCACAATGGGGGAGCCCTTTCGGAGCACCGTTGTAACCTGTGGCGACCACGTTACGGTCCACTACTATCACGGCTCCGACTGCTCTTCTAAGGCAAGTGGACCTGGCCCGGGCCAATTCAGCGAAACGCATGAAATATTCGTCCCAGCCGGGTCTTTGATCGTTTTTCACCGGTGCCGGGCTCAAGAACTTTTCTCCAAGGCGGTTATCTTGTCGATACGCCTTTGGTGGCGTCCGCCCTCGAATTCAGCATCCAGCCATGCGGATACCCTGGCCTTGGCATGTTCCAGCGATACAAAATCCGCACCCAGGGCAAGCACGTTGGCATTATTGTGTCTCCTCGCAAAACCGGCAACCTCGGTGCAATACGCCAAGGCGCACCTGATTCCATTGAACTTGTTCGCGGTTATTGATACGCCTATTCCACTGCCGCAAATCACGATGCCAAGGTCTGTCTCTCCGGCCTGAACGCTTTTACAAACAGCTCCGGCATAATCCGGGTAGTCGCATGATTGCTTGGAATCAGGCCCCTTGTCCAAAACTACGATATCCCGCTTCTTCAGAAAACCGACCAGTCCGGCTTTGAGATCCACACCCCTGTGGTCACTGCCTATGGCAATCCTCATGCCACGACCTGTTCGGATAGCATGCGTTCCACCAATGCCGTGGCATCCGCCACCACCTTGATCTCTTCAATAGCGGAATCATCTATCGTGATATCGAATTCCTCTTCGATAGAGGTAATCAAGGCAAAAATTTTGAGCGAGTCGGCGCCAAGATCGTCTATGAATTTCGATTCCGGTTTGATCTGCCCGGGATTCTCCATCTCCAACTCGGCAGCAACGATCTCTGCTATCCTGTCAGCGATTCGAGCCTTTTCCAACTGCCATCTCCCAACGCCAAAAGGCGGAAGAAAATATTTTCAAGATCGCGAGTCTGAATCTCTATTCTTCTTCTTCGCTCTCTATAACCATCCTGCCTGCGTACTTCCCGCAGTTAGGGCATACCTGGTGGGCTACCTTGGGCTCTCCACATGATGGACAGGAAACTATTGCAGGGACGGAAACATGATCATGAGAACGGCGGGCGCCTATCCTCGAACGAGATTTCTTTTTCTTTGGAACCGCCATTTCTCCACCTCCAAATCAGATCGGGCCACTTTAGACCCTACTCCTAAAGCTTGACATTACTCAACTCGGCCAACCTTGGATCAGGCTCATCCTTTGAACACGAGCATGGCCCAAAGTTGAGATTCTTCCCGCATACCGGGCACAAACCCAGGCAATCCTCCTTGCACAAGGGGTAATCCGGCAAACCCAGTAAAATGTTTTCTCTGATCATTTCATCCAGGTCAATATAGTGACCGGAAAAAAGGTAATGATCTTTTCCGGGCTCCAGGTCATCCCGATTTGCCCCAAACCCTGTGGATTCTCTTGAAAACACGACTCTTATCGGCAGGTTGAGGCTCGTCGAAACAGGATCGAGGCACCTGATACATGTTTGTTCCACCTTGCATTCGATGCGTCCCACGACCGAATAATCGTCACCTGTGCACAACAACTCCACGTCGACATGGAGCGGCCCCCTTGCCTTTACGGCCGTCAACTCATCAGTGCCCAGGTCCAACAGTTCGGAGAGAAGCGGTTGGGCCATGTCGAGATGCAGTGCCGTCCCATTGCTTGCAATTTGGTTGATGTCCAGCCTCAAACCCAAAACCTCCTGCCCGTAAAGGGCGGCCACAATATACCCACGCATGTTTGCTTGTCAACCCCGGGTAAATCAGGTAAGCATGAAACTCGATGAAGGGCAACCGCAAATCAATCAATCGCAAGTCAAGAGAAGCACGCTATGAAATAGTCGCCATACAACAGGCCTTGTTCAAGCGTAACCAAAAACTGATCGAGGCGTCGATAGCCAGACCTCCAAAGTACCTTGCCGAGTACGAAGCCGAGGTCTTAAGACGGACCAAGTCATTTCGCGAGGCAATATCTCCCAAGGAGTTGATCCAGCGGGCACAAACCGTGGATATCGTGTACATCGGGGACTATCATACCTTGCGACCGGCTCAAAAGACATTCCTGCATGTTGCAGAAGGCTTGGTGAAAGCCGGAAGACAGGCGGGTAAAGGACAAGAGCCTTTGACAATCTTTGCAATGGAGATGGTGGAGACAGAAAAGCAAGCAACCCTGGATGCGTACATGAAAGGCAAGTGGTCGAAAGCAAAGGAGAATCGTTTCCTGTCAGAGGTTATAGGCCCGGACCACTGGCTTGTGGGAAACTGGGAGAATTACAAGCCGATCCTGGAATTCGCAAGGCAGAACAACATATTGGTGGCCGGTATCGAGGGAAAAGGCGGCACCAAGCTGCATACAAGGTCGGATTCCCTGGCAAGGCGGGATAAACACATGGCTGAAACCATTGTGGAATTGCTTTCAAAGTATCCATTTCATACCATAATGGTTCTGGTGGGTGAGCTTCACATCGCACCTCCCCACTTGCCCAAAATGGTGCGAAAGCTGGCCGGCACCAGGAACCTGAAAAAGCCGAAATGTCTCATATTGTATCAAAACCGGGAAGAAATCTATTGGAAGCTGGTCAAGCAGGGTAAGGAAGATACAATCGAGGTAGTCCACATCAAGGGAGATGAGTACTGTTCTCTGAACACTCCACCACACATAGTCCAGCAGTCTTACGTGAATTGGCTCGAAGCAGGCGAGACACTGGTGGATTCGCCTGACCTTGGGGACAAGTTTCGAGAAATAGCTGAAATTATTGCACAATTTCTTGGTATCGACCTGAAAGGAGCTTTGGACCAGGTCGAGGTATATTCGGCTCATGACCTTTCTTTTTTCGCCAGGCTTAAGCAAAGCAAGGCATTTACAAAAAGTGAGTTGGATATCATTCGCGAGCAGGTATTGTCTTCAGAAAGCTACACCATACCCAACATGGGCATGGTGTATCTTGCCAAACTTTCACTCAACCACATTGCTGAAGAGGCGAGCCATTTCATTCACTATGTGTGCGCCAAGAGTTCGAGGGAGCCGGCCGACCTGGTCAATTCATTCTATGCCCGGTGTCTCGAAGAGGCCTTGGGATTCTTCGGTTCCAAGGTAATAAACCCGAAACGAAAGTGTGATCACCAGAGGGATTTCCTGCAGGACATCGAAACGTTCAGGGAAAAAGGAATAGCCGCGGTCGATGGTGAGGCATATCGACTGGCTAGATTCGTAATCGCCCACAAGGACATGGAAAAGGGGAAATCGAAGAAGTCCGACCCATGGCTTAAGGTCCTGTATTCCCAGGACGTGGACATGTTCAACCGCCTCACCCATGCACTGGGTTACATGTTGGGAGACCGCCTGTACTATGGGCTCAAGCGTGACAGGATAAGCAAAGAGGAGATAAGGAACCTTTTCCATGAAAGGTTCGATGAGGAAGAGCAGCCCTTGTTGACCTACTTTGCCTTGTGCCGCCGTCTTTCTTCCATACGAATACCGAAAAGACTTTGATTTTTTAGTAAACAAAATACGGTATTGATACGATTATAATAGTGTGTCGAAGAAAGGCATTTTTTCGTTCAGCCCTCAATTTCAGAAAAGAACCAGAAAAAACAGGAGGTTGCTCATGAATACCGGATTCATCGAATTGATGACACCCAGAGGAAATGCAATGAAACTCAAGCTCAAACCCGGGGAAACACGAATCGGCCGGGCATCGTCATGCGAACTCGTGCTTGCTGATCCAAGGGTGTCGAGAATCCACGCCCTGATAAAGACGTGGGAGAACGGCTGTTCATTGGTTGCAGAGGGAAGAAATACCATGCTCGTGAACGGCAGGCCTGCATCCGAGTGCAAGCTGTCGGACGGGGACATTATCGAACTGGCGGGTTACCGCATGGCGCTGCGTCTTGGAGATAACGGCAATGACTCCGAGATGACCAAGACAGGCATCGAACCTGGATCGGATTTTTGCAGCTTCGGCAGGCTCTTATCCAATAATCCTGTCATGCAGGAGGTGTTCGCCTCCCTCCGATTGATTGCCGATACCGATGCACCGGTTTTGATACAAGGCGAATCCGGGACAGGAAAAGACCTGGTGGCAAGGGCCATTCACGACTCGGGGTTAAGGCATGATGCTCCATACATTCCCCTGAATTGCGGAAGCCTGCCGAGTTCCCTAATCGAGAGCGAATTGTTCGGTTATGAACGAGGTGCCTTCACAGGAGCTGAAAAAAAGAGGAAAGGTATGTTCGAAGTAGCGGATCGGGGAACCCTCTTCCTCGACGAGATCGGTGAAATGCCTCTGGACATGCAGACCAGGCTCTTGAGAGTGCTGGAAACCGGTGAAATCAGACGCATTGGAGGCACGGGCACTTTTACTTCAGATGTCAGAATCCTGGCAGCCACCAATAAGGACCTGGCTCGCGAGGTTTGGGCAGGCAGGTTCAGATCTGACTTGTACTACAGGCTGAATGTGCTTGAGATCAATTTGCCCCCGTTGCGTGATCGTTTCGAGGACATTCCATTGCTTATAAAAGCGATACTGGAGGACATGGGTATGTGGCCGAGGAAATTCACCAGAGAAGCTATTAGGAAGATGCAGGGGCACACCTGGCCGGGAAACGTGAGGGAACTGAAGAACGTTATCTACAGATCGGTCTTGATTTGTAAAAAATATACACTTGATCGCGGCGACATCCTTATCGGACCTGTTGATACACGCACCGCCGCAAACATGACCCTTGCAGAGCTGAACCGGCAGCATATCTTGAAGGTGCTCGCAGGATGCAACAACAATCGTACAAAAGCAGCCTATACGCTTGGAATATCCAGGACATCCCTGAACGATAAACTGAAGCGTTACTTCGAGGAAGAGCCCGGACCTTCGAACACCAATTTTACAGATGTTTCGTCTTGAACCGGCTTGCACATCTTGGCCGAGCAGAGCACGAAATCCAGTTTTACCGGGACTCGATAAATCCCCGGCTTGCCGGACCTGGCCCAGTCCGTGAATCTTTGAGCCTTGGCCTTCTTTGATTCAGAATCCTTGATGGTCAGGGTTGTCTTGTCCAGCTCGATTCCCTTTGGAGGGACCAGGGTGATTTTGAAAGGCGCACCGTGAATGTGAAGCTCGTATTCTCCCTTTGCCTCGATACTGATGGATATCTTGGCCTTTTGAGCCGCCTTGACCGTGGAACCGGTAACATCTATGGAATAATCCTTTCTCTCCAATCTGCCTGTGGCCCTGGTAGTCTCACTATACAACAGGGCCGGCAGGGCTGCACAAAGGATCAAGACCAAACCGACGCCTGCACCAGCGAGGATTTTTCTTAGCATGTCCATACCTCCCGGCTTCCCCCTCGAATCCATTACCTGTTCAAGTACCAAAAAAAGACAACTAACTCAACCTGGATTCTGCATCGATCATCCTGAAGACCGGGTACTGTCATTTGGAGTCCTTGACATGTTTGTTCCGTAGGTAATAGACCCAAAGCCTGACATGGCGGCAGAAAAGGGAAAGTGGTTATGCCGGCAAAACTCATGAACAGGATCAGACTGGCCGAAGCCTATCTGCTCAAGAATCCCATGCCACGGGGAATGCCGTCGGATATAACGCTGGAGCTAACAAACCGGTGCGACCTTCATTGTCCCATGTGCCCGAGGGATCTTTGCAAAAGACCGATTGGCGACATGGACCTCGAACTATTGAAAGACGTGCTCGACCAGGCCGTTCCGGGCCTGGAGATGTCGGATCTCTGCCTGGACGGGGAACCATTGTTGTACCCGGAGCTTGAGGCGGCCCTAAGGATACTGGAAGACCGGGGTGTAAAAACCTATCTCCAGACCACGGCATTGCTCCTGGATCGAGACAAGGCCGAGATGTTGCTCGACTCCGGACTGGATGCAATAGTATTCTCCCTGGATGCAGACACCCGGGAGACCTATGAAAAGGTTCACGGGGCGGGAAACATAGAAATCGCCAGGAACAACATCTCCAGATTCCTGGAAATGAGATCAAACAAAGGAAGTTCATTGTCCGTCACCGTCCAACTGGTGGCGCAGAAGATGAATTCCCACGAGATAAGCGCATTCAAAAAGAGATGGGCGAACAGCACTGTAGACGCGGTTAGGATAAAGCCGCTCAACATCAATTATCACAATCGTCCAAGAGAAGGACAGCTCGTTCCCGCAAGTAATGTTTTTGATAAAAGCGCGGCATTGAGGTGTATCAGGCTTTGGCGAAGTATGACTGTTCTGTGGGACGGCACCTGCGTGCCGTGTTGTTATGACTTCTGCGGCATTGCTCCAATCGGAGATCTGAAAATACAACCGCTGAACGACGTTTGGCTGGGAGAAAAACTTGTGGAACTTCGAACACTGCATTCATCAGGGAGGTTGGAGGAGATTCCACTGTGCCGTGAATGGCAATAAGAGAAACATGAACCTTCCTGTTGTGCCGGCGGGTCTTGCATCCATATTCATGGATTCAATCGATGTCTTGAAGGTTCTTCCAATAATGGAAAGGCTTGGAATCGTTAAATGACTCCACGCCGCCAAGGCAAAATTCCGGCGCTGTGGATTCGGGGGGATCCGGAAAATAATATTGGCAACAGCTTTACAACCTGTATTCTTTATGCCCGGCGGTTACAAATGCTGCCGTGTACAGGACAGCCGCAAGCACTGTCAAAACCACAAGGGAAAAGGCCGTGTTGGCCGGTTCGATGGACGGCACCAACAAGGACACCACGCCTCTTGATACAGGCCCGATATCCAGCAAGGATTTCAGGTAGTACATGATTGTGAGCCTCGGAAAAGCGCCGGGCAGGTTGCTCACCGTAATCTCCCATCCCAGGCCGAATATTGCAGCAAGTAGCAATGGCCTAGCCAGGACAAGGCCGAACATTGCGAACAATCCTGTGTAAATAACCGCAGCGGTCCACAAGACCAGGATGTGGCGAACCAAAAGTTGCAAGTCGTCTGCGAGGTTCGATTCGTTCCCGATTGCAAGAACCAGGTAAGATGCAAGTGCGGCCGCTGCCAGCCAGGCGCATACCACCAGGGCGACAGATACAATCTTGCTTCCCAGCAACACTTCACGCCTTACAGGCCGAACAAACATGTAGGTAATGGTGCGATCCTCCACCTCGTCCCTCACCGCAGACACCGCAAGGTAAAGAGGTAAACCCAGGCTGAACAGTTGCAGCAATAAATTAACCGAGATCTCCATGAAAAAAGCCCTGGCATCCCCGTGCTCGAAAAAACGCCACCAGGCGCCAAGACCCACGGGAATCGACCACAGCCCGGCAAGCCAGAGAATACGGCTCGTTCCAAGACTCCGGCTGAAGAAAAACCGGACCATGAGCCACAATACATGCCAAAAGGAAGGCACCGGGACTTTGCTTCCCTGAACGCCCTCGTGTTTTTCTTTTTCGTTGCCGTTCATTTTACCAGGTAACGGAAAACCGCCTCCAAGTTGTCGTCGAGCGAAATCATGGAATGCACGATAAAATCGTCACCGGCAGCAAGTTCACCTATCATGGTGTAGAAATCATCAGGACGATCCGTCTCCACGACAAGGTGCCCGGGTTCGAACTCGATTCTTTTAACATAATCGTATCCAGCCAGTTCGCGGCCCAGGCTGCGAATATTTTCACTCTTTATCAATATCCTGTGCGGATGCTCGTCTATCAGTTCACGAATTTCAGCCACCGAGCCCTGAGCCAGGAGCCTGCCCCTGTTAAGCAAGAGGATATCCGAAGTCAATGCCTCCAACTCGTGGAGAACGTGGCTCGACACGATTACCCTTGTTCCCTCGGCCGCCATCCGACGCACCATTTCGATAGTCATGTTCCGGCCAAGCGGATCCATGCCGGTGAGAGGCTCATCAAGAACCAGCCAGGACGGGTGGTGAGCAATGGCCTGGGCAAGCTTTACCCTCTGGCGCATTCCGTGTGACAACGTATGAATAGGAGCGTCCTTTTTTTCGCCCAGTGCCAACTGCTCGATAGCGCGTGCAGCCATATCGTATGCGGTCTCGCTAAGATAGCCGCTTAGTTGCAGGAGCAAGGAGACAAACTGAATCGGGGTAAGCCTGTCATACAACTTGTGATGCTCGGGAGTGTATCCAAGTCCTGCAAGCAGGTCATGGTTTTGCCAAGGTTGAAGCCCGAACACCTCGACCTTGCCGCGCGAGGGCCTGGACAAGCCCACCAACAGCTTCAACAAGCTGGACTTGCCCGCTCCGTTGGGCCCGAGCAGGCCCAGGATGGGCACATCGGATTCAAAGTCGATGTCATTGAGGGCTATCACCTGGCCATACCACTTGCTCATTGATTCGATGTGTAAAAACGGGGGCATGCCTCACACCCTTGTTTTTCCCGCTGCAATGCGAAAACGAACAATGCCCAGGCCGATCACAAGCCATACAATATGACTCAACGCATCCATGGCAGCCATGTCAGCAGAGCCCTTGCCTTCGACCAGGTACGCAAGCAAGCGTGCAGACGCCCTTGTAAAGGAAATAACCGTATATATGGGATCATCAAAAGATTTAGCCAGCCCGTTTGCCAGTGCAGACATCCCTATTATAAAGCCGATCCACAGGAAACCGGCTGTACGCGCCCGCCGAGTAAGGGAGGAAACCGCCAGCATCACGGCTCCCATTACTGCGGAAAGAAGGATTGAAGCTGCAAGAAAACCAGCCAGCCAACGCAGGAATGAAAGCAGGCCGGCCCCTGGTTCAATTGCAAAACGAAACGAGATCAACAAGAGAGCCGGTCCGAGTGTCACGAACAATACCGGCACAAATACGGACAGCCACTTTCCCCCCAAATACCCGTTTAATGTAACGGGCCTGGCAAAATAGACCGAAGCTGCTCCTGTGCGAAGGTCTTCGCCGATTGTCGACCTGCCGCAAAGATAGGTTATCAATATTGCAGAAAAAATCTGCGCCCCCCAAAAAGGGCTCCATAGGTTGAAACCATGGTTGCCGATCTGCTCCACCTTTGACTGCACTATGACCATCACCGCGAATATACCCAGCGGAAAGAACGAGAACCACAAGAGACGGCGAAACCACTTGTCTTTTCTGCTCAATCGCAATTGATGTCCGGCCACTACCAGGAAACGTCCGGCCAGAGGTTCGAGTGGTCCATCGTATGGCTGGTAGTCGAGCCGTTCCACCCTGGCCTGTCCCTGGTTCGTGTTCATATTCCGTCCTCTCTGGTCGTACGGGCGGTCCGGCTTTCCTGCATTGCTTGCTTGAATGCATCGTCAAGACCGATCGAGAACGGCGCCAGGTGTCTTACCTGCACGCCCAGTTCGTGTGCCGCTTGCCATATGAGCTTCACTGTCCCACCCTCGGGCATACCGACCTGGAATACATCCCGGCCTTCCTGCATCTCCACCTTGCAGCCCAGGGCAGCCAACTTTTCAGCAAGACGCTCCCTGCCCGATTTGACCTTAACGTTGAGTCGACCTGTATTGCGCAACAGGAAGTCGACTTTATTGCCGCTGAAGACGACTTGCCCCCTGGTCAGGACGACTACCTGGTCGGATACCTTCTCGATGTCGTGCAGGATATGAGATGAAAACAATGCACTGACACCGGTTCGATGTGTGATGTCGTCCACCAGCTCGAGCATTTGTTCCCTGCCTGCTGGATCGAGACCGGATGTGGGTTCGTCGAGCAGGAGCAGCTTGGGGCCGTGTACAATGGCACAGGCAAGCTTGAGCCTCGCCCGCATGCCGGTTGAGTACTGCTCCACTTGGCGGTATCGCTCCTCGCCGAGCCCCACATAACCCAGGACTTCATGTGAACGGCTCATTGCATGGGCCCGGGGTAATCCACACAGGCGTGCGCATTGGAGCGTCATCTCCAGACCGGTCGTGTTCGGCAGGTACACATCCGATTCCGGCATAACCCCGACTTGGTTGCGTATTTCAAGGCCGTGCACGGCAGGATCGTAGCCAAGCACATTGATTCGGCCTTTTTCGATTCTTCTATGCCCAATGAGGCACTTCATCAACGTGCTCTTGCCTGCGCCATTTGGCCCGAGCAAGCCGGCGCAGCCCTGTTCAAGGGAAAAGCTGACCCCGGCCAGGGCTTTGTTCCGACCGTACGAGTAATCCAGCGATTCGCAACTCAATATCATGGAAACGTAGTGTATAGCCCTAATTAGTTGTGGGCAACAAGTTAGTTAGATGGGTATTGCCGGTTGTTTAACAAAAAGCTCGGCCAGCATTTGACCTAAATCCCAGTTCAAGTATATTTATTTCAACAAAGGCATGATAAGGACAGAAAATGTTATTCAGAGGCTGATAGGGAATTAAAGGATTGTAGATATGACACTCGCAACTACGTATGGAACACGAACTATCGATGAATTGGTTCTTCTATATCGCAATGGTAGAATTGAGTTACAACCTGGTTTTCAGCGGAAGTCTGTATGGAGCCTTGCTGACCGCAAGAGATTGATCCAGTCCATAGTATCAGGTTATCCACTTCCTAATCTGTTCCTTTACAAACGCACTTCGGATGGTAAGCCTGTATATGACGTGATCGATGGTAAGCAACGGCTTGAATCGATCTTCATGTTCATGGGAGAAAAACCATTTTATAAGAAAACTTTTAACGTAAGGCTAGATATTGACCTTAACAAGCCGACTTTGTGGAAATGGCATTCCTTACGCAAGCAGGTGCCATCTATATGTGCAGCCTTTCAGGGCTTTAAGTTGCAAACAGTGGAGATCGAGGGAAATCTCGCTGAGATTGTTGATCTATTCGTCAGAATAAATGCCACGGGTAAAAGATTGACTTCGGCGGAAAAGCGAAACGCCAGGTTCTTTCAAAGTAAGTTTCTTAAAAAAGCCAGAATATTGGCAAATAGGTATGAACGATATCTCTTGGAACAAAAAATACTGTCCAGAGGGCAACTTGATCGCATGAAAGGAATCGAACTGTTTTCCGAACTCCTTATGTCGATTTTGCAAGGCCATCCAATTAACAAGAAACTTGCGCTCGATCGTGCGATTGGAAATTATTCTATCAATGGCCATACACTTAAACGAGTGGAAAAAGAATTTGTACAGACTTTGAAGTTAATTCAACGAATGTTTCCGAATCTACGAGAGACTAGGCTGCGCAATAGCGTAGAGTTCTATACTCTATTCTTGGTAGTGTGGGAAATGTACAAAGAAGGGCTGGTTATTGGCGACCGAAAGCGAAGTCAGATTGCCTTTGAGTTGCTAAAGCATTTATCTCATGGCGTGGACGAAGTGTTTGTAAGCCAACGAGAAGGAAAAACTGTAAGGCCAGGCCCCCCTTATTCTGACTATCTCGTTACTGTAAGAGGTACCACAGATACAGCGCCACAACGCGAAGCCCGGGCCAAGATAATCCGGTCACTACTCAGACCGGTATTTGAGATAAAGGATTCGAAACGAATTTTCTCGCCAGAGCAGAGAAGGATCTTGTGGAATAGTGATGTCCATCGAAAATGCACATCATGTGGACGTAGGCTGACCTGGGATGATTTCACAATTGATCATGTCGTTGCCTATGCGCACGGCGGACGTACTCAGCTGAATAACGCCCAACTTATGTGCAGATCCTGCAATAGCCGAAAAGGTGCTAGATCATAAAAAGGACGACCCAAAAGGGGGTCCAAGCAACTCAAGGGACCCAGTGGGGACGGGGACCCAGAGGGGACGGACGGGGACCCAGAGGGGACGGACCCAGAGGGGACCCAGAGGGGACGGAGCAAGCAGGGGCGACCCCAGGGGGAAACCCAACGGGGACGTACGACCCCCAAGGGGGCCCTACCACGACGCCGGCCCTTTTGGATTTGGGATTTCGGATTCGGGATCCGGGATTTCGGATTTCGGAATTGGGGTACAAGCTACAGGCAGGCGAACCTGGAAAAATACAACACGGCGTAATTATTATTCGGCTGTATATGTGCCGGCCCATTACAAGCACATTTTTTGCCCGTTACCCGATGACTGAAGATGACTGAAAAAGATATTAGCCTCAATCAGGCTTCACACGTCATGGATCATCAAAATCAGACTTCCACCAACCCCGATACTTCTCACGTTCCGACTTGACCCAATCCTCGTCTCCTATGAGGAAGCCTCTCTTATACTCCGGCCCGTCAATCAAGCCTTCACCAC
>JAADFL010000159.1 GCA_013152945.1 Deltaproteobacteria bacterium | reverse complement strand
ATTCACTATTCATCATTCCAAGTTCGATTCTCTCTTCCCCGACAGTTTCGAAAACTCCGAGCTTGGGGAGATTCCGAAGGGGTGGGAGGTGCAGTCCCTGGATGAGATTGCCGATTTTCTAAATGGACTGGCTTGCCAGAAGTTCCCGGTCGTTGATGGAGAGCTTTCATTGCCGGTTATCAAAATCTGTGAATTGCGAAACGGTATCTCCGACAACACCGATCAGGCTACGCCGAATGTACCCGCTAAGTACCTTGTGAATGATGGGGACGTACTTTTTTCGTGGCCTGGCAGCCTTTTGGTTGATGTTTGGACAAGCGGGCAGGGAGTTCTCAACCAGCACGTCTTCAAGGTTACCTCACTTGAATACCCCAAATGGTTCTTTTACTACTGGACCTCGCATCACCTGCACTGGTTTCAGCGCATTGCTGCCGACAAGGCAACCACAATGGGGCATATCAAACGACACCACCTTTCAGATGCCAAGATGGTCGTTCCTCCTACAGCCGTTATGGATGCCGCAAATGAGCAAATAGCACTCCTCTTCGATTCTCGTTTTGAAAATGATATCCAGTCGTCAAAGCTAAGTTGCCTTCGCGACACACTCCTCCCCAAACTTATTTCCGGAGAGTTGCCAATCCCCGACGCGGAGAAGTTGCTGGAGGGTGTTAAATGATTCAACAGATTAGCATCGCAGATGCTGCATCATATAGTCCGACGGGGGAAAAACTATTCGACTTAGCAAAGATCAATTTTGTTTATGGCTCTAATGCAACAGGCAAAACCACAATTTCCAAAGTCATTGCTGATCTTGGAGCATATCCCAAATGTGAGGTAACATGGAAAGGCGGAACCGCACTTGAGGTCATGGTCTATAATCGCGACTTCGTCGAAAAGAATTTCAACCCAACCAACGAACTGAAAGGTATTTTCACACTGGGGGAGAAAGGTAAGTACATCCTCGACAATATCGATGCAACGAAAAAAAAACTAGATTCGATAACCAACTCCATTGCCACGCTGAAAGCCACATTGCAAGGACAAAATGGCAATGGCGGAAAGATTGCAGAGTTGGCAGAACTGGAGAGCGAGTTCGAAGTAAAATGCTGGGCCCTCAAGCTGAAGCACGACGGTGAGCTTAAGGGTGCATTCACTGGTGTGCGCGATACGAAACGTAAGTTCAAAGCGAAACTCCTCGAAGAATCAAGCAGCAACACTTCCATTTCCGGCCTCCTCGCCGCCTTGGAGAAGAAAGCCGAGACGGTTTTTGGCGAAGCGCCTCAGACGGAGCTGATTCTTACTCTCCCCAATTCGGATGATCTCCTCGCCTACGAGACAAATCCGATTCTGAAGAAGAAAGTAATTGGAAAGTTCGATGTGGATATCGCAGCGATGATCCAGAAGCTCGGCAACAGCGATTGGGTCAAGCAAGGACGAGAGTTCTACGACCCAGAGGAACGCGTATGTCCCTTTTGTCAGCAAAACACAAACGCATCATTGGAAGCAAGTCTGAACGAATACTTCGACGAAGCGTTCGAAACGGATACCGCTGCGATTGAAAAATTGTATACGGACTACAAGTCTGATTCTGAACGCCTCCAGCAAAGCTTGCAGAAACTTCTAGATAGTCCGTCGAAACTGCTTGACTCGGAGAAGCTTCAGACAAGGAGCGATCTTCTTGACTCAAAAATCAGAATAAACATCCAACGCATCGAAGAGAAACGGCGGGAGTCGAGTAAGTCAATCGAGTTGGATTCGCTGAAGAACATCCTGGAGGCCATCAAGACACTCCTCGAAGCGGCAAACACAACGATCCAAGAGCACAACACGATGGTTTTGAATCTCGAAACCGAGAGGTCGGAGCTGAAGGGGCAGGTATGGCGGTACCTACTCGATCACGAGATCAAGAGCGACTTGGCCACATACAAGAGCAAGAAGACCGGGCTCGAAAGGGCGAAAGCCAATCTTGAACAGCAAGTCAAGGACGAGACCGAGGATAAACGCAAGAAAGAGCAGGAGATCAGAACGCTTGAGAAAGACACGACCAGCATTCAGCCAACGATTGACGGCATAAACGCGCTTCTCAAGTCGTTTGGGTTCCGAGGTTTCGCACTTGCGAAATCCGAACGAGAAAGGTTTTACAAGATTCAGCGTCCTGACGGCTCCGATGCGAAGGAGACGCTCAGCGAGGGGGAGAGAAGCTTTGTCACTTTTCTATATTTTTACCATCTTCTCAAAGGCAGCGAGTCAGAAAGCGGTATGACATCAGATCGTGTCGTCGTCTTCGATGATCCAGTCTCCAGCCTTGATAGCGACATTCTTTTCATTGTAAGCAATTTGATCAAGGGCCTATTTGATGAGGTAAGGAACCAGAGCGGGACAATCAAGCAGGTCTTTGTTCTAACGCACAATGTGTATTTTCACAAGGAGGTTTCGTTCAACCCTAAAAGGAGCGCAGATCGGAAACTAAAAGATGAGACTTTTTGGACGGTTAGGAAAGTCAGGCAGGAGTCAAAACTCCAGAGCCACGAAACGAATCCGATCAAGACCTCTTATGAACTCTTGTGGTCCGAGGTAAGAAATCCGGAGCGAGACAATCTGGCGATTCAGAACGCGCTACGCAGGATTTTAGAAAACTACTTCAAGATTCTTGGAAATGTTGATCCTGACGGAATTTGTGAGCACTTTGAAGGGAAAGAAAAACTGATCTGCAGGTCATTGTTTTCATGGGTCAACGACGGGTCCCATTCTTCCCATGATTCCCTCTATGTCTCGATTGATCATTCCATGATCGATAACTATTTGAGTGTTTTCACGCAGATATTCAAGAAAACAGGCCATATTGAACATTACAAAATGATGATGGGTGATTCCTTGCTTGTGGAAAGCCAAGGGGGCACTCTATGACCCGCATCACCGAAAACGCCATCGAACAAACCGCCCTGGAGTGGATGGAGGATATCGGCTACGAAATTGCCCACGGACCCGATATTATTCCGGCATTAATATTGGCGCGTTTCAAATGATGCCCAACCATATCCACGGAATCATCACCGTCATTGTAGGGGCAGGCCC
>JAADFL010000158.1 GCA_013152945.1 Deltaproteobacteria bacterium | reverse complement strand
AGAGGGAAGTCAGGGCTGCCATGCAAAGACAGGGGCGGAAGTTCGTTGGAGTGCGGAGGTTGAAGCGGCTCCGGACAAGTGAAGGGGCGAAGAGCATGGCAAAGAGGCGGGGGTTGAATCCGCGGATAGCATGTAAAGACCCGGAGGAGAGGAAGCAGGAGCTCGTTGCATTGAAGAAGTTCTACAGTATGTACAGGGAGAGTCTGTCCAGGTGGCGATCCGGTGATAAGAAAGTGAAGTTTCCTCATGGCACGTACAAGATGCTGATATTTGCGAAAGTGAATTGTCTTGGGCCTGACGAATCCGGGTGATGAACAGAGGCAAGTATGTTTTGAAATCCAGGCGTCAAGATCTGCGCCATGGATTACTGAACCCGGCGGATTAAAAAAACATAAAAAGGCCGCCCAAAGGCCAGAAAAAATAATAATAGATACATATCTCCAGGCATGAATAAGGAAATAGTAGCTCCGCATGAATAAGGAAATAGTAGCTCCTTCTTTGCTCACACCTGCCAATTTTTACCATGTATTGCACATGCCGGCGCGTTGTTCTCTCTCCCCCCTCTCCCCAACCTCGGTCAGGAACAAAACAGCGGCAATTGAATTCGATAAATACATATTATAGTGTCACGTTTCAGGGTCACGTTTCAGGTGGAGATGAAAGGAGAAGACCGATGGGAGATGGAAACATTATTTTACAAAAAATCCGCCTGGTCGAAGGAGACATTACAAAACTTGATGTGGATGCCATAGTCAATGCAGCAAACAAAAGTCTTCTTGGAGGTGGCGGCGTGGATGGTGCAATTCATCGTGCTGCCGGTCCCGGCCTGTTGGCTGAATGCAGGACCTTGAATGGATGCGAAACCGGTGATGCCAAGATAACCAGAGGTTATAATCTTCCAGCCAGGCATGTAATTCATACTGTAGGTCCTGTTTACACAGGCAGCCAAAGAGATAGGGATTTACTTGCATCATGCTATCGAAGAGCATTGATGGTTGCATTGGAAAATGGATGCAAGACAATCGCTTTTCCAGGGATCTCGACCGGCGTCTATGGATATCCAAAGAATGAAGCGTGCAAGATTGCCTTTGATACTGTTGAAACTTTTTTACATGAACACCCAGGTATTGACGAGGTCATATTTTGTCAATTTGGGAGGCAGGCGCAAGAATTGTATGAAAAAGAAATGGCTTTGAGAACTAAAGAAGAGATACCGGGTGAGGCGGGACCAAGGTGAAAAATTTCGTAATTGATAAATATACCGCAATTTTCTTGTTGCTTTTTTTGTCTGCTTGCACTGCAGGGGATTCATCATTTGTTCCTTTTAATGCTCCATTGTTCGATGCTTATGATCTCAACCCCGATTCGGCAACCCATGACCAGGTCCGGCATCTTTCAGAACAGAAGGGGAAAATAACCGTCTTGTACTTCACTAGTTACGGATGTTCGTACTGTATAACTCATTTCCCGTATTTTTATGCTATTCTCGAGGGGCTGGGGGATAACGTTTTTACATCCCAGGTTGAGTTATGGCTCATAGGCTACCCTGTTGCAGGTTCTAAAGCAGTAGATTTTTGCAAGGGGACTGTTGCTTCGTGTTTTTTGGACAAGGGCTATGGTGAGGGCAGCCTTTATAATACATATGGAGCAAACCTTGGTGATTTGTTTTTAATTGACCGCAAGCTCGTTGCAACGAAACATTTTAATTTGGTGACTTGTCCAATGGAGCGAAAAGAATGTGAACATAATTTCGAAGGAGCGATCAACCGTGTTTTAGCAGATTCTGAAAAGTAGGGTTAGAGCCTTTGGCATTTGCAGCATACAAAGTTAAAATAAATCCAGCCACGTATATGAAAGAGCGCTGCCCCAGTTCCATGAATGGCCTATGCTCTTATTAATGACGCCGCTAAAAAGAAATAGATTGGCGAATAATTTAATACTGATTCCAGACACCATCAGAAAAGAAAAGGAGAAACGGTTTTCCAGTGTGAGCCTTAATAGGTCATCTGTTTCATCACCAACGGGCACATAGTACCTGAATTTCATGGCATCAGATATTGTCAATTTGCCAAAGATATATCGACCCTTGAAAAAAAGCCCCAACCCCGGACGAGTACTTGTGCCGGTTGTTACAAAATCATGAGACACAAAGGTAGACAGCCCAAGCTCGGGGAGTTTCTTGCCAGGTTCCAAGACAGCCCCGATGTCGCCAAACACTTGTTGCTGTCTGGGATTGTCTTTTACAAGTATCTCGCTGTCATAGGTGAAAGATACATATGGTCTCGGCAGCCATGAATTTGCACCGATGCGATAACGAAAGTCGCTTGAAAGCACAAGGTCATCGGAATCTTCGATCCGATCATCCCATCCTGTTGTTATGGAAAGACCGAGTTGAGCCTTCAATGTATTTTTCCACAAATAATTTTCAGTTTCCCTGGCAAGTGCTGCCTGGAGGAATACCTGCATACGTGTCAGGTCCTGTACCCCGACTCGGGAATCAGTGACCTTGTCGAAGCCGCCTGGTTTCCAGATTCCTGTTCTCTCCGCCGCAAGATCCAGGGCCGAAAGGTCGAAAGACCAGTGGGATTTTTTTTCCTTTCCATGCCTTTTGAGTAACCATTGGATTTCTTGCAGATAGGCTGTTTCTTCATGGCCGGACTTCAGCTTGTCGAGATATTGGATTACGGCCCCGGACAAAGGCACCTCGTCATCTTCGCTTGAGGCGGGTAGGGAGGAAGTATTATTGTTCCAGGTGTGGGCTTTTGCTTCCAGACCGAGTTCGGCTGCCGTCACATCTGTCGTCACCAGGCGATAGCCGGCTCTTGTGTCCACAGGCCAGCCTTGGACCAGCTTGGCCACAGGATCAGCCATGGCCCAATGGAACCCGGATTTCTTTAGAATCTTTATAAGATTACGTCCGTCCAGCTCGACGATGACCAACTTGTCCGGCACAGCCAGAACAGATGCAAGCATTCCTGCAGTTATGGAACCCGGTAAATCGAGATTATCTTCCAGAGGCATCAAGACACAAGCATCCGCAGCCGTAAGACGGACCAGAATATTTCCCACCAGATTATCAAGCAGGCCGTCCAGGTACCTTGCTATAAGCTGGTGTAAATCTTGCACATTATTTTCCCAGCCAGATCCCAAATAAATATCGAAAATAGATTTTTTCCCCAAGATCAGTTCTTTAAGAAGATCCGATCCCAAGGGCATCACCTTGGTTGGATCCGGCAGTATGATACGGTCTTCATCTTTCAGTGCTTCGAAACGGACAGCCATCATACGCTCCAGAGTTTTACGATCAGGCTCAATCCTATCGTTCAAAAAAGTAACCCGCCATTCCTCTTCATCTTTTTCAGGACCCATGGAAAAGACCCCAATACTGTATTTCCCGGGGAATAAATAGTTTCTTGTATAAGAAAAAGAAGTGCCCAGCTTCTCATGGATTCTTCCCGGAAGCCAGGGCCCCAGACGATGTACAGGAGACATAATTATATCGAAAAGCTGTGGAAGACGCCGTAGCTCGTCACGTAATTTTCGTGTACCAGGACCAAAACCCGCTATAAAAACCTCGCCCGGTTTTCTGTCCAGATCGAGTTTTTTCAATGCATGTGTCAAGTTGAGGATCTTGAATTTTCCCCTGTCCTTTCGAGGTAGCATACCGAGCGTCTCTTTTGAGGAAAAACAATAGAATTTTACAGGAATGCCGTTCAATTTGAAACGAGCGAATGTCTTGAATACGAATTTCCCACGTTGATCCACTATGTTGGAATTAAGCGGCGACACCCCGGCCTCGGCCAATTCCGCTCTGTAACCAGCCATGCCAAAGGCCAGGTCACTGCTGCCCGGGCAGACCATCGAATAACCAAGCTCCTTAAGCAATTCCAATGAATTCGGACGTTGCCTGTTCCGTTGTCCGAAATCTACCCAGGAATAACCTTCAAGGGCATTACCGAGATCGATCAAAAGCATCTTGCTACTGTTTTCAAGTTCTTGCACGGCCCTGACACGCCTTGGGCCTCCTCCCAGGTTGTCCGGCAATGACAGGAGTTTGGTGTTGCCCCTTGATAAGTAGGCAGCCCAACGCGCTTCCCAGTCATTGACGTCACGCGGGATATCGGGCACCGCGGTTGAAGAGCATACCAGCCAAGTGATGCCCGAAACAGTGATCCGCCCGACAAACATCGTGCTCTCGCCATATTTTTCGGCAGTAAACAGCTTGTTGTGTGATGCAAACTTCAACAGGTCTTTTCCAGATGTTTCACCCTGCAGAACAATCATTGACGCGGCAGGAGCCTCAACCAGTGTTTTTTTCTTCAAGTCGAGTATTTGTTTTGAACCAACATGGGTAATCCTTTCTAAAAACCTGGAGAAATCCAAAGGCCCGATTTTTTTACCAAGAGCAACGGCAAATGTTCCATGTATACTCATGAATGTTCTCAAGACCTGTATTTCAAATTTTCCGGTCTCTTTCCGCAAAAGGTAGACCATGCCCAACTCGGCCAGTTGTGTCTTCAACGTTTCTCCACTCATCAGGCCGCCTGTATCCCCGGTCACGGACAACAAGTTGTAATTAGGGACAGGTTTCATCTCACCGGCAATTACTGCGTTTGACAATGGTGATGAAAGGTTGACGAAAGCTATCGAAAAGCAGAAATAAGAAAACTTCAATTTGCTTGCATTCCACATTTGGCTATCCACTCCAGTTACTATTAAGGGTTCCTCGTGCCGAAGGACACTCTATCACTGAATGCCGTTTTAAGGCCAAGTCGAATGTCGGATAAATGTAATTACCAGGGCTATTGCCGATGGTTTGTTCCAGTACGCTATGTTAATAGTCTGTGCCTGCAAGCACGATGAAGACTGAATCACATGGACAATTGGAGACCTACGGTTTTATGAATCAAATATTCCTTGCCCGAAAAAACAGTAACTGGCAGAATTTCAGGCTGTGTCAGGTACGTGGAGGAAACATGAGCATATCCGATCGCGATCTAGCCAGACTGTTTTCAGCAAAGAGAGTGGCTCTTATCGGAGCTTCGGCCAACCCGGTAAAATGGGGCTCAATCATTCTGTCAAACATTCGGCTTGGACATTTCAACGGTCAAGTCTTTCCCGTCAACCCAAGGGAAAAGGAGATACAGGGCTATAAGGTCTATCCCGATGTTGCTTCTCTGCCCGACGGCGTTGATTTGGCTGTAATAGCGGTCCCGGCATCAGTGGTAATGGAAACCATAAGAGAATGTGGCTATAAAGGCATACCTTTTGCCATCGTAATAAGTGCCGGCTTCAGGGAGGCGGGAAATCCGGACAAGGAGAATGCACTTGTCGAGGCGGCCAGGGCCAGCAATGTAAAGATCGTAGGACCCAATACCATGGGCATCTTCAGTGGCGGCACAGGACTGCATGCACTCATGCCTCCGGTCAGGCCGCCGGTCGGAGGATTCGCCTTTCTTTCTCAAAGTGGTAACATCGGAACACAGACGTTGGCCCTTGGGGGAATAAACCAGGTCGGATTCAGGTACTATGTCAGTTCGGGGAACGAGGCTGATCTTGCCATCCATGATTACCTGGACTTTTTTGCATCTGACCCTGAAGTAAAGGTAGTTGGCGCGTATATTGAAGGCGTAACAGACGGCAGGGCGTTTTACGAGGCGGCCAAGCGGGTAACCGGCAAGAAACCCCTGGTCATCTACAAGTCCGGCGAAAGCATGGAAGGTGCGAGAGCCGCGGGTTCACATTGCGGTGCCATGGCAAGCAGTCCCAGGATATTCCAGGGTGCTCTCGACCAAGCCGGAATTGTCAGGGCCTATGGCACTGAACACATAGTGGACTTTGCAAGGGCTTTCCTGTACTTGCCGTTACCCAAGGGCTTGAGAGTGGGAATAGTGAGCTGGGGCGGAGGCTGGGGCGTGGTAACAACAGATCTGTGCCGGAAAGCCGGCCTACAAGTTCCCCGGTTGGATCAGGAGACACTGGAGAAATTGGACAAGGTGCTGCCCGAGTACTGGAGCAGGGGAAACCCGGTGGACCTTGTCGGTTCCCTCGATTTGAACGCGCACATGAAGGCATTGGAAGCTGTGGCCCTTTCACCCAATGTGGATGCTGTATTGACTCTGGGAACCATTGGGGGAGCCACCCTGATCAAGAACTCTTCAGGGTCGGTGTTCGGCAGGGCGCTAATAGCTGCGGCCGAGGCTGCTGATGCAGCCTTCAGGGAACGTATTTCAGATTTGATAGAAAAATCCAGGAAACCCATCATCGGCGTGTCCATGAAGAACGAGGATCTCCAGGATGGTTCTTCCAGCGGACAAAGACTAGTTGTGTACTCCTCCCCGGAGCGTGGAGTCAGGGCGATTGCAGCAATGGCAAAATACCAATCCTTTTGCAAGGCCCGGGGCCTAAACGCCTGGCTTGGAAACGAGCCTGCTGCTTAAACATGATCGTCCGGGGCTATATGTCCCGGCAACGGAAGATTTTCTTCTTGCCTTTCGAATAAGCGGAACATCATGTAATAATATGATCCATGTGAATGGGTGCAGGGATCGACATGGAACAGGAGAGTCATGAAGACTTTGACTGCAAGGCTCAAGGGCTTGGCGGCAAGGGAAACCGCTTCTGATGATTTGGAAGCGAGTGTTATCTACAGGTTCGCCACAAGGAGCAGGGCGTTGTTCTTTGCAAGGATGGCCTTTTTGGCAATCGGCCTGGGGGTTCTTGCCATTAGACCATGGGCAGCCGAACTCGGAGTCTTGGGGCCGTTTTCTTTTATATGGTACGGCATCATGCTGGCTTATTCATCTGCCTGTTTCCTGGCTATAGGCAGAAGGTTTGCCAGGCCGTTGACCTTTGTCACATTATGCCTGGATTTGATTACCCTGGTTTACCTTATCAGCGCATCCGGCGGCCTGAGAAGTCCTGTTATGCCCACACAAGTGGTGTTTACCATTTTCTTCGCACTCTTGTTTCCAAAGCCCCTGGCCATACTACCGCCATTGCTTACGCTGCCCGTGGTGGCCCGGATCCAACAGCTCTTTGTAACGGTTCAAATGCCTGTATCCGATATCTTTATATTATTGTATTACACTGCGTTAAATTTTATTGTGGTGTACGTTATCGTGTACCTCAACGAGCGGGACCAGAGTCAGACAGGGGAGATTATCAAACTGCAGGGAGAACTGCGTGAGATGGAGGTCAGGGAAGAGCGCAACCGTATAGCAAGGGAAATCCATGACGGACTCGGCGCCAATTTGTCGTCTGTCGTGCTCCAGGCTGACTACTTGGCCGAGTTGGCGTCCTCGGGTTCCATCGAGGAACTTACCGATGAAATACAGGAATTGAAGACCACGGTAGAGGAGAGCATCGACGAGCTTAGACGTTCCGTCCAGATGATGCGTGAGGGCCTTGCACTGGGTGACGCAATGGAAGATTATTGCGCCTCCTTCAGGGAACGTACAGGTCTTGACGTGGAGTTCAAGAGAATCGGCAGGGAAAGGCTCCTTGAACCCGATGCTCAACTCGGAATCTTCAGGGTTCTCCAGGAGGCACTGAACAATGCGCACAAACATGCCGGTTCCTGCATTGTTGAAGTGAGTATTACATTCTTTGAAGAAGAGGTGGTCCTTGTCGTGAAGGACAATGGAAAAGGTTTTATTCCCGAGAACGTTGCATCGGGCCACTTCGGTCTTTTACACATGCGTGAACGGGCGAAACAGGTTAATGGTTCTTTTGAGTTGGAATCAAGGCCGGGACAGGGCACTCAGGTGAAGGTCAAAATACCCTATAATTCTCAACCGAATCCGAAAATATCTCCCGCGCCTGATTGATAATCGGCCGGCCGGAACAAGAACCGGCCGGAACAAGAACCGGCCGGAACAAGAAAGGATCCCGGGATGCAGGAAAAAACTACTGTGTTGGTGGTGGAAGACGAGCCCAAGGTCTTGAAACAACTTTTAAGAATGCTGGGCAGAAAAAAGGAAATCGAAATACTGGGCAGCGCCATGAACGGCGAGGAGGCTATCGAGCTTGCGTTCAAGCTCAAGCCACAAGTAATGATACTGGATCTCGGCCTTCCGGGAATCGATGGGATAGAAGTTACAAAGAGGGTAAAGAATAAGCTTCCGGACTTGGAGATTCTGATTTTCACTGTGTTCGACGACGAGGTCAGGGTCATGGAAGCTGTAAGGGCCGGGGCCAGCGGCTATTTGCTCAAGGGAGTTCCGACGGATAAAATAATAGAAGCCATCGAAGAAATTCGAAGCGGCGGAAGTGTAATACAGCCTAATCTTGCAAGAAGTCTGCTCGAGCATTTCAGAAGGGCGGCCGAGGCTGCTCAAAAGGCGGATGTGGCCGAGGAGGTGCCGAAGCTGACCAATAGGGAGCGGGAAGTCCTGGAACTCATTGCAAAGGGGTTGTCGAACAAGGAGGCGGCAAGGGTTTTGGGGGTCAGCCGGGCCACGATCAGGACCCACCTGGAGCACATATACCAGAAGTTGGATGTTACCAACCGGGTGGAAGCAATAACTGAAGGTTTGAGACATGGCCTGATAGAATTGTAGGCTGTTCAAGCTCGATTCCTGTTTTGACATGATGTGGTTTTGTATGAAGCTTGTAATCAAAAAAACGGCTCTGACTTTCGTCTTGGTAGTTGTAACGATAGCCCTGCTGGAGGCGGGAGTAAGGGTTTATGAAAGGCTCGCAGGTCAGGGCGGACTGTTTGTCCCGGATTCAAAATGTGGAGCATTGTTGAAGCCGGGTTTCAAATCAGGCGCGATTAGTATCAACTCCTTTGGATTCAGGGACAGGCCCAGGATGCGGAAAAAGCCCCAAGGCACCTACAGGATATTGGTGCTTGGCGATTCATTCGTCTTCGGCGCTGTTGATGTCAAAGACAATTTTCCTTCATTGTTGGAATCGTCGCTGAATCAAAATTCCTCGCCGTGGTCAAAGAATCCCTGGAAGTTCGAGGTGATTCCGGCCGGAGTGCCCGGGTTCGGCACCAGTCAGGAATTGGCTCTCCTTGAAAAAACAGGGCTGAATCTTTCTCCTGACATGGTATTGCTGTGTTTCTATGCCGGGAATGATATCTATGACAGTGGGCGGGAACTTGGCGTATTCAACGGCCACCTCGTTTCCGCCAATTCACAAAAGAGCAGGTTTCTTTCAGCGGCAAGGAAAATGCACCTGGTAAGACTCGCTGAATATCTATACAGGTACCGGCTCTCGTTGGAAAAAAACCATGGCTTGAAAGATGGTTTTTCGATAGAGACTTTTCTGGATATTCAAAAAACCATCCTGGAATCTTTTAAGAAGGATCAACCGAGGTACTTGAAAAAGGCCTGGCAAAAGACCGCCCGTTCATTCAGGCGCATGGCCGGGTTGCTCGAAGCCAAGGGAATCCGTTTCTTGACATGTATCATTCCGGCCGAGATCCAAGTAGATCACAGTTTATTGATTCGATTTTTTAAACGATTTCCGGGTACTAAAAGGGATGGTATCGATTTGACCCTGGTGCAAAAAAGATTGGCTGTTTTATTTAAAGAACTGCAGGTTCCGTTTGTCGATTTCTCTGATGAATTCAGGCAGAGGATCGAAAGGGGCGAAGTGTTGTACCTCAAACGAAATACACATTTGAACGAGCATGGATGCGGTGTTGTTGCAAAACGCTTGTACGGTTTCCTCGGGCCTTTCATTGAGAAGTCCAAAGATTTGCAATCCGAGCATACCCGTTGAAAACCGTGGAGGTTCTTTGGACGCGGCTTTACATAATCCAATCGTTTGCGAAATAGCTGAAACAGGTCCCGTGCCTTTTGACGTGTTCATGGAAAAGGCGCTTTTTTCCAGGGAGCATGGTTATTACCAAAACAACCGGCCGCCTGGAACAAGGGGAGATTTCTTTACGGCTGCGGATATTGGCCCGGGACTGTCGCAACTTCTCGCGAACCAGATAATGAAGTTGTTCAGGCCGGAGCGAGGTATTAGAATCATTGAACTCGGACCCGGCTCGGGCAAGGTCCTGGCCGGTATTCTCGACATAATCCTCAAGAATGATCCCAACCTGTTCGAAAATCTGGAAGTGCTATCAATAGAAAAGGGCCGCTCCATGCTCGAGAGCCAAAAAAAAGTTCTCCATAAATTCGAATCCAGGATATCTTGGTTAGAGCTTTGTGATATGAAAAATTCTACAAAACCCTCGTTTATTTTCGGCAACGAGTTCATCGATGCATTACCGGTTAAACGATTCGTCAGGAAGGGCGGCAAATTGATGGAGATCTTTGTCGCAGCCAGGGACGACGGCAGGTTGGAGATGGTGGAATGCGAGGCAGACGAAAATAAAAACATGACCATAGGACAAGCCTTTTCGTACCTGCCTGACAACTGCATGTTCGAAAGCCGGCCCGGATTGAAAGATGTCATGGGTGAGCTTTCGCGAGTTACCGGCCAAGGTGTGCTGATGCTCATAGACTATGGGGATGAAGCTGAATTGTTGTATGGCCCCAATCGCTTGAATGGAACGGTGCGGGCATATGAGAAACACCGTTTGGCAGACCCGCTTGAAAATCCCGGTTCGAGAGATATCACAGCCAGTGTGGATTTCACTGCATTGAAAAATGAGGCTGTCCTGGCGGGTTGGCACCCGGTGGCCTGCCTATCTCTTACCAAGGCGGCAATGGTCTTGGGCGCGGTTGAAATGGCTGCAGGCTTGGCCTTGAAATCAGACCGGGATTCGATCCGGGCAAAGATGTCTCTCATGTCCTTGGTCTTTCCTCGGGGCCTTGGTGCATACTTCAAGGTTTTTATCGCGGACAAGGGCATGCAAAGTGGTTTTCCGACTCAGAGCAAGCTCTAAACGGGCATGGTTTGACCCTGCATTGCCCTGCATGCTAACCTACCTATCCCGGGAGGCCGAATGGATATCGAAGTAGTGAAAGCAGAGGCCGCCCGTATAACCGGTAAAATGCAACAAAGGGTGGAGATAGTCAGGCTGCCGAAAGATGCATCCGCGAGAACCTATTACCGGTTGTCATTACTCGGGGACAATAATGACCCTTCATCCATGATCGTGATGGAACTGGGACCGGGCATGGGAATGTCAGCGGAAGAGGTTACGGATGGACCCGACCCGGCAGAACCTCCTTTTCTGGAAATAAGGCAGTACCTCGAAGACCAGGGCCTGCCTGTTCCCAGATTGTACGCAACCGACCGTAAAAATGGACTCCTATACCTTGAAGACTTTGGAGATGTAACGCTGGAGTCCATGGCAATTACCCGTGGCGTAGACACTCTCGCCATTTATAAAAAGGCGGTTTCTCTTCTCGTTGATTTCCAGAAAACGACCAGGATGGATCAAAGGCGAAATTGTATTGCCTTCAAGCGGGAATTCAATCCGAAACTTCTACTCTGGGAGCTGAATCATTTCAGGGAATGGATGCTGGAAAAAAGAAATATCCCTTTGACGCCGGGTGAATCCGGACTCATGGAGGAATCCTTTGCATCACTGGTACAAAAGATTTACCGAATGGACCAAGTTCTGGTCCATCGTGATTTCCAGAGTCGCAACCTGATGGTACAACCCGGCGGTTCTATCGGAATCCTGGATTTCCAGGACGCCTTGTTGGGCCCGCTGCCATACGACCTGGTAGCCTTGTTGCGTGATTCATACGTGGAATTAACGGCCGTGGAATTGGAAAACCTGATTGGAACCTATATCGACCTGTCTGCAAGAGAAGGAAACCTTTTAGACAAAGATGTGTTTTTTGAACAGTTCGCACTGGTGACGCTCCAAAGAAAGCTCAAGGACGCAGGCCGGTTCGTCTTTATCGACAAGGTAAAAAATAACCCGTCTTTTTTAAAGCACATTCCAACCAGCCTTTCATATGTGAACTGGGCCCTCAACTCTATTGAGGGATTCGATGATCTCCATTACCTGCTTGAGGAAAAGTTGGGCAAAGACCTGAAATGGGGAGACCTGGAAAAAAACAGGGCCACTGGCGCAAAGAAAGATGCTGGCGGCATGGCCGAGGGAGCAAAAGACAGATGAAAGGAATGTTACTGGCGGCAGGACTGGGGACCAGGCTTAGACCCTTGTCCGAAAAGACACCAAAGCCGCTTATGCCCGTGGTCAATGTACCGGTAATCGAGTACAATTTAAGACTCATGAAGAGTCACGGAATAGACAAGGTTTTCATCAACCTCTTTCATTTGGGCGATGATATCGAAGACTATCTCGGAGATGGCTCCAGGTACGAAGTTTCTATCACCTATTCCCATGAGGGAGAGCTCCTCGGAACCGGTGGAGGTATAAAAAAACTCGAATCTTTGCTGGGACCATCGACGTTCGTCGTAATGAATGCAGATATCATTTCCGATGCGGATTTGACGGCAGCGATACGCGCCCACAGGGAACACCGCGCACTTGCTACCATGGTGGTCAAGGAATCTCCACAGGCTGATGAATTCGGTGCCATCGAGTACGATGAACATTTCAGGCTCATTCAACTGGCAGGAAAAATATCAAGCCCTCCTGTATTCGAAGGCTTGCTTCAAAAAGCCGTCTTCACGGGAGTGCACGTTCTCGAGCCCAGGGCGCTCGAGTACATACCTCCGGACATATATAGTTGTATCAACGAATACGCATACCCAAAGATGATCGCCAACAATGAACCGGTATATGTTTGGAGGATGAACGGTTACTGGTGCGACCTGGGTACTCCGGAACGCCTGCTGCAGGCCAACCTAGATGTCTTGTCGAGAAAGATAATATTGAATCATTTCGATCCACTTGCCGATGCGGAGTTCAAACCCAAGACAGAAGAAGCGGGAATGATCATTCTCGGGAAGAACGTCACCCTGGAGGAAACCGCATCCTTCGAACCACCCGTGATGATCGGAACCAACTGTAAAATCGGCAAGGGAACGCGTCTGGGACCGGGCGCAATTGTGGGCAACGGGTGCCAGGTTAGCCGGGACTGCTCGATAATGGACTCTGTGATTCTTTCCGGTTCCAAGATTAAAAAAGAAACCCTATTGAACGGCATGATAACGGACGGCAACGAATACATCAAGGTAACAGGACCAAAAGATTAATATTATTCTCTCGTTATGGAATTTTATAGATCCGGAAATGCCTGGTCTTGACAACTTCCTCCATGCCTGACAAGTCTCCCCTGTGCCCTTGGGAGAACACGATTACATGTGTGGCGCCATAGAGCCTCCTGAGCATGACCGCCCGGTTCGTATCCATGTTCAAATAACCAAGCAGGAATCGCCACGGTGGAGCCGCTCCGGAAATCCCACACACATCGGAGAGTCTTTTGTACCACTCCTTGATTTGGGAAGGTACTACCGGAAAACACTTGAAATCCACCACCAAGGCACGTCTCGCCAGGATCCTCAAGACTACGAAATCGGCTGTAGGGGGAACCACCAACACAGCATCTTTTGGGAGCATGTTTTTCACGGGCTCCACCAGTTCTATAGCCTTTGGCTGGTTGGCTTTGAAAATGTTCGACCTGTTTTTTAGTCCATTGTAGGCGGCTCCCGAGGCCAGAGAAACGGCAAGAACCAATTCTACTGATAGAACGGGTTTGAAAGTTATTCCCTTCTTTCCCATCCATGTCTTGAGAGCATTACAGGCAGGAACGAAAGCGAGCCAACCGAACCTCAATAGCGATTCCAATCCCTTCGGCGCCCTCCATGCCCAAAAACCGCCTGCAGCCAGGATGCCGGTCCTGGCGAAAACCTTTCCCATTGTTTTTACGACGGAAGACCTGTTCGTATAATTTCCAAGCTTGTCGAATACATGGATCAAAGCCATGAGGCCCAAAAGGAAGGCCAAGGGGCCTATCCTCCAGGGCACGGCCAGAGTTATCGTCTTATTCAAGTGAATCATCACCGCCAACATGCCAAGAGTTGTGACGATGATCGACGTGACACCGGCTGCCAGCAAAACCTTCAAACCGGGTTGCCTGTTCTTTAAATAAATCATCAATAAGGCGATGCCGCCCAAAACGGCGAAAAGGAAATAACCGGCGATCTGGGCCAGGGGCCAGTAAGATACATCATAGTGATGGGGTGAGCGAAAATGAAAAAGAATATTCAGGAACCTGTCGTCCACACTTGACATACCGGCCCTTGCCCACAGGACGAATGTAACGTTTATTCCCCATAGAAGAGCCACCGGCAAGAGGAACGAGACTGTTTTACGCAGGCCAAGGTCCTTGGCCCTTACAAGCGCCAATACGGCCACGACAGGAGAAAGGGACAACAAAAAACTGCCATGGAAGAGCCCGGACAGCCCGGTCAGGATACCGGCCGCCAGCATCCTGTCCGTGGCGAACAAGGCCACGCCTGCAACCAGAAAAGCCGCCGCTACTTCGGAAGGCTGGAGGTATCCTGAAAAAAAGTTGAGAAATCCCAGGTCCATGTCGAAAATCGATGCAATTGCAATCCAGAGCACGCTTGCCATGAACACCAGCCGCCATCCGGCGCCGGCAATGGTTCGAGACAAGACAACCAGGCCGAAGCACAAGAGAAGAGTTAAACCAAATTGTGCGGCCAAGGTTGTGACCTTGAGCGGGCCGACCAGGTTCAACAGCCACAAAAGATAACCAAAGGCCTGGTGATAGTGAGTCGTATGCCACGTGAACCAATCTTTTGGCAGGAACCCCGGATCAGATAACCGCAGGCCGAGCAAAAAGTATTGATGCTGGTTGGAATGAAGAAAAAATAATCCCTTGCCCAGCATGATCACGATGGATCCGAATACTATCCAGAGATAAGTACTTCGATCCATTTTAGATCGGTTCATGAATTCCTCTTTATCAAGGCCTGTACGCCAAAATCCCGTAATTGACGAACAACCAGGGGATTTTTTTTCCTGCAGTCATCTCGCACCATGTATGCAATGGATCGAGCCACGGGTGGAACAAAGGCAGGATGTTGAAACCTTGCACCTCCTTTACCATAAGACCGGTTGATTCCAGTACAGAAACGCATCTACCCGGCCATAAGAAATTTTCGTAACCTTCGTGTCTCCTGAAACCCAACCTGGTAGCCAATCGGACAACCGGCTGCCAGGGTTTGCCCGGAGAGGTCAATACGAGTCTTCCGCCTGGTTTAACCAGGGAAGAAAGCGAAATCAGTACAGACTCGGGATGCCTTGTGTGCTCGATTACTTCGGTACACAGGACCACGTCGAAACAACCGGGGGAAAAGGGCGGCTCGGCCAAGTCGCCGAGAACCGTTCTGCACCCGGTTTTGGCCCGCACTTTTGTAAGCAGGCTTTTGCCAAGGTCCATGGCCACGATATGAGCACCGCCTTTTCGGGCACGAGCCGAGAAATGTCCGCCGCCGCTCCCGGCATCCAGCAGAAGCAATCCTTTCAAATCCAGATCTTTCAGGAAAAAATCGAATATTATTTGCAATCTCCTTGTTGTTTCCCTGGGATTTGCAAAGTCATCCCATTCATGGCTTTCGGCCATGCGTTCGAAATACATGGCTTTTCTATCGATCTTCAACTCGTATCCGTCCCCGGGTATGGGCAGCATTTCCTGTTTGTTTTTCTTCCCCGGGCAGGCTTTCCTCTTCGACAATGTAAAGGGGCCTTTGCTTTACTTCCTCCAATACTTGCCCCAGGTACTCTCCGAGAACACCTATGGTGAAAAGCTGGATTCCGGAAAGAAAGGAGATCAACACAGCAAGTGACGTCCAGCCCGGCAGAGCTCTTTGGAACACGAAGTACTGGGCCATGGCGTAGATCCCATATAAAAAGGCAAGCATGGATACGGTTATTCCCAGGTATATCGAAATACGCAAAGGAGTCCTTGAGAAACTAAGCAAAGCTTCAAGTGCCAACTTGAAGCTCTTTGCCGGAGTATAACCCGGTGTGCCTACCCTCCTTTGTCCCTGCTCATATTGGACAACTGCCTGCCTGAACCCTGCCCACGCGAACATTCCACGCAGGAACCTGCTCTGCTCCCTCATTCTGCCTATTGCTTCGACGACACGGCGATCCAGGAGTCTGAAATCTGCAGACTCTATGGTGCCGGGTACATTCGAAAGCCTGTTGAAAAGTGCATAGAAGCCCTTGGAAGATATTCGCTTGAAAGCCCGGACATGCAGTTGACCTTTTCTTATCCCCGTAACCACCATGGCCCCTTTTTCCCATGCATCGAGGAATGCTGGGATCGTGGAAGGTGGGTGTTCCAGGTCCGCATCCATGGTGATGACCGCATCTCCACCCGCCTTGTCCAGGCCTGCAGTAAGCGCGGCCTGGTGACCGAAATTCCGGGACAGCCTGATGTGCCCCACCCTTTTGTCTGCTGCCTCGATTGCCTTGCACTTTTCCAGGGTAGAGTCTGTACTTCCGTCATCCACGAACAGGATCCTGAAATCATAGGCCAGGTTGTCTATAGTCATACACAAGGCTTTGTAAAAATCATCCAGGCCCTCTGCCTCATTGTAGGCCGGCACTATGATATCTATCCTCTTCATGGAGCATTACAATACGACAAACAGGTCTTTCTGTCACCCTGTTTGCATTCTTTGATTGCTGCGATTCTTGAATTCCTCACTTGCCTGTTTCGAAATTCAGTGATAATTTTCTTTAACCATGGAACTTGGAAAACAGGGAGAACAATTTAACATGTTACGTCTTCATGTCGGATGTCCGCATTGTGATACCAGCTTCAATGACCCTTCGCACCTGATAGACGATTTTCCCAGCATACTTTTGAAAATGGAAGTCGACGGCCGGAAGGGTTTCATTAGGCTTTCGACCTTGTACGGAAGCTACAATTTGGAATCGGAATTTCCCATACCACAAGGATCTCTCGTCAATTTATACTGCAGGTCCTGCGGTAAGAGTCTGGAGAGCACCAGGAAATGCGACCTGTGCGGAGCTCCCATGGCCAAGATGAAGTTGGCCAGTGGCGGGTACATACAGGTATGCATGAGAAAGGGGTGCAAGAAACACGTCCTGGAATTCGAGGATATAGATGGAGATCTCCAGCCTTTTGTAGACATTCAGCTCATGGATTAGAGAAATAATCCCGGGTGATTGTGTTTCCCATGTATTGACATTTGGAAAACCGGACCCGGTGTAATCGTTTCTTGTCAGTTCTCAAGTGTTCGTTATTTCTATCCCCCGGGGAATCTCACTTGGTTGTCGTCGTCAAAGAGTTTAGGAATATATCCAAATGTAATTTTGAACGGCTATTCACCAAGATAGGGATTGTAGTATCCCAGCCAGAGGCCGGGATATGAGCGTTTCAACTTCCCGGCGATTTTTTTCATTCCACCCGGCTTTCCAGGCGGAAGGAAACGCCCGAGTTCGGCTTTGAGCAACTCCGGGTCGATATTCAGGTTACGAAGCTGAATGCCTTTTATCCATCCCTTGTCCAGGAGCGCGCGGAGCTTGTCTAATTCGATCGTCGAGTCTGTCAACCCGGGAAATGTCAACAGGTTCAACGACACGTGGACACCGGCTGAAGCAGCGATCCTGATGGATTCGAACACATCATCCAGGGTGTAACCCCTGGGTTTATGGTACGCATTGTAAACTTTCCGCCTGGCGGAAATCATGGTGACACGCATGGCGTCCAGCCCCGCCTCTGCCAGGGCCCGAACCTTTCCGGGGAGACTAGCATTGGTGTTAAGGTTGATGGTTCCCTTTTTGGTGCTTTCCCTTATGAGACCTATTGACTTCTCCAGGACGTCGAATTTGAGCAGCGGCTCGCCCTCACATCCCTGGCCGAACGATACCACCGGCCTTTTCGCCCTGGATATATGAAGCACAGCCACATCCGCCACGTCTTTTGCCCCCGGAGGAGCCTGAAGTCTCCTCTGGGGCGCGGGACAACATCCCGACGGCTGACTGGACACACAACCAAGACATTCGGCATTACAGGCCGGTGAAGTGGGAAGAGGGCACTCCCACCGGTGCAGTACATAGTTCTTTGCCGCTGCACATCCATATTCCAGCACACAGGTCGAAAGTTGCTCGACCAGCTTGTTGCCCGGAAGTTCATCAAGCGCTTCAACCACTGCTTTTTTATAATCCTTGTTTTCAAAGTGTCTGAAATCCTGCCTTTGATCCGGATCGACTCTCCAAGCAGGCGCCACGAAATTGCCATTAGCGAATCCAACAGCAGTGTATGCAAATAAGGGGAGATGAACCGATTTTGGGGTAATGGCATATGCAGGGTTGAGAATCCTTGTATATGCAGGGGACAGGAATGCAGATACAGCGGAAACAGGATGCCCGGGATGCAATGGATCCTCTTTCAGGATTACATTTTTTCCTGTTACAGGATTCAAACCTACAGGCAATCTTCCGGGTAGAGTGAACAACTCGCTGCCTTGAGGAACATCTATGAGATCAGCGGAACCAAGTGGAAACAAGGTGTCGTTGGTCTCACCCAAAGCCAGCAGTTCGGGGTGATCATAGATCCGGCCTTTTTCATCGGCATATAGCAATCTTGGTGAGAGTTTCATCTTCATGGCCGCATTCTAGGACGCGATGAGCCATAGAACAAAAGATTTCTTGCCACTTAATGCTTCAAAGGCTATCAACATTTTCAAAATATACAACACCAATGATTTACCGGGGTTGCCTCGGGCTCAAACAAGGCTTATGCTATGATATTGAAAGGATGGGGCTAAAAAGGAGGCCTGTTTTGCAAGATAGGCGACAAGGAACCAGGAGGCTGATTCTCTACATCGGGATTGCCTTGGTGATTCATGCCGCTTTTTTGCCATGGGCCGGTTATCTTTTACCTAGAATCGAAGGGGCCGGGCCGTTCAGTGAAGTAGAAACCCTTGCGTTATCCAGAAAACAATGGAAGGAAAACCGGGAAATCAAGTCCACCAGCATTGCAAGTACAAAGGTTCTTCAGAGGCAAAAAGTTAAAAAGGAAAAAAAAGACAATGAAGAACAGGGCCTTCATGGCCAAGTCGTGGACATCCAGAAGCCTGCAAAGGAAGAAGAGCCTGAAGAATCCAAGTATGTAAGCGAATATGCATCCAGGGTGGAAAAGGAAACCAAGAGCAGGTACAGGAAAAAGGACTATCAAAACGCCACTGAAAAACCGTCCAGGACCAAGCAGGAGGTTAAGGAGGCGATGCGATTGAATTCCGGGGGTGACAATAATCGAATTGTCCTGGGCGCCAGGCAGGAACACAAGAAAAAAGGACTACAAGAAGAGAAAAAGAGACTCCTGATTCCAATGCAGGAACAAAGAAGCGCCCTTGACATAGAGAACAAAGAAAACGGAGAGCTTGCAAACAGGACTCCATCGGAAAGATTGGAGGGAAACAACAGGAACAAGCTACAGATCAGTCCAAACCTGTTCGAAAAGCCCAACCCCGAAGGCAAGGGAGGAGTCGACCGGGACAACATGCCCAAGCTGGCCGATCTCATGCCTGATCTTGAGGTGCTGGATCACATCCGGGGAGACCCGGCAAACGACTATCTTCCGGACGTTGATGAAGATGAGGCCACCAGGCTGAATACGAGGAAAAGTTACCTGGCCGCATACATAAACAGGGTCAAACGAACTGTAAGTCAGTTCTGGAGGCCGAGAGCAGCGTTGTACAAGGCGGTAAGGAACAGAGAAATCCTTTCACCAAGAGACTATGTAACAGAGCTGTACGTGGAACTGAACCCGGACGGCAGTTTGCACAAGCTTAGCCTGACCAATGGTTCTGGAATCGACGAATTCGACCAGGCAGGCCTTTCAGCTTTTGAGGAAGCCGGCTCGTTTCCAAACCCTCCGCCGAAAATCAAAGGCCCTGACGGCATGATAAGATTTAACTTTTCCTTTGCCTTGCTCCTGGCCGGGGCCTCGAGGCCGTTGTTTCAGTTGACATTAAGTCCTGCTGCAGAGGGATGGCTTAACCCTTACAGGCGGGGACTGTTGCCGCCGCGATAGGCGAGGAGGAGCACCGTCCCGAACTGATTGGCTGGAGCTGTCACCAAAAACAATTTCCGCATCCTACCGGCTTTCGAAATGCTTGGGGCTGCTTTGCTCCTACGCGAATACTGTAAGGTACGGCTTCGTCGTAGGGTGCGGCTTCGCCGTCGCGCCCTGGCAATCACTTTGGCTTCGCCTGTTTGGATGGAACACCGGGAAGAGAACTACCGGCAATGAACCTAATCGTGCTTGGACCACGTGAGCACGGGATTCCTTGCGGCAAGGGTCTCGTCCAGCCTCGATAACCTGGTATTGTGTGGCGCGGATTTCACGATCCCGGGATCTGTTTTTGCCTCTTTTGCTATTTGCTTCATTGCAGACACGAACGACTCGAGGCTTTCCAGGGATTCTGTTTCGGTCGGCTCTATCATCATGGCGCCGTCCACAACCAATGGGAAGTATATCGTAGGAGGATGGAAGCCCAGGTCGATCAAGCGTTTTGCAATATCAATGGTCTTTACACCGTTTGCCTTTTGCATCTTGTCGCTTAATACGCACTCGTGCATGCAGATTTTCTTGTAAGGAAGGTGGTAATATTTCTCCAGCCTGGATTTCACGTAATTTGCATTCAAAACAGCCAATTCCGCGGCACGAGTCAAACCGGCCGGCCCCATCTCCAGCAGATAGGTGTAGGCACGGACCATTACCCCGAAATTGCCGAAAAAGGAGCGCATCTTGCCCACGGACTTGGGCCGGTCATTGTCGAGATGATAACGATCGCCCTTGTGCGTGACCACGGGAACGGGTAAATAGGGTTCTAGGACCTTGCCCACTCCTACCGGACCCGAGCCTGGTCCGCCTCCTCCATGAGGTGTTGAAAAAGTCTTGTGCAAGTTGAACTGCAGTACATCGACCCCCATGTCACCCGGCCTGGCCTTGCCCAAGAGTGCATTCATGTTGGCCCCGTCACAATACAACAATCCTCCCTTTTCATGGACGATCCCGGCTATTTCAGCGATGTGCTCCTCGAAGAGACCAAGGGTGTTCGGATTTGTCAGCATCAAGGCCGCCACCTCTTCGTCCATGGCCTCCCTTACTTGTTCAGCATGAAGAACTCCGTCATCGCCGGAAGAGATTTCGACTACTTCGTACCCGTTCAGCGCACTCGAGGCCGGGTTGGTGCCATGAGCTGTGTCCGGAATAATGACCTTTTTCCTGGGACGTCCGTGAACATCGAGGTGGAAGGCCCGCACCATTTTTATTCCTGTTAATTCGCCGTGAGCACCGGCTGCGGGCTGGAGCGTAACCGCGGCGAATCCTCCTATCTCTGCCAAAAATTGTTGCAACTCGTACATGAGTTGTAAGGCGCCCTGGGAAAGACTTTCGGGTGCAAGCGGGTGGAGGTTTGCGAATCCAGGCCTCCTGGCGGCGGCCTCGCTTATCTTTGGATTGTACTTCATGGTGCACGAGCCGAGGGGATACATACCGCTGTCCACGCCGTAATTCCAGGAGGAAAGCCTGGTGAAATGCCTGACCACGTCCACTTCGCTTACAGAAGGAAGAAAGTCCAGGCCGTCTTTCCTCTCGAGCGGAGCAGGAACATGGGAGGTGCTTATCTCTCGCAAATCCTGGTCCTCAACCGGCAGAGAGAAACCTGTGCGGCCTTTTCGCGATCTCTCGAATATCAAGGACTCGTCCAAGTTGAGTCCCTTGGTTCCCGGAACTTTAGCCATGTTCAAGCCCCCCTTTGTTTCAGGACCCGGATTAGATTGTCCAGGTCTTGCCTGGTGTGCAATTCCGAGGTACAGATCAAGAGCCGGTTCTCGTTGCCGTTTTTCAACCTGTTGAGGGGAACTCCCGGAAGTATGCCATGGCGTGTTGATTCCTGTACCAGGTCATTTGCAGGAACCGGCGTTTCCACAACAAACTCGTTGAAGGTGGACGCCTTGTACGGAATTGAAAACCCGGGAATTTCTGCAATGCCGGCTTTCAGGTATTCCGCGTTTGCCCTGGAGATACGCGCGGCCCGGGCCAAGCCTTCCGGGCCGAGGCAACAAAGATGCACGAGCGATGCAAGGGCGCAGAGTCCCTCGTTTGAGCATATGTTACTGGTGGCCCTTGCTCTCCTGATATGCTGCTCCCTGGTGGCCAGGGTCAGCACGAAACCTTGTTTTCCGGCACCATCCCTTGTGAGTCCGACAAGTCTACCCGGCATGCGGCGAACGTATTTTTTACTCGTGGCAAAGAGGCCCAGGTAAGGGCCGCCGAATGATACAGGGTTACCAAATGCCTGTCCCTCGGCGGTCGCCACGTCCACTCCAAAACTTCCCGGCGGCTCGAGCACGGCCAGTGAGTAAGGTTCTGCAGTGAATGAAATAAAAAATGCATTTTTCTCCCCGGCCAAGCCGGCGAGGCTCCTCATGTCCTCTATGCAACCAAGGAAATTGGGTGTTTGCACCACCAGTGCCGTGTCTTTGTCAAGCGCCGCGGAAAGGGCGCCCAAATCCAGAATGCCTTCACCAGAAAGAGGTGCCTCAATTATTTCCAGGTCCAAGGCAGACACATATGTCTCAATGGTCCGTCCAACCTCTGGAAGCAATCCGGCGGAAAGAACTATCCTGGTAATATTTCGGCGTACGCGTTTGGCCATTAGAACAGCTTCCGCAGCAGCGGATGCACCGTCGTACATTGAGGCATTGGCTACGTCCATGCCCAGCAGCCCGGCGGTTACGGTTTGGAATTCGAATATGGACTGCAATGTGCCCTGGCTCACCTCGGGCTGGTACGGAGTATAGGCAGTGCTGAACTCCGACCTGGATACGATTGCGTCCACCGCCGCCGGAACAGCATGGCTATACGCGCCGGCTCCCAGGAAAGATATGCAGGAAGCAGCAGGGTTGGCTTTTTCCAGGTTTTCCAGGTGCCGGTTAAGCTCCGGCTCACTCATGGGACCGGGCAGGTGCAGGTCTCTCTGCAACATCAAGCTATGCGGGATCCCGGCAAACAGGTCTTCTATGCCTTCAAATCCCAGTTCGTGGAGCATGATTGAAATATCTTGAGTAGTGTGCGGCAGGTATCTCATTTCTGGTTTTCCCTTAAGACCCGGGCGGCTTAAGGCTGTCCGGCCTTTTCAGTGAGCTTCTTCTTCCAGGAACTGTTTGTATTCCGCGGCATTCATGAGATCATCCAGGTCCCCGGGATCGCTGACCCTTATCTTGACCATCCAACCATCCTCGTAAGGATCGTCATTTATAGTCTCCAGGTTGTTGGTCAGGGTATGGTTGACCTCAACGACTTCTCCCCCAACCGGGGCATATAGCTCGGCCAGGGTCTTGCTGGACTCCACCACGCCGAATTGCCTTCCTTTCACGATTTCCGTCCCCTCCTCAATGGTCAGGCCTTCTTCGTCCTCAAAGCCCAAGTAGACAACGTCCCCCAGTTGTTCCTGGGCATGGTCTGTAATGCCCACAACGGCAATCTCGTCATTCTCGATCCGCACCCATTCATGTGTCCTGCTGTACTTCAAATCCTCGGGAATATTCATTTGCTCTCTCCCTTTTTCGACTTCAAACCATATTCTCCTCTGATCGCACATTTGATCGTATCCTAGAAACGATGAAACGCTTGTCAAGGACAAATCCCGCTTTTCACTGGTAAAAAATCATCCTGCCCAAGGGTTGAAATCCGGATTCTACCGATAGATAAAGAGAATTACCGGTAGCCTTTCATAATCTACATAGCTACTCTATTCCAAGTGATTTGGCCCTTTTTCCGGATTCCGGAAATTTCTTCACCATGTTGTTCAACAGTCTCTTTGCCTGGCTTTTTTTCTTCAATTTCAGGGCGCAGGTTGCAGCTTCGAAGTACGCGTCCTCCTCGTCTTTACCTTCAAGCCCACCAAGCGCTTTCAAGTACAAGGATAGAGCCTTTTCGTAATCACCTGATTTCCCGGCCTTTCTTGCCATGGACAACAGGTTTGAATAATCTGTTCCAAGAAAGCCCTCTTCAGCTTGCTCTCGGTCGGCTGACACGGGCGCATTCCTTCTTCTCTTCCTTCTGTACCTGGCTGTTCCGGTAGTCTCTTCGTCCCGTTTGATCCCGCTTGCTGCAGCAGGTGTCATACTTGGGGCTGCCGGAGGCATCGCAGCCCCCCTGGACACCGCCGGTTCTGACTCTTTCACTGCCAGAGAAAGTGTCTTGTCGATATTTTTTTTTGGCCTGCTCTTGGCCTTGTTTTCAGCCTTTGGTGCCGGTCTCTCAAGTAGAATTTTTCTCCTTGTCGCCCTTGATCTCGTAGATGCTCTTGGCTTATTGCCTGTTCTCCCGGTCCTTGTTTTGTATTTTCTTTTCTTTTCAGGTTCGAACACCCCTTTGGAAACAAGCTTGCCGCTTTTGACACTGGCTATTGTGCGACTTTCGATTTCGCCTCCTATGGAAATCCCACCTTTGCCCGCCGCTTGTTCTTTCTTTTTTGGTCCAACAACAGCCGTTCGTTCATTCAGCACATTCTGTACCGTATGTATCTTTTCTGCTTCGGCTTTCTTTACCGCTTTTTCTTGCGCTGTCTTAATCGAGGTCGCCCATTTTCGCGCCGGTTCCCGGGATGGTTGAACCGCGCCGGAAAGGAGCTTGCCGGTCACGCCGTACACAAGCAGTGCACCTGCTGCAAGTGCGAGGCCGGACAGCGTTACCTTCCTGAAATATGTCCGATATCGCCGGTTATTGATTGCTTTTGTTTCGGCTCCCGCCTGCTCAAGAAGAAAAGAAACAGTACCATCCTGCGGTTCGGGTTGAACGAGCCTGGAAGAAGCATCGCGTATGGCTGAAAAATCAGTCCAGGCTTTTTCGCAGTCTTCGCATACAGCTAAATGTAAGGACAATGCCTCCTGGTCCCGCGGGTCGAGTTCTCCGTATAACTTCTCGACCATCAGGTCCCTGAATCGGCTGCAGTCGCTCACCTTGCCTCCGAAGCGGATTGGGCGCCCAAATCGGCAAGCCTCTTACGCAAGCCTTCCATGGCGTACCTCATCCTGCTTTTAACAGTGTTTTCCGAAACACCCGTTACATGCGCTATCTCTGCAAACGGCATATCCAGGACCGCCCTTAAAATAAATACCTCCCTTTGTTCAATGGGAACATCAGTAAGGACAGCCTCTATCCTTGATACCAAATTATGCTGCTCGACCTCGTCCAAGGGACCCATTGCAGGACTTTGAAGCCTGTCCAGGATGGATGCACCGTCATCTCCTGATAAAGGCTGGTCCGCAGACACCATGGTAAGCACCCCGAGATGCCTCAGCCTGTCGATACAAAGGTTCCTGGCTATCTTGAACAACCATGTCTTGAACCTGCTTTGCCCCTTGAACGTGGCGGCATTCTTAATGATTTTCAGATATGTCTCCTGGAATATGTCCTCACTCGCCTCCCTATCCTGGAGAAAGCGAAATATGAAACCCATCAACGGCCGCTTGTACCTGGCCAACAGCACGTTGAAAGCCAGTTGTTCTCCTCGCACGAACATCTCCAGTAGGTCCTCGTCCTCCATCCCGGACAGGTCCTCTATATGCACTGACGCTTTGGGAAGCTTTTTGATCCTGTTTTTTTTCGATTTCAACTCGACAGCTCCCTGAAAGCATGGCTCCTTCGGTGCAGACAATTGATGTGCCATACACCTTTACACAGTTGCAAGTATGCAACTTTGCCCAATTTGTAACATCGGGTCAAGGAACTTCCTCGATGCGTACGCCCTCGGGCTGCTCGATTTGAAACGTGCCTGGTGGAAAGGACATATTCAGCTTGGCCTTCCGAACTTTTATCTTTACAACATCATCGTCTTGAAAAGCCCTGCAAGAGAGTCTCTTGGGTATGTTCCTGCCCTGTACCGAATAAAAAGAAGTCACCTCGGCCTCGTAAAAGGGCTTGGATTCAAAATCAAGGAACATAGCCTTCTTCATGCACATGTTTTTGGGGTCCAACCATACTTCGATTAGATTGGATCCGAGCCTTTCCCGGTATCGAAACAGGCCGTTCGAATCCCTTGATACCTCCCCCTTTGGGGACGGGGCCTGGGCGAGCAGAATATCGATTATCTGCGGGGGTTGTACAGCCAGTCCGAACAACCGGGCCATGTTGTTCGAAGTCGCAGGGCCTTCGTACAGCACGCCCTCTTCAGCCGAGAGCATCTGGAAAAATCCGTCATGTGCGACAAGGACCCCTATAGCCTGATTCAGGGGCCCCGTGGCCTCCATACGGATATGATCCGGGCGTTGGACCCAGATTTTTACCACTATCCTGCGTCTCCTGTTCAACTTGGTTCTCTGCACCGAGGCCCTGGCCCACAGCGTTTGTATTGCCAGTCGGCGGGCTTCGAGGGCCTTGGCCAAGTCGACCCGGGAAGCCGGGACATCCCTGTTTTGACTTACCTGGACCCCGGAGCATCCCATGCAAATAATGCATGATATCACTATCATCATCCTGGCTGCAGGTTTGTGTTTCAATGTACAAGTTCCTTGAGCTTTGACTTTATCCTGGTCCTGACAAACGGCTCGGGCCAGAACTTCAACGCCTTTTTCAATATCTTCGCCGCTTCTGACTTTTTTCCCTGTGCAAGCTTACATGCCGCAATATGTTCCAGGATTTCCGGGTTTCGCGGGGCCTTTCTGTCCGCCTCCTCGAAGGTTTGGAGAGCTCGTTCCAATTTGCCCTTTTTGAACAATACCCATCCCAGGCTGTCAATTATATATCCGCTTTCCGGCTTCTTCTCCAAAGCCTTGCGAATCAATTCTTCGGCCTTGTCCAGGTCCTGGCCGCGTTCCGCCAATGTGTAACCTAGGAAATTCAAGGCAACAGGGTCGTCCGGCGACTGGGCGAGGAGCTTCTTCAGGAGGGCCAGACTCTTTGCTTTCTTTCCCGCCCGCTCCAGGAGGATGGAGTATGTGAAGCTCAAGGATCGAAGGTCGTCACGTTCCAATGATGGAAGGCTCATAAGCCTTTCAATCTTTTTCAGGGCCTCATCTGTTTTCCCCAGGTCGAACAATGCCATTGCAAGGTCTGATGCGACATCCACGTTTGTTTTGTGTTCTTCGTATACCGGGACCAGCAACTCGACTGCTTCACGGGATCTTTCCGACCTGCGAAGAAGTTCCGCCTGCAGCCGTACTGAATCGATGTACACGTCACCTGCGGACTTGTCTATCTTGGAAACCTCCTTGAGCGCATCGCTGAATCTTCCTATCTGGTACAGTGTCAACGCCAACAAGTACCGGCCCTTGTAGTCGTTTGCCGTCAGAGCCAAACCTTTCCTGAATTCCTGCTCGGCCTTCTCGAAGAGGCCCGAGTCGTAAAGGATTGCGCCTATCTTGAACCTGATGTTGCTCGATCCCGGCATCGAGCTCGCCGCGTCCTCGAAATAGGCATTTGAATTTTTGTTATCCTTAAGCTTCAAATAAAGCTCGCCGATGTGTAACTTGGTTTGGACTTCATCTCCTCCTCTCTGGAGGTTGTCCAGATATAGTTCAATAGCCTTTTTGTATTCTTTTTTTCTTTCGAGCAGGGAGGCCAATGCCGTGAAGGCCATGGAATCATACGGATCCGCATCCAGTGCCTCTTGATACCATTTTTCAGCCGCATCGAAATCCTTCTTTTCTTCTGCAAGCCGTCCGAGCTGGAACCTGGGTTCCGACCTTTCAGGGCTGAAATTTGCCCACCTCTTGTAAACCTTTTCGGCCTCATTGAAGCCGGAAAGAACCATGTGCAATCTGCCGAGATCGAAGAACAAGGAATTTGCAAGTTGACATGATTCGGCACATGTGCCGTTTCCGGGCGTGGCCTTACATGAGCAGTTTTTTAAATTTTCAATTCGCCTAATCGTCAAATCAAGTGCTGTTTCATAATCCTTCACCGCTTTTGCGAATTCCTTGAGGTCCCTGTTGCAGTCAGCCAACAGCCTGAATGCTTCCGGGTAGTTTGGGTCCCTGGAAATTGCCAGGCCTGCTTCTTCGAGTGCCTTTTTATCATCGCCTTTCTTCCAGTACAACCTGCCAAGCGCAACATGCAGGGCTGCTCTGTCATCGTATAGGAGCGCTGTTTTCATTTCTCTTATCGCCGGGTCCGGCTTTCCGTCCAGATCAAAAAGTCTTGACCTTAAATAATGGGAATAGGCCCTGGGATTGGGCAACATTTCAGGTGACTCATAGTCGGTTGGGTTTTCGGACGCAGCCTTATCAGCCGAATCTTTCCCGTTTTTGGAATGCAGGTCCTGCCTTGTTGCTGCCAAACTGCAACCAAGCCCTGACGACGATAACGAGAGAAACGTAAATATCAGTATAAGCGCCAGCGTAAACATGGAGCTTGCGGACGAGTCATGTATTTTTTCCTGGGACATTTGACCTCCACCCCGGGATTGTGGCGCGAATCATTACCTTGAGTCAACAATGTCATTGTGTTAAGAAAACAATCAAGCATTATCCTTTTTTAGCCCAGGGAGGATTAAGATGATATACATGCACGGTGAAAAAAGCTTGAAAAAAGTTCTGATATCGCGTAATCGGTTCTCAATTATCTTGTCTATCAGCATGTACACGACAATACTCTTGTTGCTCGCAGGATGCAGCAACAAAAATCAAGAACAGCCCTTCGATAAGATCATCCTGACCAAGAGCGAGATCAAGAAACTCGAGGCAAAGGATCCCGGCATAGCCGTGAGATTCATACTGCCCATAGGAACCAAAGACGGTAATACCGGTATAATGCGTATTCCAAGGGTGAACGAGGAGGCCAGGTACGTCATCAATCCTGATGTAAAAAAGAACCCGAGGGCAAAAAAATTGTATTACATAACCGGGCTGCTGTACGAATTGGCAGGCAAGAAAAATCCCACCCCAAAGATGGTCGGCGATCTTTATGCAGTAGATTATAATTTTCTCGTTTGGCTTGCACAAAAGGCGGCAAGGCAGGATTTCAAGCAACTCAACACCCCGGGCAAGGTCTGGGGAAAGAAAAACAAACCGGAAGGTTTTACGGGAAAGTTCAAGGTTACTCTGCCGAGGGGAACAGAGGACGGCAGGAAAGAGGCTATTCTTGATATGCCGAAAGCAGGCTTTCATATTGGACGTTATGCAGATCCAAGGGTTAAGAAAAACGGAGCACTCCTTCCGGCGGTCACATTGGCTGGATTTGTCGAGAGCCTTTCGGGGCGGCCGTTCACCCTTGATGATGCAAAAAATTTGTCCATGGCGGATGTCAACTTTCTTCTCGGCATGTACAACAAGTTGACACTTGAGCCCAGCGTGGATTTTCCGGTTCGTTGTTTCAATGACTATACTATTGAAAAGGGCGTCCTCCTCACTCTCAAGGCAAACAAGATGTTCAAGGAACCGCTTACGGCCAAGGAATTTCCTTTTTCACTCAAAACGGGCTTGAGGGATGATCAGGGCAGAATTTTTAAAGATGGAGCCATGCGTTACCCTCTATTGAAAGACGAACTCGCAGTCGAACCTCAAACAGAAAAGATAAAGAAAGAAGGAAAAAACAACAAGGCGGGAGGTTGGGCCAAGGGATACGGAAACTACGAGCAACTGGATGGTACGGTTACGAACGGCGCCTCCGGTCCGGTATTCGACGTGGAAAAAGTCATCGCAAAGGTGATCACCAGGTTGGGAGACCTTAAAAGCGTATCTTACCAACAACTGCGTACCCTTACGGCTGAGGATCGTAAGATCCTGAAAGACACTTATGCAAAGGCCTCCCAGCCTCCGGATGTGACATGGGTTTGTCCGGGCAGGCCTCCAAAGGAAGGAGAAAAGGAAGGCATCAAGGAAGAGGTCAGGACCATGCCCTACCCCGAACTCTTGAAGAGGTACGGATATACCTACTAAAGCCGCCGCCAATAGTACTTTTTAGCATTCAGCGCGAATAAGGCATGTTCATGTGCGCGCATCACTCCACGATTTCGCCTTGTACAACCTCTTCCTCTTCTTCTGCCGAAGTTTCATCCATGTCACGATCATCATGATTATCGCCGTTACTTGATTCATCAAGGTCCTGGGCCTCGATCTCGAACACGAGATTGTCTCCTGAACGGTCTACTCTTACGTGGGAGCCTTCCTGTATGTCGCCTTTCAGTAATTTCACCGCCAGGGGATCCTGGACCAACCTTTCGATGGCCCGCCTCAAGGGCCTTGCGCCGAATGCCGGATCCCAACCTGCATCAGAAATAAATTCCTTTGCCTTTTCAGTAAGCTCGATTCTGATTCTCCGTTCCTCCAACCTGTGTCTTAGTTGCTCCATTTGCAGGTCTACAATTCTCACGAGATCCTGCTTTTTGAGCGGCCTGTACAATATTACATCATCAACCCTATTCAGGAACTCCGGCCTGAAATGCGCCTTCAACGCCTCGACCGCCTGTTCCTTGATGTCGGCCTGGTTGTTTCCAAGCCTGGCCGCATCGTATATTTCACGGCCTGCCAGGTTGCTGGTCATGATCACAATGGTGTTCCTGAAATCCACCGTCCTTCCTTTGCCGTCTGTAAGCCTGCCGTCATCGAGTATCTGCAGAAGCACGTTGAACACATCCGGATGAGCCTTTTCTATTTCGTCCAGCAGTACAACAGAGTAAGGTTTTCGGCGCACTGCTTCAGTAAGGTACCCGCCTTCCTCGTAACCGACATAACCCGGCGGCGCACCGATGAGCCTGGCCGTTGCATGCTTTTCCATGAATTCACTCATGTCCAGCCTAATCATGGCCCGCTCGTCATCGAACAGGAAATCCGCCAACGCACGGGCGGTCTCGGTCTTTCCCACCCCTGTGGGACCGAGAAAGATGAAGCTGCCAAGGGGCCGGTTTGGATCCTGGATTCCGGCCCTGGCCCTGCGGACCGTGGAAGCAACCACCTTCAACGCCTCATCCTGGCCGATAACCCTTTTTTGGAGCTGTTCCTCCATGTTCAGGAGCTTTTCCACTTCGCCTTCCAGCAGTTTGGACACAGGGATGTTGGTCCACTTGGCAACCACTTCGGCTATATCTTCAGCCTCGACTTCTTCCTTGAGCATCCTGTTTTCCGACTGGAGCGATTCGAGCTTGCTTCTGTTATCCTTGAGTTCCTGCTCCAGCCTGACTATGGTTCCGAACTTGAGTTCCGAGGCCTTGTCATAGTCGCCTTGCCTCAATGCCCTTTCCTGTTCCGATCTGGCCGCTTCGATTTGAGCCTTGATGTCCCTTACGGAACCAATAAGTTCTTTTTCCTTCTGCCACAAAGCTGTCAGACCGTCCATCTTCTCTGTCAGGTCGGCTATTTCCTTTTCCAGCTTGGCGAGCCTGTCCTTTGATTTCTTTCCCCGCTCTTTCTTGAGCGCGGTTTTCTCCATCTCGAGCTGAGTCTTCTTCCTAATAAGCTCGTCTATCTCGACCGGCATCGAGTCTATCTGCATCCTAAGCCTGCTCGCTGCCTCGTCGACAAGGTCGATAGCCTTGTCCGGCAGGAACCTGTCCGTGATGTACCTATTCGACAAGGTTGCAGCCGAAACCAGGGCTTCGTCGCGTATTCTCACGCCGTGGTGGACTTCGTACCGCTCCTTTAGGCCCCGTAGGATGGATATGGTGTCTTCCACTGTGGGCTCGCCTATGGGGACCGGCTGAAATCTGCGCTCCAGTGCCGCGTCCTTTTCAACGTACTTCCTGTACTCGTCGAGCGTAGTGGCGCCGATGCAGTGAAGCTCTCCCCTTGCGAGCATGGGTTTCAGCAGGTTGGCTGCATCAATAGCGCCTTCTGCACTGCCTGCGCCGACCAGGGTGTGCATCTCGTCGATGAACAGTATGATATTACCCTCTGCAGCCCGGATTTCCTTGAGAACAGCCTTGAGCCTGTCTTCGAATTCTCCCCTGTACTTTGCGCCTGCTATCAATGCACCGAGATCCAGTGCAATGAGTTTCTTGTCTTTCAGAGGTTCGGGCACGTCACCATCGACTATTCTTCCGGCCAGGCCCTCGACCACGGCTGTTTTGCCCACCCCGGGATCGCCTATCAATACAGGGTTATTCTTGGTCCTCCTGGACAGGACCTGCATAACCCTCCTCTGCTCTTCATCCCTGCCTATCACAGGATCGAGTTTTCCCTTTCTTGCCTCTTCGGTAAGGTCACGCCCGTATTTTTTCAATGCCTCGTACTTTCCTTCCGGGTTTTCGTCGGTTATCCGGGTGCCTCCCCTCACGTCTTTTAAAACAGCAAACAGCCTGTCTTTTGTTACTCCTGCGTTCTTCAGGGCCGTACCTGCCGCGCCCCCTGACTCGAACACCCCCAGGAACAGGTGCTCGGTGGAGACGTACTCGTCCTTCATTCGGTCGGCCTCTTTTTGAGCCTTTTCGATTGCCGATCTGGTACGGTTGTCCAGATAGAGTTCTCCGCCGCTAACCTTGGGCTGCCTGTCGAGGTACGATTCCAGGTCGGACCTGATGTTCCCGGCGTCGGATCCAAGTTTGCCGAGAAGACCGGGCACGACTCCATCAGGCTGACCAATAAGCGCCAGAAGAAGGTGCTCGGGCTCGAGTGCCTGATGTCCCCTGGCACGTGCCAAATCCTGTGCGGTCGCCAGGGCCTCTCTTGCCTTTATCGTCAATTTATCGAAGTTAACCATTTATGTTTCCTCCCTTGTTCCGTCATCACCAGACCAATGAAGCGATTTGACCGTTCATCAGAACCGGATGCACTGCTCCGGGTCGCTGATTTTCGGCCGGCTGATCTTTTCAATAAATAAATTAAGCACACAAACACCTTTCGACAAGGGGGAATTCGGCAGTATAACCGATAACAGGCTTGTGTCATGGAAGTGAGCCGAAAATCGTGTTTAACCAAGCCTGGTCCCGCCTTTTATTGCTGCCTCCCGAGAAAATCCATGAGGCAGCCGAACAATTTGTTTTCCACATCAAGGCCACGTCCTGCGAGATTTTCCCTTTCTTTCGGATCTTCCTGAAGGTCGTACAGTTCCCTGCCTGCAAACCTGTGATGAACGACCAGCTTGTACCGGTCGCGTACAGCAGCGAAAGACGCGCCGCCTGCGTTCAGTACAGGCGCGTTGTAGCAATAGGACACAATGCAGGCCGGCCTTTTCAAACCCGGAGAAGATATATCCAGAACGAGTGGAAGCAAGGATCCCGCAATGATATCCACATCGCGATGAATACCAATGCCCATAAAGTCTAGAATTGTGGGAAACAGAGACAACAATGATACAGGAGTCTCGATGCTTTTGTGGCCGAGACCGGGAAGGCACATGACCATGGGTACACGAATTTCTTCCTCGTACAGACTCTTGCCGTGAAACTGTCCTCCATGGTCGAAGAGTTCCTCTCCGTGGTCTGCGAAAACCGCGATCACGGTCCTTTTTACCAGGTGCAAATCTTCGATACCCTTAATGAGATTCTTCAGATTCGAATCCGAATATGCAACCTCTGAATCGTACCTCTGTGCCAAACGGTTACCATAGGAAAAATCATGGTGGACAACGTATCCATAGTGAGGCTCGTACAAATGGACCCAATACAGGAACTTATTCCCGGATTCAGCAATATTGCGGATGTCGGACAAGGCTTTTTTGACCTGCCACGGTGCATGGGATGATTCTCCCGGCCTGATGTCGAATCCCGGTGCCAATTGCAATTCCTCCATGCCCTTCAGGACAGGAGAGTCTGGAGTAAAGTACTTCATTGGAAAAGCACCGGCAGTTACGAAGCCTTCCTTGTCCAGCAGTTCAAAGATACTGGCGTTTTTTCCCCCGCCCCTTTCCCCAAAATCCTCGATCTTCGTGTAATCTACAAGCGGCTTCATCCTGGTAAGAGACATTAAAGATCCAATGGTATTGGGAAAATATGCGTAAGTCCTGGTAAAATTTATGCAACGTTCCGCCAAGCTTTTCAGGTACCTTGCCGTGGCTGTTCCGCCTGACATCCTATCATGTCTCAATGCATCGATGCTGACGAGCAGGATCCCTGCGATTTCTTCCTGCTGCTCGTAATTGCCTGATCCCATGTTCCCGGGCCCGTTGTCCAGCATCCCTTTTTTATTTTTTTTTATCCCGCTCTTTATCCCGCTCTTTATCCCGCCCTTTATCCCGCCCTTTATCCCGCCCTTTATCCCGCTCTTTCCTAGCCAGTGGCAGGTATCGTCCTCGAGTCGTTCCTGGCGGCAGCCAGCAACAAAGGCAAAGAGATCGGCAAGTCGTTGACCCACCATGGTACGGGTAAGGATTGATGCCCTTGCTCCCGGATCTTTCAAGGGGCCCAGGCCGATAGCGATCAGAATCAGCAAGCACGGTGTTATCACCTTGAGCAGAAATCCGGGTTGAATTTCAATGAAATGCGGTCGAATGCCTGCGACCAGTGAATCTATTCCCGAATATGCCAGGACCAGGGCTAAGACACATGCAAGAGCCCTGGGCGCCACGTACTGGCCGGCCCTGAATCCTGCAACAGGCCAAAGGACAATCAATGACAGCAGGAGCAACATGAAAGCCTGGATGGTATTTGCGCCGCCGGACGGAATCCTGTTTCCAACAGTAGAAAGGATGATTGAGAAAACCGACAGGGCCAGGCCGAACAACAAGGACCAGGCAGGCCAATAGTTTGTAGTGTAACCGTCCTGCCTAAAGAAAAAACCGAGGATTGTCGCGATTGGTATGAATAATTGGAGCATATTGAACAAGACAGGATGCCCCTTGATTAATTTTAGATGTCTTGACATCCATGATACGAAAGCCGCCCACGTAATCCAGAGCAGGCCTGCAAGCAGGAAAAGTCCGAATTCCAGGGCCGATACCGAAGGATGCTGAATAAACAACAGCAGGGATCTTGGGTTGGAATGCAAGTGAAATCCATAGTTGAAGGAAAATTCAATCAACGGGCATTCAGATGTCACTACGACATCCGCGAGCATTAGAAACAACAACGAGGCAAGGATTGAACCCGGGTTCCGCAATTGTCCGTTAGAATACTCGCGGTGCAAGATTTTCCCAAGCCTCCGTGTCCTGTTGAATATGTTGTAATTCAATATGAATCATTGTTCCAGTGATAATGAGGCGTGCTGCGGGGATTGACGGCTTTGCAAGAGCCGGGGCATGGACTACGGATCCGATGTGAGCCTCGAAGCAAGCAATTCTACCACGTCCTCGACTTCGATTCCCTTTGACTCCTTTTTCAGCATAGACCTGCACCTGGGGCACGCGGTTACCAGCTTGTCGGCCTCCACCAGGTCCGCCTGACGATGTACTTCTGCAGATGCAGCGGATGCGGTCCCGGGTGACACAAGGTTCAAAAGCGAACCTCCACCGCAACAGTAAGCCTCTCTCTTGTTCCTGAACAACTCCATGGGTTCCCCGCCCAGGGCCTTGGCCGCCAATGCGCGCGGCTGGTCGTACACGCCGAGGTAACGCCCAAGGTAACAAGGATCGAAATACACGGCCTTCCCGGCTTCAGCCGAGATTTTCAGGTTGGAGCCATGCCTGGCCAGCAATTCCGTGATATGCAAAACTTCTATTTTGTGATCAAGCCCTTGCTCCGGATAAAGCACCTTTAATGTATATGTACACGCAGGGCAAAGGCTCACGACCATTCGATAGCCTGCAAGTTCATACAAGACCCTTTCGGCGTGTTCATAAAACGCATCTTTATCACCGGCCTCATACAAGGGAAGACCGCAACACTGCTCATTGCCTTCATGCACTGCCACGTAGTCTATCAAAGCTGCATCCAGCAACTCCAATGCAGGCCCAATCATGTCTGATGCGCCGGTCAGCACTTCACAGCCAAGAAAAAGCCCTGCCTTTGCGCCTTCCGCCAAAAATCGATCCGGAACGAGGCTCCTCACCCTTGCAGAAAGATTCTTTCCCTTTGGATTGCCGTATTTCTTGAACGTGTAACGCAATTCCATGACAGGTTCGGGTTCAAACCCTTGTTTTCTAAACACCTCTCTGGCAACCCTCATAACCTGCGGCACCAGGACATCGCCGTGTTCGCAAAATTCTGCACACCTTTCACAAGACAGGCACATGTACGACAGCCCGGCCAGCTCGCTATCCAGCTTGATTCCGCCCAGCAAGACCTGGTGCAACATGGACTGCCTTCCCCATGGCGTCGTTGTCTCACGTTTGTCCGCTTCAGCCACCGGGCAAGAAAACCTGCACAACTTCGGGCAATAGGCACATGTTTCGATCTGGTCGAGATATGTCCTCAATCCATCCGGGCCGGGAATAATATCTTTCTTACTTTTCAAGATGATTCCCCGGCATTCAGCAGGTTCGAAGGATCCAGTTGCCTCTTTATCCTCCTGGCCAAGGCAAAAAATCCCTCATACTTTAAACGGGGGGCATCAAAATACCTTTCAAGAGTCTTCTCCTTGCCGGGCCTTACTTCCTTGCCCTTGTTTGCACGGGCGGTTTCGGCAATCCTTGATGCAATGACCGATACCACGGCCTTGTCACCCTTCAGCCTGATGGCAAGAACGGTTTCCTTCGATTCCTGGGTAAGTCTATATGCGCCGGGCCACAGGATGCCGTCGCCCTGCAACTTGGCGGCTGTTCCGAGCGCGGACTCCTTATCTTCGAAACTCCACAAAAGGTCGGCCCTGCCAAGACCGACCGGTTCCAACCTTATGACTGCATGCAGGATTACTCCAATCATTCCCCTTGTCCCGAGCAGGAGATGTTTAATATCCGGACCGGTTGCAGACCTGGGAGTAATACGTGTCCTCACCTCCCTGCCGTCGGCCAACACGGCATTCAAGGCGCAACAGAATTCCGATTCTCCTCCTCTGTATGCCGAGGGAATTACGGGTGTCCTCGAGAGAAAGGCACCTATCGAATCAACAGGCGCCAGTCGTTGAATCGGCACCAAACCGAACGATGCAGCTTCATCTTCAATGGTACTTCCGGTTACTCCGGCACCGGCTTCCATGAGCATGGACCTGGGCTCCACACGTTTCACCTTGTCGAAGCGTTCGAGACTCAAGACCAGGGCACTCGAAGCGACGGGCTTTTTCCCCTTCCCGGCCTTCACATTAATCGGCAACCTGTATGTTGCGGAAAACCTGAATAAGGCAGACACCTCTGCGGATGAACCGGGCCTGACCCAAACGCAGTTTCCTTTTGTGCCGGCCTCCACATTTTCAGGACCGAGGAGCGCTTCCAGGGCGCCTATATCCTTGTCTAAAAGCCCGTGTCTTGTACCGGTCTTAATCAAAATCCATTCCCAACTTGCCTGGGTTCATGATTCCTCTCTTATCCAATTCCCTTTTCAGGGCTGATAACAGGACCTGCCCGCCTTTAACCTCTTCTTTCATAAAGGCTGATTTGCTGTAACCAATTCCGTGATGATGGCTGATGGTGGCACCGGCCCTGCTGGCCGCATCAAGGGCCGTCCGCCATGCTTGCTTGTAAACTTCTTCGAGAGTAGCCCCTCCCCACGGCGCTGCAGAAAATGTAAAGTAGATGGAACAGCCATCCATGTATGCATGCGAAAAATGGGCCATTATGAAAGCGGATTGTTCCAGCGCCTTCTTGACCTCGTGATAGACATCAGCCACTTTGTTCCATGGTGCGGCCACCTCCATGGTATCGACAAATGCGCCTGACCTGAAAACCTTGGATTGTTTGTAAGACACCGAATACCTATGCTTGAACCAGTGTTCTCCCGGTTCGGGTCCTAAATTTCTTCCGCCAAGGGATTCGCAAATACTTGCCATGCTTCGTGATTCTTCATCAGAGCATGCCTTTGCCCCTTCACTTCCCAGTATCAACATGCAATCAGAAGGAAGAAGCCTTATCGCCTTGTTTATTACAACCGGTCTTCCCAGCACGGCTTTTACCGCCTTCATGGACAGGTCGGGAAGCGCCCTGGCCAAAACACCGGGAAGTTTCACGTCACGGAACCTCGATTCCTTTCCCCTGCCAATGCCGTACGAGCGAGCCACGAGCGAATCCAGTTCATCGTACAGCCTTGTGACGCTGGGCCTTAATCCGGCCCGGTATATGAGCCTTATCGCTTCCAAGCCCGCCTCGATTCCATCGAAGCCAAAGGCCTGGAATATTCTGCTCTCCGGCAAAGGATGGACCCGAAGCCTGGCCTTTGTAAAGGCACAAAGGATTCCTTCATTTCCAATGAGAAGCTGAACCAGGCCCGGGGCCTCCTGCTCGTCACGAATATCGATCACTTCACCATCGGATGTTACTGCCTCGAAACCAAGGACCATGTCTTCTATCTTTCCGTACTTGCCCGACATCTGGCCTGCCGAGCGGGTCGCCAACCAACCGCCTACAGAAGAACAGTAAATGGAAGATGGGAAATGGCCGAGAGTACATCCGGCCTGGTTGAGAAAATCTTCCAATACTTGGCCCATACATCCAGCGCCTGCATGGACGGTCCACGAATCCTTGTCCAAGCTCACCTTGTCGAGTTTTTTCAAGTCCATCATTATCGAGGGTGCCAACGCCAATGTACCGGCACACACTCCCGAACCGGCGCCGTACGGAATAACAGGCACGGAATGCCTGGAGGCAATCTTCATCACGGCCCTGACTTGTTCCAAATCTTTGGGCCATACGACTACAACCGGTTTGTGAACAGCAGGACGGCCGTGCATGGCCCATATCATTCCCCTTGGCCACAGATCCCTGGAATAGGCGGTAATGTCCGTATCAGATACGGATACCTGATGTTGTCCGAGGCTCCGGCGGAGCGCTGTCACCAAGCTTTTGTCAGGAACCGGAATCGTACGATCCATAGTGCATGCTCCGACTTTTTACGAAGCTTTCTTTCTTTGATTCGGCGTATCACCGGCCGGACCACAAGTCAATCCGCAATTTGTTATCACCGGCGTTTCTCCAGCCAATCGGATTCCATCATGCAATGAACATGGCATCACCATAGCTGTAGAACCTGTATCCCTGCTTTATGGCTTGTTTGTATGCTTCAAGGATAGACTCCCTGCCGGCAAATGCAGAGACCAGCATCAATAAGGTTGATTTCGGAAGATGAAAATTGGTCAGCAAGGCATCAACAACATGGAATTCATATCCCGGATAGATAAACAGCCTGGTTTGATCCGCCCCGGCCCTGATGGAGTTATCGGCTTTCCATGCCGACTCCAAAGTCCTGACCACGGTGGTTCCCACGGCAACCACCCGTTTCCCCGTGTTTTTGGCCTCTGTGATCGTTTCTGCCGTATCCTTTGGTATATGGTATCTTTCGGAATGCATGTCATGCTGTCGAATATCCTCGGTTCTTACCGGCAGGAATGTACCGGGACCGACATCCAGGGTAATTTCCCTGATCAGTGCCTTTTCCTCGATCTTCGCCATGATTTTCCTGGTGAAATGCAGCCCTGCCGTAGGGGCCGCCACCGCAAGACCGGTACGTGCATATACTGTCTGGTATCTCTCGCGATCCAAGGGCTCATCCTTTGATCCGCGTCTTCTAATAATATACGGCGGGAGAGGCACCCTTCCCTTTTCCATTAACATGTCCATGAAAATGCCCGGGCCTGCAATATCGATAACATGAGTCCCTTTCTCTGTTCCCGGCCCGGCGTATGTAGCCGTGAATCCCCCTGGCAATGTCAATTTCAGATCACTGCGCAATCTCCTGGAAGGATTGATCAGGCAAGTCCATCGTTCCTCCACGGCTCCTTCTTGTTCCCTTCGTTCTACGAGCAGAATTTCAACCTTGCCGCCTCCGGGCCTCCTGGCTTCTATCCTGGCGGGAATTACCCGTACATTGTTCACTACCACCACATCACCGGGCCTGACCAAGTCGGGAATTTCCTTGAACCGTTTATGCCTGATTTCACCAGATTTCCTGTCCAACAAGAGGACTCGCGAGGAATCGCGATGCTGGAGAGGATAGGCGGCGATCAAATTTTCCGGCAGGTGATAGTCATAATCGTGGAGCCTTGAACTCAAATCGGCATATCCTCTCCTGCCTCGTCTCCGAGGTCGTCCGCAGCCGTCACGCGATTTCTGCCGCCTTTCTTTCCTGCATAAAGCGCCCTGTCAGCCTCACCGATCAAGAGAAGGGCTTCCGGCGCATTATCAGGGAACACTGAAACGCCTGCTGTAATTGTGAGACCTTGTAGTTTTTCTCCCTTCGGATCCCGCAATTCAATACCAGAGACCCTTTTTCTCAGCTTTTCGGCCACTGCCCTGGCTGCCGGCCCTTTAGTCTCCGGTAAGAGTACGACGAATTCCTCGCCCCCGAATCGTGCTATTACATCATGGCGCCGTAAAGCCCCGGCCATGGCAGTTGCAACAGCTCTAAGTGCATCGTCCCCTACAAGATGACCATAGTTGTCATTGAAACGCTTGAAATGATCAACATCGAAAATGATGAAGGACAGGTTTCTCTTGTATCTCCTTGCTCTCTCGACCTCTGCCTCGAGTCTTTCAAAAAGGTACCGCCTGTTGAACAAGCCGGTCAGTTCGTCACGATATGAAAGATCCCTTGCCTTTTGATAAATCCTGGCCTTGTGTATCGCGTTGGCTACCTGGCCGGCTATTTCGGCTATAAGGCTGCGGTCCTTCGCGGAAAATCCACTGCCATCTTTGTTGTGGGCAACAAGTGCTCCGATGGCCGGTTGGTCCTCCACCTTCAACGGAAGTATCAACAATGATCCATTGCAACCCAGTTCCGTCAAAGGGTCTTTTTTATCGCGCTCCCCCTCGTTCAATGACAGTGTTTCACCTGTGGACACGGCTTTTCCAAGTAATCCATCGTCCAGCTTGAAACGCAAGCCGGCGAGCTTCTCCGCCGCGAAGCCGTGAAACGCCTGGACAGACAAGTTCAAGCCGTCCTCTTCCAGGAGCACCAGGAAAAATTGCTCCAGACTAAGCGAATCGGCTATGAGATCCATGGATCTCTTGAACAATTCGTCCAACTGCAAGGTAACGCTTAAATTCCTGCTGATGTTGTACAAGGTATAGAGTTCGACGACTCTCTTTTCAAGATCTCTTATCCTTGTCTCCAGCTCTTCTCTGGGAATCTTTTCTTTTTCCATTCTTTCCCCCTCCTCCTCTTTTTTCAGTAGGCACGCCTGATTCTGGTCCCGGGATAGTAATGTTCCAGGATTTCCCTGAAATTCTTCCCTTTACGCGCCATGCCTTCCGCACCCCATTGGCACATGCCGACGCCATGGCCTGCACCCCTTCCTTCCAGGACCAGGTACCCGTCTTTAACCTTGGCTGAAAATATAGCGCTGCGCAAGACATCAAATCCAAGGACCTTCCTAAGCTTCTGGACAGGTACTATTATCCCATCTTTCCCGCCCAACCTGACCTTACTGCACCTGCCTGCCTCATCCGGATCCAATGGTTCGATTTTAATTGGAGACCCTGGTGACAGGCCCAATCTTGCGAGTTTTTTCCTGGCCTTGCCGACCGGTACGCGCGATTGCCATAGAAACCTTGGAGAAATTTCACAATAATGACATTCAACCGGGCGAAGGTAAGGAACGCCCTCTCCGGGCCAAACACGTTCTGCATAGGTTGTCTTGCCCCCGCAAGTGGAATGGAACAAGGCCCTTATAGGTACACCCTTGTATGTCAATACCAAACCTCTTGTCAGCCTGACGGCCTGAACGGCATCCGGCCTTACTTTCTTCGACATCACCTGATCCTGCACGGTTGCCTTCAAGTCAAAACCGCCCTTTGCGTGGAGAAGCTTTCGAAGAGCATAACTTCTGGATGCTACAGCCTGGGCCTTTAATGCTTCTATGTGCCAACCGGGCCAGGTTTCGGCCGATACAACCCGTTCGAGATAGCTTTCCATGGAAATTGAAATTGTTTTATTTCTATAAAGAACCTTTAAAAACGGTCCACGGTTCAAGTCTTTCGAACCTGCAGTTGATGTCCACACCAATACAGCCAAAGCAACTTTGATATACATCGCCATGTCTTGAATGAGACCATACGCCCGGGTGGAGCGTCAACAGATTCAGAGAAAAAAGCCGGCCCAAACGGACCGGCTTTTCATCTGCTACATCAAGCCTTGATCTGAAATCAGACGCGTTTTTTCAACTTCGGCGCCGGCTTGAAAGCCACGGTGCGGCTGGCCTTGATCCGGATTTTTTCTCCGGTCTTGGGGTTACGGCCTGTGCGGGCCTTACGGGTCCTTACCTTGAAGGTTCCAAAGCCGGGGTAGCTGAACTTCTTTTCCTTCTTGATTGCCACGCTGATGGTGTCGAATACCTGGTCTACCACCTGGCCCATCGCCTTCTTGGAAAGCTCGGGCATACCCTTTGCAGAAAGCACCTTTTCAATAAGCTCTGCCTTCGTCATACTAACTCCCTCCAAAAACCCCCCTCGGGGTCTCGAACTGATGCCGTCCATTCGGCATCCAGTTGGTCAAGAATATTGAGACAACAAGCGGGTTTTGTCAAGCATAAAATCATATCACCCTTGAAAAATATACATATGCGAGTATAGACCTCCTTCATATACACGAATTAAAGGCATTTCCGGGTTGTTTATGTTTCAATTTTACGACATTCGAGTCATGCCGCCCAGAAATCAATCCTTGGTCAGCAATGGTTTCAACAGATCCATCGGCAAGGGAAACACGATTGTGGAGCTGTTTTCGGAAGCAACTTCCACCAGGGTTTGCAAGTATCTAAGTTGTAATGCCATTGGATTCTGCGACAGGACGCCTGATGCTTCATTCAAATTGGCTGCAGCCTGAAACTCCCCTTGTGCAGCAATGACCTTGGCCCGTCTTTCACGCTCGGCCTCGGCCTGACGCGCCATGGCCCTGACCATGTCCTGCGGCAGGTCCACGTGTTTTACTTCGACATTGGATACCTTGATGCCCCAAGGGTCTGTATGTTGATCGAGAATGGCTGCAAGCTTCATGTTTATCTTTTCTCTGTGAGAGAGCAATTCATCCAGCTCTGACTCGCCGAGGACACTTCTCAACGTGGTCTGTGAAAGCTGTGATGTGGCATAAAGAAAATTCTCCACCTCGAGGATGGCCTTGCGCTCATCCATGACCCTGAAATATACAACAGCATTCACCTTGACCGAGACATTGTCCTTGGTAATTACATCTTGCGGGGGCACATCCATAACGACGGTTCTAAGCGAAACCTTTACCATTCGATCGATGAAGGGAATGATCCAGCGAAATCCTGGCATCTTGCTGTCCGAAATTCTGCCCAACCTGAATATTACTCCTCGCTCGTATTCATTGAGGACTCTTACTCCCATGAAAAAGAAAAAAAGAACGAACCCGGCAACGATTACTATGGGTACCATATTGAAACCTCCCTTGTTCCGTGGACAACCCGTTATCTTTTTCCAGATTTATTAATCTTTATTATTTCCCTCTTTGCCGTTTCCCTGGTCGTCACCTTTGGATAATGCTTTCTTTGCAGTCACATCCAAGACCATTCCGTGCACCGCAGTCACGATTACCTTGTCGTTTTCCTTGATTTCCCGATCGGCTTTTGCACGCCAATACTCCCCGTGAACCAGGACCGTTCCCTCCACTCCGGGCTCTAAAGATTTCTTTACTATTCCCTCTTCACCATCCAGGCCCTGTATGCCTGTTGCGAACCTCATGCCATGGGTTTTCAACACCTTGTATACTATGAACAAAGAAAATGCGAGCATGGTTCCACTTGCCGCGAATATGGCGGAACGGGAAATTCTCAAAGCGGGATCCTCGGAGTCAATCAGTAAAATCGATCCGATGGCCAGGGCTATGGAACCACCTATGGCAAGTAACCCATGCGAGGTTACGAATAGTTCCCCGACGAACATTGCAATTGCCAACAGGATGAGAGCCAGGCCGCCCAGGTTGATTGGAAGCGTTTGCATTCCAATAAATGCAAGGATCAAGCAAATACCGCCGATGACACCCGGGAAGATCGCCCCTGGATGGTAAATCTCTCCAAGTATTCCAAGTACGCCGATCATCATGAGGATATACAGTATGTTTGGATGGGAGAAAGTGGATACGAATCTCTGCACCGAACTCATTGGAAAACGGTGAATAACCTGAGACCCCAGACCCAGCCGATACTTTTTCCCGTTAAGCTCTACGATCATACCGTCCGCCTTTTTCAACAACTCATCCAGAGTTGATGCAGTCAGGTCGATTATGTGGAGCTTCAGAGCCTCATTGGTCGGCACCGACACCGACTGTGTAACCGCCTTCTTTGCCCATTCTTTGTTCCTTCCGCGGCGCTCGGCAATCGACTCAATGAATGCAACTGCATCGTTCTCGATTTTTTGTGCTATGTGTTTTCCCCCTTTTTCCGGATCTTCTCCTCCGCCTCCAACCGGGTGGGCCGCCCCGATATTTGCACCTGGAGCCATTGCGGCAATATTGGCCGCAAGTGTTATGAATGTGCCGGCCGATCCGGCCCTGGCCCCACCGGGCGCCACATAGACTATCACAGGGACAGGGGATTCCATGATGGATTGCACTATGCTTCTCGTAGCATCAAGCAGGCCTCCCGGTGTATCCAACCTTATAATGACCGCAGCCATATTTCCTTTTGATGCCTTTGATATGCCGTCGGAAATATATTCCGCCACCCCGGGGTTGATGGTATCGGCCACATCGAGCAACAATACGCCTTCATGGCCTTCGAAAGTCTGTATTACGTTTCGGCTCCCATCCTGGTCCTTGTTGGTTGCCTGGTACTGGCCTGTTGTTAAAACCGCGGATAGAACTGCTATGACGATTGATGGTTTCATGTCATTTTTCTCCTGTCCAACTCGCCGGCCACAAGCTTCAGGTCTTTCCATGCCTCGGCCTTGGCCCCAGGATTTCTCAGCAGGTAGCTCGGATGATAGGTTGCAATCAATTTCATGCCGCTGTATTGCAGTCGGCGGCCCCTCAACCTGGATAGGGCCCCTTCCCTGCCCAAAAGAGTCCTTGCAGCATAGGCACCAAGCGTCAATACCAGATCGGGGTGTATCGTTTCCAATTGAGCCTTTAGAAACGGGCTGCATACCGCGACCTCTTCCGGTAATGGGTCACGGTTGTTGGGAGGCCTGCATTTCAAGACATTGCAAATATAGACATCATCCCTGTCCAGACCGATAGCAGCCAGCATTCTTGTAAGTAACTTCCCGGCAGCACCGACGAACGCTATCCCGGTCCTGTCTTCTTCCGCGCCCGGAGCCTCACCTACCAGGACCACTCTTGCCCTGGGATTACCGTTACCGAACACGATGTTTCTCCTGGTCTGCGCCAATTCACATCTATGACATTCTCCGAGGCTGGACCGCACACCGGACAGGCCTCCCTTTTTTAGACCATAGAGGCCCAACCTCTTCAAATGCATCAAATGCAGTTTGAGTTCCAACAAGTGAGCAGACAATCGTCTCGTCGAATCATTTGTCCCCATTTGTTTAAGTTCCATGGCACGACCTGAACGAAACATTGTTAAAAGCGAGGTAACATTAGCAGAGGAAGAAAATCATGTCCATAGCTTCCAAGCCTCCCCACCCAAGCCTGGCTGTGTGTGGGGGCTGTGAAAAAAAGAAAAAACTATTTTCGGCCCTTGCCGATTATGGCAAGACGTTCCTTGGCTTCCTGGACTTTTTGCTTCTTGCTTACCAGTTTCTTGTATTCCATCTCCGCGTCCCCGGACCTTCCAGTCTTTTCCAATAACATTGCCAAAAAATACCTGCAATCCGGGTTCCCACCTGACAGGAAAACAGCACGTTTTGCCCTCCTGACCGCTTCTTCCAAATCGCCGCCCATATCCACGATTGCCCCGGCCAGTTCGTAACTGTACTGCCAGGAATCAGGATCCAGCTTTGCCGCATGTCGAAGAAGTTCCAAGCTTTGCTCCATGTCTCCCTGGATTGAAGCGTTTTTTGCCCTGGCATAGTAAGATTGGGCCTTTCCCTTGTTGACTTCTTTTTCGAGGATAGCCGCGAACTCCTTGTATTCGGGCTTTTTCGGATCATTCATCAAGGCCAATTTGATCGCATTGTATGCTTCCTTGATATTACCCGACCTGTTGGCCTCGATTGCGCTCTCATAGAGCCGCTTTGCCTTTTTTACCTTTTTCGCCACAGGATGTGCCGAGATACCGCCTTTCTTGCGCCTGGTCCGGTTTGGCCGGATTATACTGGTTTTTCTGGCTTCTTTGAGTTTTTCATTATATATCCTTCTTGCACGATCATCCCCGAGCAACTCGCTTGCAACCCTCAGCTTTCTGCATATTTCTTCCAATTTGGGACGATAAGAGCCTATATTCATCCTGAAAAAATGATCAGGATGATAAAGAGCGGCCAATTTCCTATATGCTCTACGTATTTCTTCCTTTGTTGCATTCTTTCTTATCTCGAGCACGCGGTACAAATCCTGGCCAATGATATCCCAATACTTGGAATTGATCATGTTTCTGGTATCGGCATCCAGTTCTATGTCTCTATCATCTGTGGAGTGTACATCAGGAGGCGGCTCCACATCTTCCCTTTCCTCCTCCAGATCCATGCTCGAGTACGGCAGGGGAGAACCTTCCCAGTATACGAGGGCCAGCCTGTTGAGCTTCAAAAGTATCTTTGACACGGAAGAGGCGGACATGCCGGTCATCAAGCAAATATCCTTGAGTGATGATACGCCATCCAAGCGACTCAACAAAAAGGCCTCCCTGGGCTCGAGACGGCGCTTCATGAGATCGGCCGACTTGACCATCAGCGGGATAATACCATCGGGCAATGTCTTCGTGTCAGACTTATTCAAATCGTTACCAGACAACCCCTAAAACATTCAATAATAAATCTTCTCCAAGCGAGTCGTTTATTTTCTCAACCGCAATCCTGTCCGCGTCTGCAAGATCCATTTCCTTCAACCTCGACCAGGGTACGAATAGAATCTCCATATGGTCACCGTTTCCTTGCAGCTCGCCATATTTTATTTCACACAAATATGTATTCAGCTCGATCGATACATGTGAATAATCGAATAGAGTAGTATTGAGCCGCCTTTTGACTGATACGTCAATAGAAAGTTCTTCCATGAGTTCCCTGGCCAAAGACTCCTCGAGTGTTTCTCCCGGCTCCACCTTGCCACCGGGAAACTCCCATTTACCTGCAAGTTCACCTCCGGCCTTTTTCGCTACCAGCACCAGGCCATTCTTTATTATCACGCCGGCTACTACCGTTATCCGGCTAGTTTGTTGATGTGCAACCAATATGTCACGTTGCCCTACCTGTGTTTTTCCCTTAACGCCCATAAAATTATCATCCCTATTGCACAAAAGCTATAACCTGATTTTCTTCAGTTGGCAACAAAAAGAAAGCTGGGGAAAAGACTCTTACGGAACCGCGGTAATACACGAACCCTGCCTCATATTCACCAAATGAACAGACGTGATTGACACTGACACCGGTTTTTTTTATTCTCCATCCGCAATGAGCAACTTATCGACATATTATCCTCCCGGGCATCATTCCGGGTTGTTACGGTCGGAGTAATAAATGAAACCTGCAAGATGGTTGTTTTCAGCATTCATTGCTGTGTCTTTGTGTTCGGCATCCAGCGTATCCGTCGCAACAGAGGCGCCTGAATTTCTCTTAAAAACATTGAATCCCGGAAGGGGAATTCCTCCCATGGTTTCTTTGTCCATGTATATCGGAGAAGACGCCTTGGAGAATACGAAGGCTCTTGTTCTATACTTCATGTCATTTTCCGATCCAGGATGGCAGCAAGATATGGATTTCATCACCTATGCAATGGCAAGACTTAAAAAGAAGGGCTTAAGGACCGTGGTCATACTCATGGACAGGGGCAGGACGTCCAAGCTCCGTGGGGCGATTCGTGGCATTCGAATACCTGTTTTGCATGATCATAATAAGAAGGTTGCAAGGAGATACGGCGTAAACTCGGCACCTGGCGTTTTCGTAATAAACAATGACGGGCAAATTACATTCAGCGCAGCCGGTTTCAAAGAAGACCTTGACGAGTTTCTCATGTCCGCAGTCAAAAAGACGTTAAGGGGAGAAAACCCTTCTGGAGGAATGTCGGTAAACCAGCCTGCTCCAATCACTCCGCCGCCACCGCCACCACCACCTTATCCTCCACAAAACGCCATTTCCGATAATTATTCAGGCCTGCCCCGGGGAGACGCGGAGCCGGCCAACATAAATGAACCAAAGGGCAGGGTCGTGACCCCTGTTTCACCACCACAACAACAACAGGAAACCAGCCCTTTGAGCTACAAGCCGCCTCCTCCAACTGCTCCGCCACCACCGCCACCGCCAGCGGCTCCCAGGGAGACTCCCGAGGAAAAACAGTTGAAACTTTTCTTTCCGCTTGAGTCGGGCAACCGCTGGGAATACTTTCACAGGCCTAAAAAGCCGGGTGATATTTATGAAAAGGTCATTATTGAAATTACGGCCGGCGCGGGCAGGGATTTCAGTGTACAAAGAACAAGGCTTCGTTATTACACGGAAACCCCGAACAAGGACAGCCACAAGGAAACCTGGAAGCTGTCTTCTAATGGTCTAAAAATACAGGAAAGCGGAAGATACATCCTGAAGATACCGATAAGACCAGGAACTGAACTGGGCCCGGGCTTTTCAGGCAATGCTTCTTTAAGAGTCGCCACTGTCAGCAAGACCATCAACTGGTCGGGGAGGAGGCTGACCCGCTGCCTTTTGATAGCATCCGGAGGAAAGAGCAATCCCCGGAGAGATGAATACGTCTTTTGCCCAGGTGTCGGACTCGTAAGTTTTTCCCAGTATGCTCCCAATATCAAGGCAAGACGGGATTATTCCCTGGTTATGTACAGGATTGGCAACAAGAATTTCAAATCAGGCTCTTACATGGAATCCACTGATGCTTCCATAAGGGCCAAGGTTCGGAATGCAAAACGGGCTATCAAACTCCTGGCCCAGGGTCAAAAACAGTTCGAAACCAGGGACTATGAAAAAGCATTCGAGACATTTTCCGCAATATCCGAGATGTTCCCGTCTCATGGATTCATGAGATCCAACTACTGGCTCGGCATGGCATGTATGAAGGTGGGCCTGAAGAAAAATAATCAATCTCTTATCAAAAGAGCGGCAACCGCCTTCGAGGCTCAAATCAGAGAAGTACCCGATGATGATGAAACAGCTTTCCAACTGGGTAATGCCTATCTTATTTTAGGGAGACAAAGGGCTGCCAAGGCATCGTGGCGAAATGTAAGAGGTAAGCTCCGGAAGACAGCCAGGAGCTTTATCAGGAATCCAAGGCAGGCATACGACGATTTGAAGCCGTCGGCCCTTGTAGAAGAGGCCCATGAACATAGAAAAAAGGGGAAACTCGATGATGCCGTTGAACTATACAAGGCCATCTTGAAAGAATACCCGCGTAACGAAGAGTCACATTTGGGATTGGGCCTCGTTTACTATACTCAAAACAAGTTAAAGGCCAGCCTCAAAGAATTCCAAACCGTTTTGAAGATCAACGACGAGAATCGATTGGCCTTGAATTATGTAAGGCTGGTCCAGGCCAAATTGAGTCGCTGATCTAAATTTATTGAATAGGAACCCTTGCGAAAGGGTCCAAACCGTCAAGGAGGTTAGCATGAGAAAAAACATTCTACTTATGTTCGCATCGGCATTCTTTCTTTGTGCAGTGGTTTACCCGGCTGCTTCACAGGCAAAGGAACCCAAATTACTGAAATTGAAAAAAACCAAAGTGCTGTACGATGGACCTCATCCCGCCAAAGGCAATGGATGGTGTTCCGAACAGGGCCTTCACTTTCATGATTATGGTCCGGTTCCGTCAAAAGGACAGTACAAAACAAGGTACATCAAGGCATACAAATTCAGGGGAAAGGTTTACTGGGTATGTGGCCGGCATCCATTGGACAGGAACAAGCTGTACGAAATGAACGATAAACACATGCTGCTCAAGAGACCACCGAAGTTCCCGTCTTTCTACCAATTTGACAATGATAAGAAATGTTACCATTTCAGCAGGCCCTTGCACTGGCTTTGCGGCCAGCATCCGATCAAGGGCAGGAAAATGTATAGGAAAATGTATAAAAAACAGAATCGTCATTATTGGATAGGCGATCCTCCAGGCTGGCCCGAGAACTACAAGAAGGATTCAGCACATGATTGTTACACTTGGAAGAAACCGGAATTGAAGATTAAACAGCCGCCGACTCTAAGGGTAGTGCCGAAAAAAGACGACAAAAAGAAGAAACACCAGAAAAAGCAACAGAAAAAGCTAAAAGAAGCAGGCAAAAAAATGGGAAAGCGCCTGCATGAGGCTCACTGAACATAGTAAACAGCTCGTTCAATAGTACATTCCAATCTTATTGTCAGGCTTATCAAATAATCATACGAACCTGTTCATGATTACACGGTCTTTGCCTGAAAATTCGTCTGAAAGGAACTATCGGCAACGACTCTGAAATAACCGGGAGCTTTCCTGTTGACGCTCGGCCGAATAAAACGAATGACTCGAACTGCTTTAAAAAAAACAAAAGAAGCAAAAAGCCATTATTCTTCCAGGCGTTTCTCCGCCTTTTGATGCCACTCGTTGTCAGGCGGCGTTATCTGGACCACGATACGCCATTTTTTCTTTGCCGTGTCCGGATCCGAGTACTTGGCAACATAACCTTCGTAGTAGAGCTTCTTGGCTTTTGAGGCCAGTTGCTGCATACCTCTTTTTGCCAGCGTATATCCAGGCCTGTACTTCAAGGCTTTCTTGAAGCTCTGATATGCTTCGGAATACTTTGTATTCTTGAGGGAAGCATTGCCGTACAGGACATAGGATGGTGCGAGTCGTTTCTTGACCTCGTCGATTATGGGGCTGCTCGACTTGATGGTTTTCCCAATCCTCAGTGCCTTCTCGAATGCCCTTATGGCTCCTCCAAAGGATCTTTTCTTCAATTGATTTGTTCCACTGTTCCATGCTGCATTGAATGCCTTCAATTTCTTTACAAGCTTGGATGCTTTGCGCCTTGTTGCCCTTCTCCTGGATGACCGGCTCAGGTTGTTCATGAACGCAATGGCATCTGAAAATTTCTTCTGGTCGAAAAGGCGTAAACCATCGGCAATGCCTCCAGTAGCCGATGACTGGCCGGGCGCCTCCTCTTCTGTATTTTTCTCGGTTTTGACCGGTCTTGTTTCCACCTTGCTTTTGGGCCTGTAATGCCGTCTTGGATGCCAAGATCTGTTCGTTGATGAAGGCCTTTCCACCGCAGCCACCCTGGTTCCCTTCTTGTCCAGGCGATCTTCGGCTTTTGTCTGTATGTTGAAGGCCCGCGTATTGGTCGGCATAATCTCGATGACTTCCTTTGCAAGCTTCAATGCTTCTGAAGGATTTGCGTCGAGAATCTGCTCGGCCTTTTTCAGCATTTGATCCACCAAGGCATCTTCGGTTCTGGCCAGAAATTGTTGAGCATCGGTACGATATACACTCTCCAATGTAACCTTGGACAAAAATTCCCTGGCTTTCCGGAGATCTCTTTTTTTGAAAGCGGCTTTGCCTTCCTCGAACCAGCGAGCATTGTCCTCCTCTTCCTTGCAACGTTGCAGGTACTTGTCAATGTTCGGAAACCGGGGGTCCAATTGAGCAGCGACCTGGAACTTGTTCAATGCCTCTTTCCACTCTTTTTCTCTGAATTTCACCACACCCTGGTCGAAGAATTTTTTGGCTGTACCGCTATCATTCTTCCTGGCTAGCTCGGTCACTCCTGTATTTCCCCTCTTCCCGAACCATCCTTTCTTCATACCGAACTTGACGACCAAGCCGATCCCGATGGCAAGTAACAACACCAATGACAATGCCAGCAGCGCCTTTGCCATGCTCCCTGATTTCTTCTTTGGCGTGAAAACATGAGGTTGTCCGTTTTTTGCAGACGGAATAACGAAATGACATCTTACCGTCCCGATCTCTATCTCTTCCCCACCCTTCAACGGCACCTCGTCTATCCTCCGTCCATTTACGCGGGTGCCGTTTCCACTGCCCAGATCGGCAAGAAAGTAACTACCGTCCCTGACTTGAACAATCGCATGTTGCCTTGAAGCCGCCAAATCCGAAATGATTACATCATTGTCTACTCCGCGACCTATTGTCAGTCCCCCATCCTCGACCATGTACTCCACATCCCCCCGGTCAGATGTATGTACCACAAGCCTCGGCAAATCGGTCCTGGCTCTTGCTTCACGAATATCTATTATCTGTGTGGCCTCGTCAGCCAATTCCGACTCGGAAGAGGATTTCGCACCGCCGGGACCTCTTCCACCCGCGGCTCCCGGTTTATCCTTGAATGCTTCGTAACCCACGATATCATCCACCAGTCCGCCTTTTCTTCTACCAACGGGCCTGGCTTGCCGGCTACTTGGGCCCAAAAGGAAATCATCATTTGCATCCCGTGGCTCTTGTTCTTCCATTTCCGGATCAGGTGCGCCGAATAGCGGTTGCTCATCAATCTCTCTCCGATGGGAAATACCGAAACCAGCGACCTTGATATCTTCCTGGGCCGCTTTATCTTCCGGACTTTCTTCAAAGCCGGGAATATCCCGCCCTTCCGGATATTCCATCTCCATGGTAGGCGCCATGCCTCCCGGGCGGACAGGTGAATTCTTGGGACCTGAAGACACCTCCCCAAATATCTCTTCTTCGTCGGCAGGTTCCAGGTCTTCACCTGTATCGGCAATGTCACTTTTTGCTGTTCCGCTTATATCGTCGTTTGTTTCCAGTGAGCCTTCGGCCAAGGCTTTCATCTCATCATCCAGAAAATCGTCACCAAGAAGTTCATCACTAATCTGTTGATCTTGTCCCTCTTCTTGCTCATCTTCTTCTTTTATTTTCTCCGCCTTGATTGGCGCTGACCTGCGGGTCTGCGGATCAGTCTTTTCCAGCTCGTCGCTATCTATAAGTTGAACATCACCTTCATCGGCAAACATTACATCGTCGTCGGACACTTCTTCGAATTCATCGACTGTTTCATCCTCTATTTCACCTTGAGGCTCGTCTTGTGTTTCCAAGTCGTCTATTAAATCTTCAGGCCCAAAGCCGTCGCTTTCATCCTCATCAGAATTGATACCGACCTTGCGGTCCAGTTCTTCCAGATCGATATCCCCTTTTTCGTCCGGCCGTTGTTTGTGATCTTCCTCTCCGAAGAGAGTATCAAACAGGTCGTCGTCCTTGTCTCCTGGTTTCCTGGTCATTGCATTACTCCAGCATAACCGTCGCGATTGATATTATTCATTCAACTGCTCCAAGAGCTGCTTGATTTCCCTGTGTCGGCGATCATCCGGCTCAGGGAAGAATTTGAGCAATCGTTCCGCCTCACGACGAGCCTCATCCAGGTTATCATATTCCAAAGCCCTGTGGATCCTAAACATGCCACCTGAATATTCTTCTTCGAGTTCACGGCGGCATGTTTCCACCATTGTATCGGCTTCCTGATAGAGATCGGGCTTGTTTTCGAGGTTCTCCATGTAGTCCCTCGCCAATCTGAAGTATTCCCATGCTCTGTACAGGTTTTCGAACCCTATCTTCCTGCTCTGGTACCGTTTCCGGGCTCTTTCCATGTATTCCCTCGCCTTGCGGATATTGCCCTTAGGCAGAGGTTCTTCCGTAACCTTGATATCGCCTACCGCCCATTCTCTGCGTTTCGGAGGATTGAACGTGTTGTCGAACACAAGCAGATTGTCCGCATTTTCGAGCAGGTGAGTTTTCGGTATAACCATCCTGATCCCTTCCGTCCATTTACCCGGGCTCAAAGGCGCCTCGGAAACATCCACGCCATTAACCTTTATTTTAATCTCTCCTCCGGATGTGACATTGTAAACAGAGTATTCCAGAGTGGCCCGTCCACTACCGTACTTGAAGCGAATCCTCAATTCGTCAGGATGAGACCGATCCTCGTCACAATAACCAAGAGGACCGGACAGCGGAGCCTCGTACACCCGGGCCGAAAGATTCTCCTCTTCCCCGATGGATTGAACGAATACTATTACCAATAATACCAGGAGCAGAAATCCAATCGCACCGGCCGTTGAATAGAACAACATGCGGGTCAGCTTGTCCTGCCTGTCCAGCCACTGCTTTAATGGACCGAAGAACACGCCCGCGCGTTCCACCACGACCCGTATTCTGCCTGAAACCCTTCTCCGTCTTATCGGCTCTATTTTTGCCACCCTGCCGGGTATTCTTCCAGGCCTTTCACCTGCGCGGGCCAAGGGCTTGGCTCCTCTCACCGAGCCGACACCTCCGGGAGGAAGAGTTCTTGCGCCCGTGGGAGTCCTGTTGGTGTCGGACTTGGAACCGTAGAGATCTCCTTCGGGTGTTTGTTGGCCGGTACCGAAAAGCAGAACGAAAGGCCCGACCCTGATCTTGTCGCCGTTGGACAGAAGGGCCTTCTTGATAGGCTTACCATTTACAAGGGTGCCGTTGCTGCTGCCCTCATCCCTGATTATGTACTTGGTCCCTGCATACCTAATGTTGAAATGGCATCTTGATACCTTGGAGCTGGAGAGAACCATGTCGTTTTCCGGATTTCTCCCAACACTGATTTCCACCCGGTCGAACTCGAATTTTTCTCCCTTGCCATCCCCTTCGGTAATGGTCAAGGAGAATTCGGGTGCGCTGCCTTCGCCTGTGTCCAAGTAGCTCACTTGTCCGGCCACCTTTGGTTTCTTACACTCCGCCCACGACGAACTGATAGATTATCGGGGCGAAGAGTACTATAAAAACCGTTGGGAAAATACAAAATATCAAGGGAAACAGCATCTTAACCGGAGCCTCGTTTGCCAATTTTTCCGCGCGTTGTGTCCTGTCCATGCGAAGCTGGTTGGATTGTATGCGTAATATATGTCCAAGTGAAGTTCCCATTCGGTCCGCCTGGATCAAGGCACTCGTGAACTGGTGTAACTGGGGCATATTGACACGATCGGCCAGCGTCTTGAGGGCTTCCTCCCTTGTTTTTCCCATGCGAAGATGGTTGAGCATCAATCTTAATTCTTCGACCAGGGCGCTGGCCCGTCCCTTTTCGACCACCTTTGACACAGCAGCCGCAAAATCCATCCCCGCCTCCACCGACAAGGTCAACAGGTCGAGCGCATATGGTAAGGCCCTTGCTATTTCCTGGTGCCTTTGCGCCACCTTGTCCCGCAACCACACATGGGGGAAGGTAAATCCGAAAAAAGTCAATGTTACGACTACAAGCACGAAATTTACCGGTCTGAATGCAAAAAACAGGCTGAAGATAAGTGCAAAGATAAGAAAGGCCACGGCAGACAGAAATTGGGTTGCGAAAAAGTCCAATGGCCCCACACCCTCGGGCTCTCCCGCCATTACCAGCTTGGCGGCTATTCGCTGTTCATAATCCTGCTTTAGAAAACCGGCAACCAGCCCGCCGGTCATCTTGATCAGTTTCCGGACGATTTGCCCGCCTCCGACACGGACCTTATCCCTTTTTTCAGGACCGCCTGACAGTGTTCCCAGTACCTTGGTCCAGGCCCATATTACAAAGTAATAAACCGCCACGCCGAACAAGAGGGCGGATATTCCTAATAGCACCTTGAAGATCACCGGGGCCTTCCTCCTATCTTACACGTCTATATTTACAATCCTTCTGATCAGCATGATACCGATACCTTCGAAAAACAGGATCAGGCCGATGACGATGTAACCGTGCCAGGATGAAAACAGGGGTTCCATCAAATCGGGCCGCATGTAATCCATTACGAGCCAGAGCGCAAAGGGAAGCGATGCCACGATCCAGCCCTGGAGCTTGCCCTGGGAAGTCACGGCCTTGATCCTTCCCTCCAACCTGAATCGTTCCCTAATCGTGCCGGCTACTGTCTCATACATCTCGGCCATGTTTCCCCCCAGGGTCCTGGCCACAGTGGTCGAGGTCACCACCAAGTCGAGATCCTCGCTTCCCACCCGCCGGGCCATATTTTCCATGGCATTGTCCAATGAAACTCCAAGTTTCAGTTCCCTGACCATTACTCCGAACTCTTGAGCGAGCGGGGCCTGTGACTCGGCGGCCACATCCTCCGCAGCCTGGGGCAGGGTCAGGCCGGCCTTGAGTGCATTTGCAATTTGGTTCAATGCATCCACCAGTTGCCGGTTGAACTTCTCCAGCCTTTTTATTCTGTACCTTCTGACCAGCAATGGAGGTACGGCAGCACCTGCTACAGTCAACATGCCTGTCCAAATCTTGCCGAAGAACAGTATTCCAAGCATCAATCCAAGGACAGCCCCACATACGGAAAGAACTGCAATTTGCCTGGGTTCGAGAACCAGGACCAGTTCACTGAAATCATCCAGGGTCCTGACCGTGTACCTATCCTGGTACTTGTCCCACGCCCTTGCAAGAATGTTGTGGACAACCGCAACAACAAAAAACACCGACGCAGCCACCAATATGAAAACCAGCACTGCTGCTGTCTGAAAAAGCACGCTCTACTCCCCTGTGGCCCCTCTGGCCCTCTTGGCCTGGGTTCCCCGGATGATTATCACCTGGTCCTTTTGCCTTATTCTTCCGAGAGTGTTCAATCTCTCGCCGGTCAGTAGTGTCTTTATTGTAGCCTTACCGCGTTCTCTTTGAACCGAGATGTCGTCCGGGTTTCTCAACGTGGCATAGATGTTACCCATGTCCTGGGCCAGGGTGAGAATCTCCGCTTCTTCCGGAAGGACCAACAGGGTAATCGATGGATATTTCTTTTCACCGGTCATGAGTCCTGCTGTAGCAGTAGTGGGCGCAATCTTGCCGGTTGCCAGGACGATTACGTTCTGTAACAGGGTGACAGTCATCATCTCGTTGTTCTGGGGATCCCGGAAGGTCCCGAGAATATCTACGTGATCGTTCGGTCTTATCCACTGGCTGACAGAAGATTCTTCACTGACCCGTATTGATATGGCCCTGTACTTAGGCTGTACCAGCGTGGATAATCTTTCAAATTCCCTGGATTCCTGGAAGTGCGACCAGAGAAGGAGATCTCCTCTTTTTATCGTTACTGCAAGCCTTTGTCCCAGGATGTGCTGCACATTTTCAGGCCTTATTACCGATTTGGTCACAAAGTCTTCGGGAACTTTGCGTACAGCAATGTTATCAACGTCTATTTCTGTCCCGGCATCAAGATCCTCGTTCGCCACCACAGCCGGCACAAGTTCCCACCCTGCACGTACCGCCTTTTCCGAACTGACCAGAGAAACATATGCCAAAAGCCCGGCCATGGCGGCCAGCACAACGGCAAGAATTAGTGGTGTGCGACCCTTGAGCATGACTGGAAAACCTCACATTACCCGGATCTGCAACCATCCGGCCCTAAAAATTCCAAGACGGCTTTAGGTACGCTTCTGTACCCCTTTGGCCAGAACGGCCGAACCGCCTATAATTCAAGGAATTTTAATAACACGAGCATGGGTCACTGTCAAATACGGAAAATATTGGTATTGGTGATTTTCCGGGCCGGGAGGCATTCACGGTCACAGTAATCGAGTGGCATCTTCAAGCATGCTATGGTTGCTATCTCGAGGCCGGTACTTTTACATGGCGGATTGACCGATTTACTTTGATCTTCTTTTCCGTTTTCATCAGGATATGGGTACAGCTTCCACCAGAGCTTTAGTATTTTTTATAATTGCTTCCTGGCTGTTTCTCTTGTTGCCTGTAACAATCCCGAACACGTATGCGAGAGAGCGTGAAACTCCTAATAAAATGTCAGACAAGAAGGTCCCTGGTGAGAGCCGGTGCCTGCCATCCACGGGTCTTTGGAGTCTGCCCGTAAGAATCGGGAAAGCCATAACCGACATTCCTCTCGGAACATGGGTAGAGTACGAAATCCGGACGCACGGCGACCCAAAACCAAGCCCTTTTATAATCTGGATGGGCGTTGTTGCCAAGGAAAGGTTGGAAAACAATGCAAAGGGTGCCTGGTTCGAGTTCAGGACGACCGGCCCCATGGGCGGCATTGTAACAAAGACGCTTTTGGTAAATGACGGGAAGGGGGGGCTGCGAGCTGTGAAATCACTGATTAGTTTCAAAAACGGGCCTGCCATGGAAATCGATACCAGGAATAACTCGGGATTTTCCGGCCCTTCCCAATGTGGTCAGGAAGCAGCCGGGTCCAAGACAAGAAACCTGGGTGTCCAGACCATAAAGGTTCCGGCGGGCACTTTCAAGGCCAGGCACGTAGTCACAAAGTTCATGGACGGCTCGGACATGCATTACTGGTTCTCGAAAAAGGTTCCTGTTATGGGAATAGTCAAGTCCGACAGTGCCATAGGCATCTGGATCTTGAAGGGCTTTGGGAAAGGCGCCAAGTCAGCCATTAACGGCCCGGTGGTGAAAACTTTGGCAATGCCCCGGCTCGAAAAAATGCCCATGCCCAAAAAAATGGTAAATCCAAAAACTCCTCCTACAGGAGTGCGGGACGAGAGCAAGGGATCACGATTACCCCCGTAATGCCAGATTGAACAGGTTCGATAATTCAGGGGATGGGCAGGTTGAGCACGAACGAGAAACTGTCGATATAGTCCTGGTACGCACTCAACATATCGGGCAAGAAGGCAAAGGCCACGCCGCCCGCGGCAATGAGCAGGAAAAATGTAATCAATGTATATTCCACCATGGACTGGCCTTTTTCTCCAGCAGCCCGGCCCGGTAATGATGCCAGCAAGAAATACAGGTCTTTCATATTATTCTCCTGCTACTCTCCCGCCAATCTTTTGTTCAATACGGCTGTCACCAGGGTCAACCTCTTTTTCTCGTCCCTTGTCACTGTAATGGTGCAGGACATGCGGGTTCTCTCAAAAGACATTACAGCGACATTGCCCTGTACGCGGCTTGCCCGTGGAACCACTTTCCAGCCCTTGGCTCTCATTTGGGACAGGTAGAACCTTATATTATCCGTTAGACTTCGCCTGTCTTGGTACCCGATTGTTTGTGTGACCATTTGCCGGTCGTTCGTTTCAAGGTTCGAAACCCCATCGGCACCCGGAAATATCGGGACCAGGGTTGAACCGGACGACTTGTTTCGTGCATCTTGTTTTCGTGCAAGAAGATGCATTGGCATCCTGGAGGGAAAGACAGCCACCTTCCCGCCGTAATCGTACATGTTCACGCTGAATACCATACTTCCGTTAGGCCTTACTCCAATCAATGTTCTCCTGCCTTTGGAACCGGATTCAGCCACCATCAATCCCGACCTGGTCATGGCTTCAAAGTAGTAGTCGGCAACATGGTCTATTTCATCGCTCGTGAAAAAATACGTTTCCAGAACCGGCAGGCCGTTCAGCCGCATGTCATCCGCAAGGGGCCGTTCCATTGCTCCCGGGTAGGCGAACCCGGGTGTATCTTCCGCGTCTTTGGCCTGTGCAATGCTTGCTAAAAATAATACGAATGCGGAAAGCAAGGCAACGAAATAAAACCCGGCACCCGTTATTCTGCTGGGCCTTTCTCTTAAAAGGAGCATTCCTTTTCTCCTGCGCTCTTGCATCCCATGTAATAATCACCCCGCTTGTCGAATGTCTTCATGTACTCGCTCTGGCCCGGGCCGTCTTCCATGGGACTCGTGTTGTATGTGTCTATACCTCCGTCTATGTCGCCGGAATAGTACCCTGATTTGAATTTGAACCTGCCTGAATTGTGGTCTCCTCCCTTGTAGGCCCTGGAACGAAGCACCACGGTCCACGGGTTTGGTATATGGTTGGTATCCATCACGGCCAAGGCCTGCTGCATCTGGTTTGTCAGACCTGCCTCGAGTCCGAAAAAGGCCACGTTTTTAAGCTGGTTGAAGTACGTCTTGTTGCTCTGATCATCTTTACCCTTGCCTGCCGTCACATAGTTGGAACCATCGAAGAGCTTCCACGAATCCGCCACAAGCGTAACATCCTCTGTGAAATCCAGCCTTGCAAGTTTCCTCGGAAGCATAGAATCAGCAAGGCCCCACTGCCTGCTCAAGTACCTCTGCGGAAAAATCGTAGCCCTGGCCTGAATAGTAATCTTGGCTGTAACCTGGCCCCCGGAATTGAAGTTCATCTGGTCCTGAAGAATTTTGTTCATTCCCATGTTGAATCTGTCCAGCACCTGACCAAAGCCAGCACCTCCGCCGTTGTTTTGAAACACGTCGGCCAGGTTCTTGGAAACCACCGGAATCTTTGAAGACGAAATGTCCACCTTGCTTAGATTCCAGTCTATGGCCAGCTTCTTGGACTTGCTTTTTGCCTCCTTGTCTGTTGAGACCAGGTTTGCGAACCTATCTTTTACATCCTGCTCTATTGCAGACTTGGCCGAGTCGAACTTTGCCTTGTGACCTTTGCCCTTGCTGGAATTGTAATCGTGCAGATTATACCCCGTGAACTCCCATACAGCATATCTGGCCGCTTCCTGGACCTTGAGCATCACGTGTATGATATCGAAAAAGTACACTGCATAAAGCAATGCAGGAACCAGCACGATCGAGAGAAGGGCCATTTCTGTCACAGCGCTGCCCCGGACCAAAGGAGCACGCACCTTCGATCGACCATGGTCCCTGCAGGAAAACCGCCTGGATACGCGAACAATTCCTGTATACACGGCGGTACAGAGCCGTGGCGGGAAAATTCGCCCAATACCGGGTTCTTGTTTTTCCTGCCGCCTTTTCATTTTCTTTCTCTCGTCACTTTCATGCCGTTTCCCGTCAATGGAGCAATAGGTTGTCTTTCAGCAGGTTTCCCAGGCCCGGAACCGAGCCCAAGAGCCCGGCCAGTTCCTTGTCTGTTGCTAGCGGCGCCAGCTTTGCCCGCCAGAACGGGTTGAAAAAATTGGGCTGTTCCTGCCAGTCACCCGGCCTGTGGTAGTACGCCATGGCCCTGGACAGGGACGTCAAGCCCTTGAAAGCGCCCGTACCCATGAGTCCTTTCCTTCCTATGTTCATGTCCACCTTGGTTGAAGAGCCTGCGCCTGTCCTGTAGTTAAATTTCTTTGTAAAGATCCTCTTCAGCTTTTCCGGCTTCTTGTTCAGCATCACGTACGCACTCGGCTGGTGAAAGTCCTGCTTTGCATCGGCCAGTGCAGCGAACTTCATGAAGGGCGTTATGCCCTGGAATGCATGGCGCGTATCTATATCGTCATTCGAACCTGCCTTTGGATGCGGGTCTTTTGCAAGCCCGAAATGACCGACCTGTATCATGCCGTAGGTATAGTTACAAGCTGCCTGGTTGAACGTGTGTGCCTTCCACCTAAGATGTCTCCTCTTGTTCTTATCGTGACTCGCAACCACGTACAGGGAATACATGGTTCCTGCATTGAAACCGCCCGGCGCAGGGAGGGAAAACCTGTACCACGAGTCGCTTGCCAGCGTATCTCCGGGACTCAGCTTGGATTCATCCTGGGCCTTTGTCCTGGTGTCCCTTACCCCCCAGCCCGGGCCGGGGCCGATGTACTTTCCTCTCAAGTCCGTGGACGGATTGAACTTTGCCTCGTCTATAAGCTTTGTCTGGCCGCCTATCCATGAAGCAGAGAAGGCGAAACCCGGAATGGTCTGCCATGTCAGGTGGTTTGCAGGATACCGCGTGGCATTGACAATTTCCGCCATGACCCTCTTTGCTTTTTTCACATTCGAATCGCTTGCCGGCGGGGTCCAGCCTCTCGGCCAGGCCGGAGGGGAGCCCACTGCCGGGTCAAAGGCCTTTTTGTATTCGTTGTAGTTATATGCACCGACCAGCATCTGGAACGCATTGAAATCCACTTCCTCGCTGTCCTTGCTCGTTATGCTCTTCATGGAGTCTGCTATGTGGCTCAAGACCGCCGATCCCATGACGTACTGGGAAGTGAACGTACCCACATAGTTTGCCATGGAGGACAAAGAGACAAGCATGGCCAGGGCGGGATCCGCCACGTTCAACATGGCTCCAAACCCGTTTGCAACAGCCCTGGCAGCATTTCCCAGTCCGGCAACGACACTCTTCAACGGGCAGGCCCAGCAACCGAACGTAGTTATGGGAGGCTTGCATCCGACCCTGCACAACCAACATAAATAAGTGTGTATGTAGTACATGTTGTCGGACGCAACACCGAACATCGATTCCGCCCTTGTCAGCAGTGCGATGTATGCGTTCAATGTCATCATGGCATTGTAGTTCACCACCTGTGCCCTGTTAGTGAAGGCAAAGTAATTGAAAGTCCTTGCCTCCATTGCTGCAAGCGAGTACGCACCCGCATCTGCGGCATTCTGCAGCCTGATCCTCTGGTGAACAGCATGGCCAAGGTTCACCGTCACGAGTATGCCGAGAGCCAGGATCAGCATGCTTACCGCAGCAAGCACCATGGCCTGGCCCTTGTTGCGTTTTCGCAGGCTCCTCTTGAGTCTTGCCGCCTTATTCATGGCATCCGGGTCTTCCCTGTGCCCGATGGTTCATGCAATCCGAGTAACAATCCAACTCCCTTTTTTCTTCAGTACTGCAAGTTATCCCTGTAAACGTTTGATTGCATCCTCATGGAATAAGTGCTTTCCAAAGGAATCAGGTAAACGCCTGCCTTTGTGGCCAGCAATGCTATTGCGGTCATCCTTGCCAATCTCTCCCAGTCCTTGCTCATGGCCTCTTTTGCAAGGGCCGCAGCATATGTAGCATTCCTGTTCCTGCCTCCTGAAGGATTGTACCAATGGTTCGGATCCGGCCTGCTCATGGGTTTATCCACAGGCCCGGAGTATCGTATACCCGCCCTAGTGGCCATCCATGCATCGTGAATTATCCAGTTGGCGAACGGTATCTTCATCCAGTAAAGGTAAGTAACCCTTATCTGCAGCCTGTTTGCGTCTCTTGCCTTGTCGTCGTCTACTTTGTCGAAGTCCAGTTCCTTGCCGCCGGGAAGGGGCCCAGCGCTGTCGAACTCCTGCTTGGTCGGGTGCATGATGTCTACATCAACTATTTTTACAGCATTAGAAATGCCGCCGGGCAGAAAGCCAAGCAGCTTGGAAAGCGCATCTCCAAGCGTGCCTGCAGCCTCGAACATGGCCCATGTTTTTGCAAGGTGGACGGCATCACTCGTATTGGCCAGGGTCGGCAGCAAGGCGACCGTAGCCGCCTTTCGCATCTTGTCCCGGTCCGCGTTCCACACTATACCGGCCCGGCATGCCTGGAATGCCGCGTACTCGTTCATTATCCTGGCCTGTTGCATCATGGTCATCTGTATGGTGCCAAGCACCAGAAATGTCATGAGCGGTAAAACGAGTGCGGATTCGACTGCGGCCTGGCCGTCATCGTCGGACAGGGGCCTCTTCTTTGTGTACCAGTTGATTAAAGCCTTTATTCCTGCTTTCACCAGGTCCCTCCGTGTGATTCGCCTGTCCCGGTTCCTTTCTTCTCCCGTAATTATCGCTCTGTTTGCATTCAGGCGCCATCGGTCAACCTGACAGTTGCAGGATTATAATTTTTTGCTCGATCCATGGGCCTCGAACAATAAGGGGACACGTTCTCCCGGCCAGGGGAATTTGCCAACAAAGTAACTCTAATGTACAAGGAGACAAGGCTTCAACGATCGTAAAGGGGTTGACGGCATGCGCGGCAAAGTCGGTTTGTTACTATTGATCTATACATTCACTGCAGGTGTCGAGGCTCGTGCAGAGCCTATTTTTCCAAGGGGCAAGTATCCCGGCCTTGACGCTGATATGGCCCGCCACAGCCGGCAGTTTTATACCTTGAACGCCCGGCCGTTCGGCTGGTCCCTGGACGTCCACGTCAAGGACATGGAAGCCCGCAAGAAAATAGAAGAGTTCTTGGCCCAGGAAGAATCGGAAGACTTTGAGGCAGTCACAGGTGTGCATCCGTACGACTTGATATCCATGTACGGTGAATTCGGAGACCTGGGTTTCTTTGGTGGTGTTGCCATGGCTGGTACTGCCTTCGAGTACATGGTACTGAAAAGGGACGGCGCTCCAGAGAAAGTTATCAAAAAGGCCAGGGAAAGACTCATAAGGGCGGCCAAGGCCTGCCACGTTTTCTACGTGGTGACCGGCGGCCACGGTGTGGTTGCCCGGGGCATCAGAAAGCTCAACAGCGACGAACCGGGCGCCCCTGAAATTCCCATGAACCAGGAAGATGTGGTGCCCCTGTTCGACAAGAATGGCAACCCCTTGCCCGAGCCCAAGAACAACGGAGTGCTGCGGGCCGACAACTCGAATGGCGCATTGCCCGAAGGCGGGTGGGAATGGATCGACAGTTGTTCAAAGGACCAGCTCATAGGCCAGATGTTCGCAATGGTCGTGCTGTACGAGGCAATGAAGGACGACCCGGATATAAGCCGGTCCCTGGTGAGCGAGCTTGTTCAGGACGCAGAGGAAGTGGCGGCATCCCTGATGACCAAGCGTGACATTGGTAAGTGGATCGAGTCGGGCCAGCTCAGTGGAAAACCGGGCATGTATGACCTGATCATAATGGATGCAGACGGCAGGCCCACCAAGTATCACGATCTAAACCCGGCGTCGCTCGAGTCCTGGTACATGGAGACCAGCTTCAACAGGTTCAACCTGCTGCTCACGATTGGCGTATTTGAAGCACTCTTTCATGTTACAGGCGACCCGGTGATAGAAGAGTACCTGTACAAGGATCTCCTGCACGACCGTGGATTTCTAGACAAGGTTCTCAATGACAGAAATGTCATCGATTACGTGTACATGGGAATGAAAACGAACATCGACGACCCGGACATGGTCGGCGTGGCCCTGTGGATATCACTATTCGTGGAAAAGGACCCCGAGGTGAGCAATGTGCTGCGGCAATACCTCGAAAAGGGCTGGTGGAACAAGAAAGGCGAGGTCTTCACGGCCGGCAAGGCAAAGCAACCCTTGTGGAACATGCTGTACATGACCTCTACCGACAAGGGTACGACCCAAGAATTGATAGATGCCACCGCCCATCTACTGGAAGGCTTTTCGCTTGGACCTTACTGGAACGACAAGAGGATCAACTGCGACGAACAAGAGATCGCAGCCAGGCACTGTATTGCAGTGGACGGGAAGACAGAGCTTGATCTCATAGGCAAAAATGCAAACGGAGAGTGGTTTGCAAGCGAGGCACTGGATCCACGCATCAGGCCGCCGAGTAATTTCGACTCCAGGTCCCATCCATTCGTGGTGAACGGGGGCGGAAACGGCCGCCTGCTCAACCCTGGCGGTGACCTGCTCGCAACTTACTGGATCGGCAGGTTCATGGAGCGAACCGTCCCCGGGGATGTGCACCTTTCACCCAATGCACGGACTCACATGCCCGTAGGCGGCTATCCTGCGGGAGACGCAGATACCGATGCTGATACGGACAGTGACACGGATCTGGATACGGACAGCAACACCGACACAGGCAAGACCGGCTCAAATAGGGATTCCGGTTGCAGCGTGTCCGGTCAGGGTCAGGTATCTTGGACTTTGCTTGTTGCGGCTTTTTTCATGCTTGCTGCAAGGCTAGAGAAAAAACGGTCCAGTTACACCGGACGAACTCTCGGCCGGAAATATCGAAAAGGATCCTAATCGGCGTCAATTTGGCCCTCTGATTTTAAAATTGCCAGCCCGAAGCGCTCCGATATCACGCCTTGACACCTGAAAAAGATATATGCTCTCATCGTGCATCGGAACAAGGAGATATTGAAATGCTGGCAGCCAACTTCGATTTCCTGGAACCCGAAACCCTGGACGAGGCATTGGATGCCTTGTTCGAAAATGATGGTGCAATTCCCATTGCCGGAGGAACGGACCTGATTAGAGACATCGACCTTGGTAAGAAGAAACCAACGCTGGTTGTTTCACTTGCCAGAATCGGCGAGCTTCAAGGCATCAGGGTGGAAGCGGGTGAAATGATAATTGGCCCATTGACAACAATGAGCGCAATAGCAAAAAGCAGCGAAGTTAAAACAAGGCTGGCTGCGCTCAAGGAAGCTGCATCCAGGATGGGAACACCTCAGGTTAGGAACAGGGCGACCTTTGGGGGCAACCTTTGCAATGCCAGGCCGGCTGCGGACACGGCGCCGCCCGCAATAGTTGCGGGTGGAATAATGGAACTGATAGGCAAGGATAGGAGCAAGACGGTTCCCAGCCATAAGTTTTTCCTCGGGCCGGGCAAGACCGTGATGAGGTCGAGCGACCTGTTGCGGGCCATAAGGTTCCCCCGGTTACCGCCGAATACCGGAACAGCCTTTGTTACAATGACCAACAGGAAATCGGCGGAGATCACCGTAACATCGGTGACTGCCAGGATCACGCTCGAATCTTTGGACGGCAAAATCAAGGATGCGTCGTTGTGCCTCGGTGCTGTAGGACCTGTTCCCCTGACTGCGCCAAAGGCGGTCTCACAGCTTATTGGAAAATCACCCGGCCCGGAGACTTTCAAGAAGGCCGCCATTGCTGCAATCGAAGATAGCAAGCCCATAGACGATTTCAGAGGAACTTCCCAATTCAGAAAATGGCTCGTACAGAGTTTGACTATGCGCGCACTACGTTCTGCTTTTGAAAGAGCCCGGGGAGGCGAATTTTGAAAAAATTGCTGGAACTGACCGTAAACAGGGTTCAACGCCAAATCGCAGTTGAACCGACCGAAACATTGCTGGATGTACTTAGGGAAGACCTGGGACTGACTGGAACCAAGCATGGATGCGGAGAAGGCGATTGCGGCGCATGTACGGTCCTTCTTGACGGCCAGCCTGTAAATTCGTGCCTGGTTCTGGCTTTACAGGCAAATGGGAGGGAAGTCACTACCATCGAGGGCGTGGCGGCGGATCACGACCGACTTCATCCTGTCCAGCAATCCTTCGTGGACTTGGGCGCGATACAGTGCGGTTTCTGTACGCCCGGAATGGTCATTTCCGCCGTCAGCCTGCTCCAAAGCAATCCAAAGCCTACGGAAGAAGAGGTGAGACAAGCCCTTTCCGGCAACCTTTGCCGTTGCACGGGATACCAGAAAATAGTGGAGGCTGTTCTTGACGCTGCCGAAAAGATGGGCACGGGTAAGACCGGGAACACTGCGGACAAGAGGAGGGCATAACAATGGAAAATCGATTCAGGGTGCTTTCCACGAGGCCTCCCAGGTTGGATGCCGCTGCAAAGGTAACGGGTCAAGCCGTGTACACGGACGATATAAAATTACCGGGCATGTTGTACGGCGCATTGGTCCAGAGTCCGGTTGGTCATGCCAGGATAAATAAAATCGATGTTACAAAGGCCGGGGCACTGCCGGGCGTCGAGGCGGTGGTCACTGCAGATGATGCGCCTGACGTGTGGTTCGGCGTCAGCCCGGCCAGGTACGATGAAAAAATGTTCGTCCGGGATAAAGTGCTCTACTTTGGGGATGAAATCGCTGCTGTCGCAGCAGTTGACAGGGAAACAGCGTTGAAAGCAGCCGAACTCGTAGAAATCGATTACGAAGAATTGCCCGTGATATTGGATGCGCGCAAGGCCCTGGAACAAGGTGCCGTGCAGATACACGAAAAATATCCCGGCAATGTAAGTGCCGAGGTGAGCCAGGAATTCGGTGACGTGGAAGCGGCCAAGGCGGCGGCTCAGGTCGTAAAAAACGGCGTAATGGAGAACGAAATGACCGAGGGCGCTTTCCTGGAGCCGCAGGCGGTTGTTGCAAACTACGATCTTCACGGCAATCTCACGCTCTATTCCTCGACTCAATCAGTACATTATGTGCAAAGAATAGTTGCCATGGTGCTCGGCCTGTCCATAGGCAAGGTAAGGGTTGTGAAACCTTACGTGGGTGGAGGCTTCGGCCCAAAGGCCGGAACATCCACCCTGGAACTTGCTGCCTGTTTCCTTTCCATGAAGACAGGTAAGCCGGTCAAGATGACATTTTCAAGGGAACAGGTTTTCCTGCACTCCAGGGGCCGCCACAAGTTCGTGCACCAAATGGAGATCGGCACGGACAAGGAGGGCCGGTTGTTATACCTGGATCACCATGCCTTGCTTGACGGCGGAGCCTATTCCAGTTTTGGAATCGCCACGGTCTATTATGCCGGTTCATTGCTTGGTGGTCCGTACAAGCTTCCCAACATGAGGTACCATGGAATACGGGCTGTTACCAACAAGCCTGCATCCGGGGCCCAGAGAGGGCATGGGGGTGTAGTGGCCAGGGCCTTGTTCGAAAGACTCATGGATGAATTGGCGGAAGAACTGGACATGGATCCGATGGAATTGAGGCTCAAGAACATGATGGAGGCAGGGGATGTTACCTGCAACGACTTCAACATGTCGTCTCTTGGCATGAAAGAATGCATCGAGGCTGTCCGGGACGGATCGAATTGGAAAGAGAAGAGGGGCAATTTGTCGAAGGGTAAGGGAATCGGCATGTCTTGCGGATTTTTCGTGAGCGGTGCCGGTTACCCCATATACCGTTCCGACACATTCCATTCCACAGCACAGATCAAGTTACAGGAGGATGGAGGCACGGTCTTGCTTGAGACGGCTTCGGCAGAGATAGGACAGGGCTCTGACACGGCCCTGGCAATGATTGCAGCCGAAGCCCTGGGTATCCCTCTCGATGCTGTACGGGTGTTGTCCGGTGATACTGATTACGGTGTGGATCTTGGCGCGTACTCATCACGACAGACATTGATGAGCGGCCACGCGGTCAAGGAGGCGGCTGAATCGGTAAGAGCCCAAGTCCTTGATGTTGTTGGAAATATCCTTGGAATCCCGGCCGATGATCTTACCATAGAAGACGGATTAATATTGCATCGTGAAGGCAGGGACCTGGATATTGCCGGCTTGAGAACGAAATATACCAAGGAACACAGGGGATGGAGCGACAATCCGAAAGACGGGCCACTCACCTTCAGGGAGGCTTCAAGGTTGGCGTTTCTCGAAAAGGGAACCATTGTCGGAACAGGCAAGTACAAGCCGCCTCCTTTAGGCGGCAAGTACAAGGGCGCCACAGTGGGGACGTCCCCTGCCTATGGCTGTTCCGCTCAGGTGGTGGAGGTTTCGGTCGACATGGAAACCGGCCGGGTATCGGTGGACCGAATGACCGATGCACACGATTGTGGAAGGGCAATCAACAAGACGTCAGTGGAAGGACAGATGCAGGGGTCGCTTAGCATGGGCCTGGGCGAGGCATTGCTGGAAGCCGTCAAGTTCGATGAAAAGGGCCGCGTGTTGAATGCAAACCTTGCGGATTACAAGATTCCTACATCAATGGACATGCCCTGTGTCAACACGGTTGTAGTGGAGACGAACGAACCCAACGGACCGTTCGGCGCCAAGGAGGTCGGCGAGGGAGCTATAATGCCCACCATCCCGGCAATATTAAATGCCTTGTACGATGCCATAGGAGTGAGGTTCGAAAAAGTTCCTGTTACGGCGGAAGAGGTGCTCAGGGCCATAAAGGGCGAAAAGACCTTGGTACCCAAGTTGGTCGAATAGGATGCTGTTTCCTCATTCGGCTTGGTCTGCTATTATAGAAAGTGGTACAATAAAACAATGTGTTGATATGGATATGGAATTCAGGTGACTGGGAGGCCCTGGTGGCAAAGGTGATGTTAAATGGCGAGATACTTACCGTCCCTAACCGGACAAGGCTTATCGATCTTCTTCGCAGTCAAGACGAACCTTATGAGGCAGGACTTGTGGAACTGAATAAAACACTTGTCAGGAAGCAAGACCTGGCGCAAGCAGTCTTGGTTGATGGAGACGAAATAGAGGTCATCCTTCCTGCCTTCGGTGGTTGACCTTGCATCTTCAGCCCCAGCCTCCCCGATTTTCAGGGCATCAAAAAAATGCTGTTATTTCATAAAGTTTCGCATCAACAAAAAATCCATTAACATACAAACATTGGTCACTCGCACCATGCTCAATCAAAATAAAAATCTACATACAGATTTGAGATTCGAG
>JAADFL010000157.1 GCA_013152945.1 Deltaproteobacteria bacterium | reverse complement strand
CCGGGTTCAAGGATTCCTCTTTGGACCAGCCTGGAAAAGGCATCGAAGACAGCCTGCCTGATTTTCCAGACAGGATCGAAATATAGCCTGCTAAAGGCGATATATATTTTTGGATCCATGGAAATTTCGCTCAAGGCCGGGATTGCGTTTGCTTTCACCTCGAAGGACCTGTCGTTTAAAAGGTTCAACAAGGGCTGGACCAGGTTCTCGAAATTTTCCCGGCCATGTTTCCGCGCAAGTATTCGAGCAGCCCATGCTGCAGCAGCTCTGGCCTCGTAGTACGGGTCCAGGAGACCATTGGAGAGGGCGGGCACTATGTCCCCTTTCATTTTTCCCATGAGACCGATACCGGTGAAGGCATCCCGTCTCACTATCGGAGGTTCTACAAAGGTGTTTTGTTTTCCTCCTTTGCTTGTAATGTGTACGAGCATCGGCAGGCGTTTTTCATACCCTGCCCAACCCGCCATTCTGCAGCCCCTGGCGCGTTCGACATAGCTCGATGATGCAAGGTAGCTGTCGATCTTGTATTCAACCAACCTCTTTTCTCCGGGACTCAACGGCTTTTTCGAGCCTGTTGAAATACTCTTAAGGAGCTTTTCAAGGCTGTCTGAAGACAGGCCCAACACCCGGTCCCCTTGCTTGGACGGAATTTTGGGCACATCCGGCTTCGGACCTATGCCTGCCATGTTTTCCACCACGCGGGCGATTCTTTCCCGGGTTTCATCATCAAAGTTGCCCCGGGCCGACAGTGCCATGTTATCGAGGTCCCTCGGCGAATCCAGGAGATCCATGACGAGAGTTGCGAGATCTTTTCCCTGCACGGATTCGACCATACCCTCTTTCGTAATGTCCAAGCCTTCATAGAGCACCTTTGCGGCGCCACGCATTTCGAGTGTCCTGGCATTGGCCACCTGGTGATCGCCGGGCAGATTGGCCTTTGGGATGATTATTGCCGGAAGGCCGCAAGCGCTTATTTCCGTGAGAGTCCCTGCGCCGGCCCGGCATATTACAAGGTCGCAGGCAGCATAGTAGTCGCCTATATTGTGAAAGAACTCTTTTCGAATATAACGGCCCGCCATTTTTTCTTTGGCGGGAAAGTCGCCCAAGTTTTCCAGCTTTTGTTGAACATCGTTTGCCCCGTTGTAACTTGAACCTGAAAGCGACTTGCCTGTGCCGTGGATTATAAAAATGTCGTTCCTTTGAAGCAGGTATGGCAGAGCATCGACCACCGCGCGATTGATGGTCCTGGCTCCCTGGCTTCCACCAAAGGCCAGGACAACTTTTGCGCCGCCCGGAATACCAAGTTTCTTCCTGGCCGCGGCCCTGTCTTTGCCCATTGCAAGTTTTCTGACCGGGTACCCGACGTACACGGATTTTGCCGGATCTATGAAATCGAGACTCTCCGGAAAGGATACACCAACCCTGTCTGCAAATCGAGCTGCAAGCAGGTTTAGTTTGCCGGGTACCACGTTTTGTTCATGTATGAAAATTGTAGACCTTAGGAGGCCCAGGGAGCGCAGGAAGCCGGCTGCCAGGACGATTGGCGCGGCAACGTATCCACCTGTAGCGATTATTACGGTTGGCCTGAACCTGAAGAGGATACAGGCGGCCTTGAGTATTCCCAGACCGAGCGAGAACAGAAATACGATCAAAGAAAATGGATTGGATGCGCCCGGATAGCCCTTGGATCTGACAAAGGTCAACTTGTAGCCTGCATTTTCCACAAGCTCTTCTTCAGCCTTGCCCTTCATTCCCACATAGAGGAACCCTGCGTCCTGATGCCTTGCGCGGAGTTCATCGGCAATTGCAAGGGCGGGAGTGACGTGGCCGCCTGTGCCGCCTCCTGTCAGCAAGAATCGTAATTTTGTGTGATTCAATTGATTATCACTCTCCCTGGTCCCTCTCGGTATCGATATCTTCCATGGTTATCTCTCTTCCGAAACGCCAGAAGTATGGGCCGTTTTCAATCCTTTCTATGGACAACCTGTTGCCTTTCCCGGCCAGGTAGTGAAAGTAGTCGAGCCGGTCACCGCTTTGTACTCCATCTATTTCACCGTACCTGGTCAGGTACGCGGTTCCCTGTTCCTCCAGGCGATAGGTGATATCCTGTTGCACAATATTGGCCGGAGGTGAACCCTCGACCAGTGCCTTTTCAGCCATGTTCAGCAGGGTGAGCCTCAATGGCCCGGCTGATTCGATTCTGAGCCACAACTTGCGTTCATCCGAGACGAGCAGTAGTTCCCGCCAGCGACAGCCTCCTTCGTTGAGGACGAGTATTGCCTGTACATCATAGACCTCGCCAAGGTAACTTACCTTGTCGTGAATCTTGAGAGATGCCATGCCAGGGTACATGGTCGGCCCGGCTTTCTCGTTTCTGCCGCCCATCCAGAGGTACAAGGCTGCCGCGCCGATTACGATTATCAACCCTGCGAAGATCCAGAACAATACTTTAATCCTCCCTTGGTGCGCCGGCCGGCGCCGGTTCAGCGCCGTTGTCCGGCGAAAGTGTATACGAACGCCATAACCTATACTACATATAGGCCGGCTGTGCCACTTGCCAATGATTTTTTCGATTCGCATTAACGTTTCAGCTCTTGCCAGTTCGAATCGCCGGTTATATATTCGAATATCTTTTTTCCGGGCCCGTTGTTCGGACCTGGCAGGGGTTTGAATATGGGTTTTCTGGAAGGTGAACGGACAGATTCATTACCCCGGCTTTTGAACCTGGACCAGGCTGCAGCTCTGCTCAAGGTGCCGGTGAATACCCTATTACGCTGGTCTCGCCAGGGAAAGGTGGCCACCCGCTACAAGGAAGGTAGAATGCTGTTTCCTTCAAGGGATCTCGAGCCCATCGTCAAGGCCCTGGGGCTTACCATGGCAGGTGAGGAAAAACAAAAGAGTGCAGCCTCGATAGATTTCGTGGGAGTCTTTCAAAGAGGCGGTTTGGTGTCCGGTATCTCGGCCGAAACAAAGAAAGGGCTTTTCCAAATAGTGGAAAGGGCCCCGGCCCTGCCTGTTATGGACAAGGATATGCTTGTCGAAAAGTTGCTGGAAAGAGAGGCCTTGGCCCCCACGGTAGTAGCCCCGGGTATTGCAATGCCCCATCCAAGAAGGCCGCTCGAAGGCTTAATCAGCGAGTCTGTCATAGTCACTGCGATTCTCGATGAACCCTGTCTTACTTATGAAGGTGGAGATGTTAAAGCCCAAGGAAATATCTCTCCCGCTAATAACCAGTGGTGTATTTTCCTGTTGTTGAGCAAGGACTCGAAGGAGCACCTCCAACTCCTGACCATGACGGCCAGGCTGGTCAAGTCTGATAACTTCATTTCGCGCGTACGTAAGGTAAAGGAACTGGACGACCTGCTGGAGGCTGTTCGGGAAGAGCTGGTTTTCGGGTAATCGATCCGGGCGTTACGGAAAGGTTATCGTGATGTATGCGAATTTTGTGGAATCGAGGTTGGCAATTTGAAACCTGGTGATGATTACACGCCCGGGATTCCTTTCGCGGCAAGATTGTTTACGCGTCTCGGCAGGCGGGGCCAGTTCGTAGGTATAGGCATGATCACCGGGGTCCTGTCGGGGCTGGCTGCGGTGTCCCTGCGCTGGGCCTTGGAAGAGGCACGGGGAATCGAGATCACTAACGGCTTTTACGGAAAGCTTCTGACAGTGGTGCTACCTGCTGTTGGAGCGGTTCTTGCCATGGTTTTCCTGAAGTATGCAATCAGTGATTCAACGGGCCACGGAGTACCGGAGGTCATTGCCGCTGTCACGAGAAAGGGAGGCAGGATTCGTTTCAGGTCGAGCATTTCCAGGTTGATAGGTTCTTTCCTTACCATTGCGAGTGGAGGATCTGCCGGGCCCGAGGCCCCGGTGGTGTTGAGCGGCGCTTCACTTGGATCCAACCTGGCGAACACCTTTTGGGCACCTGACAGGGTTCGTATTACAGCAGTTGGATGCGGCGCGGCAGGAGCAATTGCCGGCATATTCAATGCGCCGGTCGCAGGAATGGTGTTTGCCGTGGAAGTGATCTTGG
>JAADFL010000156.1 GCA_013152945.1 Deltaproteobacteria bacterium | reverse complement strand
CTTTCGGGTTATGCAGATGCCGAGGCAATAGTTTCCGCAATAAACCAGGGAGAAGTGTACAGGTTTATGCCCAAACCCTGGAACCCGGAAGAGTTAAAGGCCACGGTCAGGCAGTGTTTCGAGCGATACGCCCTGTACAGGGAGAACAAGAAACTCCTCGACAAGGTGCGATGCCAGAACCAGGAGCTATTGCATCTGAACCAAAAACTTGAAAGCAGTCTCTCCATGAGCATGCGCAGCCTGGACATCGTCCAGAAGATTTTGGCTGTCCTGCCGGTACCCGTTGTAGGTGTGAGCACAGAAGGAACCATCGTCCTTGCCAACCAGGCTTCGTTCGGCCTTAGCCGATGGCTGCAACCGGAAATCGGACTGGACATGGAGGAGGTTCTCCCTGAGGAGCTTGTTAAGCCGATAGCCGGTGCATTTCAGGGCAGGGATTCGAAGGTGGGACTGGCAAACGGTATATATGTCCGAGTGGTGCCCATACAAATTGATTCCAAATCACTGGGAGCACTCCTGGTGTTCGAGACGAAGCAGGGGAGGTAATCCCATGTTTTCGAACATGAAACAAAAGATACAAAAATCTCTCCCGCCCTTGCCGGAAGCTGCGGTGAAAATAGCGAAGATGGCCAGGGACCCGGACGTGTCGGTAAGCCGGATTGCCGAGGTGCTGTCATCTGATCCCATACTCGCCGCAAAGGTGCTTCGCGTGGCCAACTCCTCTTTTTTCGGGCTGTCCCGCAAGATAGGAACCGTCAAGCACGCAGTGGTGGTACTCGGGGCGCTGAGCATCAGAAACTTGGCCATGTGTGCCTCAGTGGCTTCTCTTAAAACATGCGATTTCGAAAGGATTAGAGGGTTCTGGCGTCACGCCCTGGCAACTGCAATCGCGTCGCGCATGCTTGCCGGAAAAGTGAGTCCAGTATTCTCTGAGGAGTACTTCCTTGCCGGCCTGCTGCACGATATCGGTAAACTGGCCCTGCTCAAGCTGTTCGGCGATGACTATGCAAAGGTTGCATGTGCCCCGCAATCTCCTGCATGCATCCGGGCGATGGAGATGGAAGCAATCGGCGTGGACCATGCCGCTGCAGGCGCTGACCTCGGAGAGCACTGGCAATTACCGCAAGTTTTCTGCGACGTCTTGAGATGCCATCACCTTGGCGATTCCTTCAAGGACTTGGGCGCTGACGGGGCGCTCATGGCTTCTACAGTGGCGACCGCCAGTTCCCTGGCCATACTTGCCGGTTTCGGGTGCAACTCAACTTGGCCGGAGCCGGCCGACCTGGTTCTTCCCTTGAAAGACCGGGTAGACATATCCTACATGGTTTCCGTGCTCGAGTACTTGGCCCGGGCGGTCCGGGAGACCGAGGCGGTGTTCGAAGTACCCCGGGAAAAGAACTGTAGCAAGCCACCCGTGCCCAAAGAGAACTCCAGCATTGTCGTAAGCTTTTCAGATCCGGCCAAGACGGACATGATTTTGGGAGTTCTGTCATTATTGGGGTGGAGACCCGGCGAGCCGCGGGAAGCAGGAGCAACCTTTGTTGAGATATCCTCCCCGGCCGGCATAGAGGCGTCTCCTCGGCCGGATGCGTCTGTATTCGACCTGGACTCGTTCGTTTCAGAAAGAGGCTTCAACGGGTTCGAGCACACGAACCTGCTCGATCTCGCCGGGGCCCTTACGTGTCTTGGAGGCTGACACATGGGGCGTCACTCGGTCCTGCTGGTCGATGATGAGGTCAACGTGTTGCGGGCGTGTCGCAGGGTGTTGAGGGGCATGGACCTGGACATCGATGATATCACGTCCCCGGAGCAGGCATTGCGGATGCTCCGGGAAAAGGCGTACAGCGCACTGGTGTCTGACCAAATGATGCCCGGAATGACCGGCACCGAGCTGCTCGGCAAGGCCAAAGAGATCTCCCCGGACACGGTAAGAATCATGCTCACCGGGTACGCGGATATCAACGCGGCAATCGCCGCAATTAACAATGGAGCGGTCTTCAGGTATATCACCAAGCCCTGGGAACCTGAGGACTTCAGGGAAGTGATTAGACAGGCCATAACCCAGTATGACCTCGTGCTCGAGAACAGGAGGCTCACCGAGCTAACTGCACGCCAGAACAAGGAACTGACCGATCTCAACCGTTCCCTGGAAGACAAGGTCAAGCAGCGGACTGCGGAAGTGGAACAGCTCAACCAGGACCTTATGAAGAGCCTTCTCGGAGCAGTCGATGTTCTCGCCAGGTTGGCCGAGGCCCACAGCAAGCTAATAGGCAACCACTCGAGAAGAGTGGGTGACGTGACCAAAGTGCTTGGCCGGGAGCTGGGCTTGGAAGGCCGCGAACTCGTCGATCTGGAAATAGCGGCCACGCTTCACGACATCGGTAAGGTCGGTTTGTCTGATTCCATCTTGTACAAGCCCAGGCATATGCTCACCGACAAGGAACTCGATGAGGTCAGGAGTCATTCCGAGCGCGGCCAGGAAATATTGTCGAGCATGGCCAACCTCGAGAATGCCGCATTGCTGGTGCGGCACCACCATGAAAGACCGGACGGCAGGGGTTTCCCCGACCGGCTGTCCGGTGACGCCATACCGCTGGGAGCACAAATAATCTCGGTTTCCGACACATTCGATCACATACTGAACACAAGGGCCAGACCCGGTGAGATCACCCCTGCCGAGGCCGTGGAGAAGTTGCGCCATATGTGCCCTTCGGCCCTGAATGAAAAGGTAGTAGAGACTCTGGGAACATGCGTGGAGTCCGCTGAATCAGCCCGGGATCCAGGGTACGAAGCCCTGCAGAGCAAGGAAGTCGAGGTGAAATTCAAGGACCTGGATCCCGGCATGGTCCTCTCCAGGGACATCAAAACCCGTGACGGACTTTTGCTCCTTTCCAGGGACACCAGGTTGGAGCAGTCCCATCTTAGGAGGCTGTCCTCTATGTTGAATACCAGGCCTCTCCTTGAGGGTATATACGTTTACAGGGGCAGCCTGAATTAGCCGGTCACAATGCAGGCCGGCCCGGTGGCCGTCCCTGTTGGCTTCCGAAGAGACTCACCACTGGAATCGCCCCGGCAAGCAACCGGTGTTCAGGCGCATTGCGGCAACATCTTTGGATTGCAGCTTTACCCAACCATGCTGCTCATCTTCCGATTTTATCATGATTACTGAAAAAACCAATCCGGTGGCGCTGCCTGCCCGGTTCAAGGCTGGTTTACCCGGCGTTGCTTGTTGCTGACTGCAAACATGGCAGAGCCGATTGCCACGAGACGCCCCGAAGCAGAACGTACCTCCATCTCGCAGACTGCAAGGTTTCGACCGTTGCGAATCAGTTTTCCCTTGGCGCGCAACGGTTCGCATAGGACCGGTTCAAGCAGGCGCAATTGCATCTCTGCGGTATTTATCCAGTTATCGTATCTCACTGCAGCGGTAAACCACCCGGCATTATCGAGCAGGGTGGCGATAATGCCTCCGTGAGTATCACCAAGCGCATGATCCAATCCGGGATTGTGGGGCATGTCGAATACGGCACAACCGTTTTCGTCGTACGAAAGCTCCATGCCGAATGTATGCTTTATTGGCGCTTTTTCGAAAAGCGCTACAAGTTCGGCACATCTTGCCTCTAGGAGCCTTTGATTCAATTCATTTCCATGGTCCCGCTTTTTCATGAGCCCCTGTACATCACCTGGTTGGCGTAATTGTCAAGGACAGGATTTTTAAAAAGAGGCCAAGAAGAGTGATCAACCGTTGACACGAGGTCGCCTTCACATATAGCGTTTATATCGGTTTATTTGACTTTATCCGTTGTTTTGGCCCGGGTGATTTCAGGGCTGGATTGGAGCACGGTGTGGACAGGACGCATTATTGCGGCGAACTATCTGAAAAGGCTGTGGATAGTGATGTGGTGCTGTATGGCTGGGTCAAGAATACGAGAAACCTTGGAGGTTGCATATTTCTCGATCTGCGTGACAGGGAGGGAATCGTCCAAGTGGTATTCGACCCAGCGGATGACCGGTCTGTTTTTGAAAAGGCGTCCGGATTGGGAAGGGAATTTGTCATCAGGGTGACCGGCAAGGTAAGGAGGAGGCCAAATCCCAATTCCAAGATACCGACCGGAATGGTGGAAGTGGTTGCAACCGGCGTGGAGGTGATCTCCAGGTCAGAGGTGCCGCCGATAGAGGTGGAGGACATCATTACCGCCAACGAGGAGACACGATTCAGGAACAGGGTGTTGGATTTGCGCAGGCGGCCTGTTCAAAGGATATTCAAGATTAGACACAAGGCGGTCCAGTCGGTAAGAAGATACCTGGACGAGCAGGGGTACATGGAGCTGGAAACTCCTTTCCTGGCCAGGTCCACTCCTGAAGGAGCCAGAGATTTTCTTGTACCAAGCAGGAAACAACGAGGTTCTTTCTATGCCCTTCCCCAGTCTCCACAGCTTTTCAAGCAGTTGTTCATGGCTGCGGGCTTCGACAGGTACTTCCAGGTGGTCAAGTGCTTCAGGGACGAGGATCTGCGGGGTGAGAGGCAGCCCGAATTTACCCAAATCGACATCGAGGCTTCTTTCGTGGAGCCGGAAGACATCTACGAGTTGGTTGATGGGCTAATATCCAGAACATGGAGGGATGCGATAGATGCCGAGGTGGATTTACCTCTGCCGAGGATGACATGGCAGGAGGCCATGGACAGATTCGGCAGCGACAAGCCCGATCTTCGGCTGAACGGCATGGAGATTCAAGATCTGTCCGATGTTTTCAAAGGTTCCGGTTTCAAGGTATTCGAGTCTGTTATCGAGGATGGCGGGGTTGTGCGCGGCCTTGCCGCGCCTCTTGCTTACGGGTGGTCCAGGAAACAAGTCCAGGACTTGGAAGCAGTTGTAAAGGAGCATGGCGCAGCAGGTATGGCCTGGGTAAAGTTGGGGGATGACAACGTTACGTCCGGCCCCTTGGCCAGGTTCCTGAACCGGGAAAGAGCGGAACACATCAGGAGATTGGCCGGTATAGGGGAAAAGCCGGCCTTGGTTTGCGTGTGTGCGGGAAAGAACACGGTGACGGTACCGGCCCTGGGCGCACTCAGGTTGGAGTTGGGAAAGAGACTCGGGTTGATTGAGAGGGATACTTACAGGTTTGCTTGGATAACTGATTTTCCCTTGTTCGAATGGTCCGAGGAAGAACATGACTGGACTCCCAGCCATCATCCTTTTACCAGGCCGAGGATCGAGGACCTGGCTCTCTTGGATGAAAATCCGGGCGGGGTGAGATCTTTGGCTTACGACATAGTATGTAACGGAAGCGAGATAGGCGGCGGCAGCATTAGGATTCACGAGGAAGACCTACAGCGCCGAATATTCGAGAGGCTGGGTATTTCATCAAGAGAGGCAGAGGAGAAATTCGGATTCTTTCTTCGCAATCTCAAGTTCGGTACACCTCCGCACGGCGGCGTTGCTTTGGGCATGGACAGGATAACCATGATATTGACCGGTGCGGATTCTATTCGTGAGGTCATTCCATTTCCCAAGACCACCACGGGTCAATGCCTTCTGACGAATGCCCCGTCCAGGGTCGATGAGCGCCAGTTCCGGGAATTGGGACTTGAATTGCTTCGGTAGAAACGTTGCGTTGTTGTTTTTCATCAGGGTACGGCCCGCAAGGATACATTGAAAAAATGCCGGCAATGATTCCAAAACATTTGCCCCTTGAACCTCACTGGGGTATAAGCCGAATAGCGTTGGTATATGGATGTAGGTTGTTCACCGACTGACAGGAGGAGTCGTTATGACTATTAGGAGATTCTTTTTAAGTTTTTTCGAACTCTTGGTGGGGCTTTCCTTTGTTTTATTCACAACTCCCGTGCCGGCTGCGGGACAGGATTCGAACCAGGCCGAGAAAGATGCCGGTAAGAAGTCCAAGCCCGAAAAGAAGAAAGAGCCCGAAAAGAAGAAGCCTGTCAAACAGGCGGACAAGAAAAAGAAAGAAAGTATAAAAGAACAAAAAGAATCCAAGAGCAAGGTGCAGGTTGAGAAAAAGAAGGAGGCCGAACAGCCGCCCAAGCTGGTGCCCTTGGAGGAGATGAATGAGACCAAGGAAACAAGTAAAAAGAAGCCGCAAGAAAAAAAGGTAGAGACGATTAAGAAGAATGAAACAAAAAAGCCTGACGAGGAGAAGCCTGCCAAGGAGAAGGCCGAGCAGCAAGAGTCGCCGGCAAAAAAGGCAAGTAAGGAGAAAAAGTCAACCGAGACAGAGGAAGTAACCTTTGGTCCGAAATCCGAGGAATCACCGGCACAGGGAAAAGTTACTACCGGGGAAGCCAAGGCCGGCGCGGAAAAGAAAAAAATAGAACCCGCCAACGTAAAACAAGAAGCACAGGCGTCAAAGACCGTGAAAGAACCGGCCGGTTTCAAGAAAATAGGCGCTTGGGGTTTTGACCTGTTGGCTGCTGCGGATTTTCTGGGTTCGGTTTCTTCAGCCAATGGTGCTTCCGGTTTGTGGCTCCCGGATATGGAACTCGCCGCCCGTAGTGAACTAAGTAAGACGGTAAGAGTCTATTTCAGATTGAACCTCTATCCAACGTCAACGCCTACATTGTTAAAGGATCTTTCACAAGACTATGACAACATGGATGGACAGACGGAAAAACTCGAGTGGGACAGGTTCGCGGTAAACGAAGCATGGGTGGAACTCCATGGAATGCTGTACACGGAAAGACTTAGAATCGGACGTTTTGCTTCCCTAATCGGAAGACACAATGGAAGGAGCTTTTACAACAACGACTTTGTTGAACAACCCATGCTTTATGACGGCTTTTTCGGAGGGGCTGCTTTCGATAACGGAATCCGCCTGGGATTGGACTTGCCCATAGCGGCCATGAACGGGAAATTGGCATTTGATGCGGAAGTTTTATCAGGAGATGATTTTAGACCTTACGACGGCTCATTGAGGAACAGTGCATATATGATCAACCATCCGGATATCAGGAAGTTCAACAAGCGGCCCGAAGAGGGCGACCTGGTATACGGAGGAAGATTGAAGGCGGATGGTAGTTCGGGAGATGTCGATTTGAACGGGGCTGTCGCAATTGCAACCGGCGCATGGGATGAATACGGCGATCTTAGTACCTTCATGTCTTTCGGTGGAGGATTGGTATGGCATACCATGGGCAGAAAGGAAAAATCCGAATTGGCTGCAGAGGTGGAATACATTCTGAACTACAGTCAACTTCACGGGTACAGGTCGGCTGATAACAAGGTGCAGGAAGGAGATGTATATAATGGCGGCGGGCTGTACGGTCAAGTGGTGTACAGGTATGAAGGATTGCTGGAAGGTGGATTGCGTTTCGATTACCTGGGTCTTCCCCACCAGCAAAAGGGTTACGGCCTTCCTGACAGCAGGACAATCAGGCTGGGCATCATGGCCGGTGTGAGGCCGGCGGATTTCGTGCTTCTGAAGTTGCAATATTCGGCTACTGCTCCTGAAAAGGGCGATGCCGTGCATACAGGCTTCCTGGAAGCACAGTTTGGTTTCGGATGGTTGTGAATTCAACCATTGCGGTAGCGCCTTTGGTGCTGGCATTGGAGGATAGATGAGTTCGGAGAAAAGGCCGGAGGAGCGAACCCATACGCGTGCACCCGTTGCGTGCAAAGTCAGGCTGGTGGTTGAGGATAAAGAAGATTTTTCCACCAAGTTCGCAAACAATATCAGCGAGGGCGGCATCTTTGTTGCGAGTTCGGGCGAGTTGCCTGTCGGCACCAAGGTGGCGGTCGAGATATCGTTGAAGACCGGCGCCCAGCTCGTGCGGGCTGTCGGTGAGGTTGTAAGGGTACAAAAGCCGGATATTTCTTCGGGCAAGAAGATCGGCGGACTGGCTATTCGTTTTGTGGACCTGGACGAGGCAAGCAGGACCGTGATCAAGGAAATGGTCGCCAAGAACAAGGAAAGCGCCGCAATAGATATAAAAAATACCGGCAGAGAGCATGATGCAAGGACGTTTTCCAGGGCCAATACAGCACGGAAGATCAGGTTTGTGGCGGATAGACTGGACGACGTGCTGGATGCGGTTGCAAGGAATGTGAGTGAGGGCGGCATGTTCGCCCAGACAAAAAAACCTCCGGAAATTGGGAGCTTACTGGAGGTTGAATTTGCTTTAAAGGGAGGTGAGAGGATTCTGTCAGCCCTTGCCAAGGTGGTATGGGTGAGATCCTCTGAAGAGGCCAAAGAAAAAGGTGAGCCGCCCGGGTGCGGTTTGGAGTTTAAGAAACTTTCGCCGGGTGTCAGGGATGAGATAAAGGACCTGGTTTCGAAATTCGAGGCATCGAAAGAGGATGCCTCGCCCAGTGCGGATTCGGCCGAGAAGAGGAGGTTTGCAAGGATACCGCTTAAAAGAAAGATAAAAATCATTGCCGAGAGTTATGAAGAAGCCCTGGAGGCCATGAGCAAGAATATCAGTGAGGGGGGCTTGTTCATTGTATCGGAAAAACTTCCCGAGATGGGCACCAAGCTGGAAGTCGAGTTTTCATTGCAAGACGGCGAAAGAATTCTGACTGCCAGGTCCGAGGTGGTATGGCTCAAGAAAAAGGAAGATATTGCATCCCCGGATGAATCGACCGGTTTTGGATTGAAATTCATCGAATTGACACCCGGGGACAGGGAAGAGATCAAGGCCCTGGTGGAAAAGTTCAATACAGGTGGCGGGCAGGAACCGGCCCAAGGTGAAACAAGCAGTGAGCATACTCCTGCCGGCAAGGCAGGGCCGGCAACTGCAGGAGGTGAAAAGACAGTTGCACGGGAAGCCGAACCGGCAGAACAGGAAGGAGAATCCGCACGTGTTGAACCGGCCGTGGATACGGGGCCGAAAGGTAAAGAATCCGACTTTGCAGGTGATGTGCGGAAGGAAGAAGAAACAGGGTCGACCACAGAGCCTGAACCTGTTCCTGTGGAAGGACAAGGAGGCATCAAGGCGGTCGGCATCGACCTGTCCGGAGATCTGTATCGTGTTTCCGTGCTTTTGGGCCAGTCTGTTCGTGTGCTCAAACCTGCACCTGCCAGCGATGATATACCTGGGATAGAGCGATTGCTGGGAAGAAGGTACAAGGCCAGGAGCGCACAGGAGATATCCCGGGCTTTGGCAGTGGAGATAGCACCCGATGCCAGGCGGGAAGCAGCGATAGTAACAACCGACGGAGAAGTTCCTGTCGAGGAATTGGTAGCCCGAAGATTGACCAGGAATGTAACCCTGATCAGATCGAAATTGAAGGTACAACCCTCTGGGTCGTATGTTGCGGTTCCGGGTCACTTTGATTCACAGCAGAGACAAGCCGTAAAGTCCGCAGCCAAGAGGTCGGGCCTCGGCCAGGCAAAACTGGTCAGTAGGACCGCTGCTGCTGCGATTGCCTATTCTTTCAATCAGAGCCGGGAAGAGCTGATATTTGTTTATGACCTTGGCTCGACCGGTTTTGAAGCGGCAATCGTGCAGGTGACCGGAAACGCCGTGCAGGTAATGGCGAGGGTGGCGGATCCGTCAATAGGCGGGGCTGAATTGGTTAAACCCGTCTATGACTTATTGCGGCAAGCCCTGGCAGAGGCAAGCGGAGGTTCGCTGCCCGACCCGCTTGAGCAGGTCATGGAAATGTCCTTGAAGAGAGAGGCGTGCAGGGCGGCCGCCGAACTATTGGAATGCGGTACGGTGGAGATTGAACAGCCGAGATTCGGGCGGATTAAAGGTAAGGATGTCGATCTGAATGTATCGATTGACAATGATATCCTGGTCTCCAACAACAAGGGGTTGATAGATAGGACCATGCAGCTTTCAAGGGACATGCTTACAAAGTACGGAGTCGATGCATCCAAGCTGGATACGTTGTTGTCGATCGGGAAGTTCAGCCGGATGGATTTTGTCAAGAATGCGCTTAAGGAAAGTTTTGGCTTGGAACCGGCGCGAGAGCTGGATCCCGAACGTGCCCCTGCAATCGGGGCAGGTCTGCTGGCTGATGCGGAGAACAGGGTGGACATTATCACCCTTAGGGACGTGTGTTCGCACACGATTGGGATTGGCTTGCCCGGCGGGGGATTTGAGCCGTTGTTCCCAAGAAATACGATCTTGCCCTCGACTTCCAGGCGCTTGATAGGAAGCGCCAAACCTGACAGAACCATTATGGAGGTACACCTGTTTCATGGTGGTGCGTACGACGGCGCGTACAGCGAATACCTGTCGAGTTACATATTACCGGTGGCTCATGGTAAGGATGGTCCTATGTACGAGCTTTCCGTTGGGGTGGATGAGGAAGAAATATTGAGGGTGGAGGCAAAGGACTTGGAAACAAATGAGAATATTTCTTTAGGACCTGCAGCTCCGGCGGACCCGGATGAAGTGGCGACCAAGTTGGGAGTGATGTTGAGCAACTAGGAGGGAAAACCCATGAAAGACGGGGGGACCGGAAGTAGAAGGCACAAAAGGGTGAAGGCGACCTGCAGGGTCAGGGTCGTGTTGGAGAATTTCGAGGATTTCCTGACAAGGTACACCAACAACTTGAGTGAAGGAGGAGTTTTTATCCAGACCGCTGATCCGAGGCCCTTGGGCACTCCTTTAAAGTTGGAAATTTCATTGCGAGGCGGACAACAACTGCTCGAGACATACGGTGAAGTCGCCTGGACCAGAAAGCTCGATCCGGACCAGCCATGGCGCATCCCGGGGATGGGTATTCGTTTCACCAAGATGAATAAGACAAGCAGGAAACAGCTTCAGGCCCTTCTCCAGGATGGCTTGGATCAGTTCCAGGAAGTGACGATAGCCGAGGAATCCGGGCCGGTAAATATAGTGGCCGGGTCCGGGAAGACGTCCATGGCCATAGATGTCGGATGCGCGGGTGTCAGGGTGGGTCTACTCAAGTCCGATGAATTGACACGCCTGCTCAATGAAAGGCCTGTAACAGGAGAGGAGATGCCATGGTCCGAGGACGATCCGTATCCATCGGCTGCCAGGTTGATATCCAGGGCCTTGAAAAAGGCCGAAGCCGGGGTGAACTGGGCAGTTGTATGCACAGCCGGGTGGACGGGAACAAGGGGACGGGAAAGGGCATCCATGGCGGTAAGGAACACGGGATTGGCCGTAAAGCGGGTCATAGGTTCCGCCCCTGCATCGGTGGTGGGTAGATATGCAGGGCGTGACCTTGCGAGGAAGGTGCTTGTCTATCACCTTGGGGCCAGTGGCTTCGAAACTGCACTGGTGGACGTGCAGGGAGATGTATTCGAGGTCAAGGCTGTTTCTTCGGACATGGCGATATCGGGTTGGGCTATAGATGAGAGGATCGTTCAGTACCTTCGGGAGTACACGAAGAAGAGAAAGAGCATGAATCTGGATCTTGAAGATCCCGATGTTGTAGGCAGGCTTTGGGGTGCTGCAGAGGAGGCCAAGAGAAGGCTTAGCAAGACGGCAAATGCCGATATCAGCCTCCTCGATCTCAAACATGGCGAGCATACAAGGTCTGTCGACCTGACGGCCAGGATTACGAGGGATGTCCTGTCGTCCCTGGTCAAGGACCTGGTGGATCGCAGTCTGCAATTGTGTGACGATGTCCTGTCTTCTTCCGGTTATGATATCTCTTCCATTGAAGAAGTGTTGCTCGTAGGGGGCCAGTCAAGGACCCAGGCAGTTGGTGAGGCGGTAAGTTCGTTTTTCGCAAAGGCGCCTGTTCCGGCCGCCCAGGAACCGGAATTGGCGGCGATCCTTGGCGCCGGCAAGGTGGCATCCGCCTTGAACCGGACGGATGCATTGGTGCTGGTCGATTGCATACCCGTTTCCATAGGTTGGCAGAGGCCCAAAGGGGGGTACGAGTTATTGTTGCCAAGGGGGACAAAGATCCCGAGGGCCGTTCACAGGCAAACCGAGACTTGGAAACAAGACCAGGAAAGATTGAGGATACACGTATTCGAAGGAGAAGGTCAGTCGGCAAGAGAGAATAATCATATCGGGACATGGAGTATTACATCTATTCAACCCGGTGCGCCGGCAAGGTGGCGCTTCGCGGTCAGGTTCGAAGTCGATTCTTCGGGACTACTTAATGTGAGCGCCGTCAACCAGGCTACAGGCAAGCGGCACCATGTCGTGCGCGAGATAGGGACATCGAAGGAAGATGCATTGGCCGACCTTGAACTTGACTAGGGCTCTTGTGGCAGGCGCCGGTAACAGGAATCAGTGTCGAAAGGATTTGTCGAAGGGACCAAGTAATACAATCCGGTCCTCGAAAGCGATACTTGGAAATATGCGGGATGTTTACAGGAGAGGCGGGCAATTGCGCAGGATCTGCCGGGATGTCTTTGCCTGGAGCGCAAAGCCCCGGAACGGCGGAAGTGATGAGCCGGCAGGTTGAAACGTGAATCGGTTTGAAGAATCAGGGTTGTTCAAAGATAATTGGTTCAATATTTTCAGTATTGTTATTGTTGCAATTTCAATTCTTGTATTTTGTTTGCCTGCGTACGGAATCGAAGTCAGAATTCAGGGGAATCGAGTCATTCCCGAACCGATATTGAAGCAGGCCTTGAACCTTGCCAAGTTCCACGGCAAGTTTGGTACGAAGCAGGCAAGGGCAGCGGGTAATAGGCTATTAAAATTTCTGAAAAAGGCCGGATACGACCTGGCCAGGGTCAGGGCCGTAATTCACAAGGGAAGGCTGGAGGTCCTGGTGGAGGAGGGCAGGCTGGATAAAATACTTTTTATCGGCCAGAGCAACTGGAAGACATTGAACTTGAGAATGGAGTTCGAACTGCCCGGCCGGGTGTACAACAAGTTCCAGGTTGCGGCGGAGCTGGAACGCCTCGAGAAAAAATATGGTTTTAGGAAACTGTGGTCCAAGGTGGTGGAAGTAGCACCTGAAAAGTCACTCGTAAACATCGACGGAATGCTGGGCGACATCGGCTTTCATGCTCTTGAGAGAATATGGGCAGAGGCAAGGGGAAGGTACGAACTTCATATCTTTTGCGCTGCAAGGAAAGGGACCGGTGGCATCGATTTCAGTTTATTCTACCGGTCTCCTTTTGGGCTGAATTCGAGACTTCAATACCAGGGAAACGGAACATTGATTTCAGGCGACAGGTTCAGTTCGGGGATCGAGGCCTCTGCCTGGACCCAGAGTTCCATTATTTCAGGGAAGAACGACTTTACACTGACCCATGCCGGAACCATTATCCAGTGGTATACTCCTGCATTGATCGGCAAGTGGTTCCGGGCCAGGGTGGATATCGGCGGCCAGGTATTCAATCTGCAACGTTCAGACCTTGGCTTGGATTCATACTGGAGGTTCCTGGTCGATCCGGGCCTGGTTCTTTCCCTGGAGCCCACGAACTGGATGAGATTTGCCCTTGGAATAGGATACAGCTTCGAATCACTGCTCTTCCTGGAAAAGGCGGAAGACGCCCCCGGCTTTATTAGGGAGGGAAACAGGAAGCTGCCTTTCCTAAAAGCCGGGTTCAGGTTCATGTTCGACAAACCGTTCGGCAGGCTGGATAAGGAGCATGCCCTTAGCCTTGATTACAGGGACTACAGGTATTTTGCCAGGGACAATGTAGATGTATTGACACTGAGTTATCAAAAGTATTTTCTTTTTGGTTACGATGAACTCGTTATCAGGCTGTTCGGCGCCGGTGTTTGGGGAGGCGGCGTGAAGTGGATGGACGAAATTTCACTAACCTCCGGGGCAATGAGGGTGGTGGCCGGTGATTCCAGTTATACTAGGAAGCTCGGAGAAATGAGCCTTGAATTCAACCTTGCCCTGGTCAGGGATTTGTTCAAGATCGGCATATTCGCGCAGGCCGGGCTTTTCGGTGAGTTGAACCGTGAAACCATGGACGAATCCCCGGGTTACCTGACGGCCCTGGGACCTTCGGTGCACTTGTTGATACTGGATACCTTCCAACTGGACGTGTATTATGGGTTCGGGTTCAGGGAAGACGGCGCATACAGAGCCAAGGTTAGCTTCGATTTAAGAAAGGCATATTAAATGCTTGAAAATTTCGCATTGGAGCAGTTTTCCCTGAGGGATGCGGGAGGAAGGCTCTTCTATCTCAAGTACAACGAGCTGCAAACCGAGCTTGGTGAAGGCAGGTGGGTTTCCCTGCTCGAAGCACTCGGCGAGGAGGAGAGCAGGGTCAAGGAGTTGGGGGTTCATGCAAGGGAAATTTGTCCCCTGATCGAAGAGTTGGACGAGGTCTACGGAAAGACCGGAAATTCGACGCATGATTACCGGAAGAGAGTAAGAAGGAGGGCCGGGAGAGTCAGGAGTGAACCCGATCCTGTCAAGAAGATCAGGATGCTGTCCACGTATTTTACGGCGGGCAGGAACCACTCGAAGTTGCTGAATAAGCTCACGCGTTACATGCTTGCCGGCTCGGACGGTGATTACACTGCTCACATGATATCGTTATTCACCTTTTCCATCGATCTGCTTTGCAGGTTAATGAGCAACAAGAAGAGGAAGACGGGCAGGCCGGCGGCCTTTCACTCGATAGAGGCGGCAAGGGGAGCGGCAAAAAACGGACAGCATCCTGTTACAATAATCGCCACGCTGTTGCACGACCTGGTGGAAGAAAGGGTGGACTATTGGGTGAACGACAGGATGGCCGAACTTCACCTCGGGCAGGCCGGGAAAATGACACCGGAGGACAGGGTGAGATTCCTGGAAGAATATCTCGGTGAGTACAACGACCATGCGGCAGGGACCTACTATGCAATCGGCCTGGAGCTGGTTTCACATGTCAGCCTGTTTCCACGGCCGGATCGTTACTACCAGATACTGAATTCCGCCATGCAGGCATTGGCAAACCTGTCCAGGACCCCGGATACGACGTACTATGCCTATTTGAAGAGACTCCTATATCCCAAGTATGGAAGGGTGGATTCGATCCGAAGGTCCGGGTTGTTGCGAGTCCTGTCCGAGGTTATTTTGGACCCGGTACCGCTTCTTGATTTATACCTGGAAAAGGTCGATGGTTTCTACCTGACCGGATCAGGGGAGTTCTTCAGCAGGGAGGAGATCAAGAAGAATGCGTTCAGGGAAATTCTGTCGAAGATCCTGGACAGGTTGAACAATACCAGGGACATGGAGGTCTATGAAGGGTTTTCCGTGGCCCAGAGATTGTACGGAGCCGGATTCAAGAATATCTATTTCATCCAGGCTGTGGAAGACAAGTTGTCCAGGCCGGGCCTGCCTTTTGTCGAACGCCGTCTTATCGAGGCCAAGTTCTTGAACAAGCCCAAGATAGCGGCCCTTTACCAGATATTGAAAGACATCTTGGAACTTGAAAGAGAATGGCTCGGCAGGCAGACGCTGGAAACTTTAAGGGTGGAGATGGAGAGGTACAAGGATACCGGAGGCTTTACTAGACTTACTGCATCAAGGGGTGCATTTGACGGCATCATCGAGCTTTTCAATAATATAACGTTGGGACACAAGGAACTTCTTGCCGACCTGGACAACGACAAGGGGCTCCAGGCCGAGTGCCTGGTCGCGTTCAAGTCGATATTGGAATGGATGATTGCAATGCCGTCACTCATCAGGCAGGAAATGAATGAAAAAGGACTTAACGATCCCAATGAATCACAGTACTTCAGATACAGGATAAGGGGGCTCGGGCCAAGGCTCGAGGAAAAAGGCAGGGGACCGAAAGGCTTGGCCAGGAGAGGCATCAGGATTAAGTCTTTCAAGCGAAAGGTCATACCATAACAGGATGTGATAGGCTTGGGCTGATCTACTTGGGCCCGCAAACGCGGTGACCGCAAACAGAGACGCATCCCCTCACCCTTTCAGGGCGTCTATTCATGAATTGCCTCCGGGAGATAGTTTACAAGTAATAAAACGGGCGGATAGGGGGACCGGGTTGTACACGAATGAGGACTCGACGTTTTACAACGGCCTGGTTATTTCAGCAGTGCCCCATCCCTCCATGTCCATGACCCGGTTCCAACCGAGCAACTTTTTATAACTCCTCTCCCACACCTCGAGGTAAACCCGCGCAACAGGGGCATTGGAACAAAGCGCTCTCTTGTAAGAGGGCGAAAGGTACAGGAATTCGAGAACATTATTCTTGTCATCCCGGTTTGAATTGAATTCAACCTTGAGCTTACGGCCCAGGGTGGACAGGCCGAATATCCAGCGGCCGGGTTCGTAACTACAGGTAATGCCCTCTCTGGCAAAACCGGCAAAGCGTTGTTCGCCTCCTGCGCTCTTGAGATTGATGAACAAGGGGCCTGTAATTGCCCGGCCCGGAAGCATTGCCGGGTGAAGGATTTCGAGCACGGCCTTTTTATCCTCATCGAACATGCATGCATGTCCCCATGCCCATCCAGGGACTTTCCTCTTGCCCCAGTGATGGGCCTGGTGGCCCACGGCACGATCGATGATATGCCTTACTCCGTCAACGGTCACAATGCCTGAAAATTCAGCCCTTGGATAGGGAATCCTCATGCCCATGCCTGGTTCGAGCAAGGAAGCAAGTAAAGGATGCATGCCCGTGTCTCGAGCCTGTGCGCCGGTCCATTCGAGGTCCCACTCGATTACATGACCACCCGACTCCACCTTGCCGTTTGCCGCTCCGGGCCGAATCGAGCCCTGGTCCCCGATTTTCAGACCCAGGCCCCGACCCAGGCCCCCGGTTGCCGCCTCGATTTCCTGTTCCTGGAAGTCCTGACTTATGGCCAATTCGATTCCGTTACCCGAAATCCCGGCCCAGAGCGCACTGCCGCACCCGGGGTGGGGATCTCCCGGATTGAGCAATGTATAACGAAGCCAGTAACCGGTTTTCCGTTTTTTATCGGCGGATATATCAGCAAAGATGACGTAGAACACTTCGTAGAACCGCGAAAAGTCGTCTTTGAACACGAGATGATTCGGATTTTTCATGACATGCTTTGTCATTGCGCCTTCCTTTGCAATTAGCAGGGATGAAATCAGGGCCGGTTTTTGCCTCGCTTTCCTTTTTTACAAAGACCGAATACAAACAGGCCGAGTGCCGAAACAGGCAATCCGCCTGAACCTGTGCCTGGTGAACCCGAGCAGCCGCAACCGGACGCGGAAGAAGCCGCCTTTGATCTCTTGGGATCCAATGGGTACTTGTCTTGTGTGTCCGGGACTCCGTCATCATCGTCGTCTTGATCGATCTTATTGGGTTGACCGTCGTTGTCCGTATCCCTGGAGCAGTCAGAGCCGTCTGCACACTTGTCCTGGTCATCGGGAATTCCATCGTTGTCGTCGTCCTGGTCGATACTGTCCACCTTGCCGTCATTGTCGTGGTCCAGGGGCTTTTCGTCCTGGGAGTCGATGATTCCGTCATCATCGTCGTCCCCATCTCTGAAGTCGGGTATTCCGTCATTGTCCGAATCCCCGGTCGTGCATTGGCCCTCGAGGCAGACCTGGCCGATTGGGCAATTGATCAGGTTACAGGGAT
>JAADFL010000155.1 GCA_013152945.1 Deltaproteobacteria bacterium | reverse complement strand
GTGCGTCCGTTGCAAGGAAGAGCAGGAACGTCTCGAAAAACGTTTCGGATAGACTTGCATCAAGGGCCGTGCATGCAGTGCCGTGCCCTTTTATGCTTCCCGGTTTTCCAGTTATTTTAGTAATCAGACCTATTCTATTTATAGAGAATATGCGATTTGTCACAATCCACCAAGACATTTAGGCCCGGTTTATTAAATGGAATCAGCAGTACATGGACTCGCTCGAATAGTTTCAGATAGTAATTGCGAAAAACGGAAAGCAAGGGGAGCGCTTGGCAAGGCACGCCGACCAAGGCGTACCCTGCCTGTTTTGAGGAAGCGGAACAAAGTCAAGTGCGTTGAAGGCGAAGCTGGAAACGGACATTATTCTTAAGAACTGTTCCGGTATTAAATAGATCTGCTTTTCTAGGAATCTCGGGTTTCCTGTCCGGAGAGTTTCTTGAGCTTTTTGGCGTCTTCCACCCTGCCGAGGACAACCAGCACCTCGCCGACCCTGAGCACATAGTCAGGGCCCGGATTGTACACGAAACGATCCGATGCGGGATCCTTCACTGCAACCACCAGCAGGTTGGCAAGTTCTCTAATGTTCGAGTCCTTGAGCGAATGATTTTTAAAAGGTGAATCGTCTGTAATAGGCACTTCTTCCATTCTCAAGGAAGAGCCCGGAGTCCTGACCATGTGATCCAGGAATGTTATGACGGTAGGCCGTAAAAGTTCGGACGCCATGCGGAGTCCGCCTATCCTGTTGGGTGAAACAGCGCTGTTTGCACCCACCTTTTCCAATTTTTCCATGGTATTGGGATCGACCGCCCGGGCGATAATCCTGATATTGGGATTCAGCTCCCGGGCCGAAATGGTTACGAACAGGTTCGCCGCATCATCGGACAAGGTTGCAATCAGGCCGCGGGCTTTTTTTACACCTGCCTGTATCAGCAATTTTTCATCAGTCGCGTCCCCCAGAATCGTGAACACATCGATATCGTCGAGTCGTTCCAGGCGTGCTTGGTCTTTGTCGATTGCAACAACTTTTTCACCCATTTGTACCAGTTCCACGATCGAGTGGTATCCTGTTTGTCCTGCTCCGCAAACAACCATGTGATTCTTTATCCGATTCAATTTATTAGTCATTCGTTTCCTCCGGAACACCTGTAGTATCTCACCTTCGACCAGGAATGCGGTCAATGACGTGAGGAAGAACAACCAGGCGGCCATTCCCGCCACTATCAGGACCATGGTATAGATCTTGGCGGAGGGGACAGACTGTATGTCAACGGCTTCCCGGTACCCCACAGTGGAAATAGTGATAAGTGTCATGTACAGGCAATCAATGAAATCCCAGCGGCCGTCACTGATGAGATAATAACCAAATGAGCCCGCCAAAGTTACAATGATCAAGCTCACAGTGGCAATAGACAGTCTTCGTGTGGCCAAGAATGCATACCCTCCCTGGAGTCAGAGCCGCTGCCGATGGTATTTTCCGCATCCTGCCGGCTCTTTAAGCGTCCTGTTCAACTTACTCCTCCTCGGAATACCTGCAAGTATTACTTTCTTGTCGCGCCTCCGGCTTTTCCAGGCAACCTATGTTAATGATTGTGGGCCAATCAAGCAAGAGCATGCATATATTATATATTTGAAAAACAAGGACCCATGGACGGACAGAATACGTGCTTTTGTCATCGGCTGAATACACATGAAATAAATATGGATCCATGCCTTAATATTTAGTTTTTCTAACCGAAATTACTATTTGGGAGGAAACACGGTCTGTATGGAGGTACGAGTTTGGCTTCAGAAACCGTTCAGAGAGTAGGAAAGGTCCTTGCAGAGGCAGTTAGGCTCAAGGCATCGGATGTCCACTTCCGGGTAGGTCATCCACCAATGATACGCATGACAGGCGATTTGACACCAGTGGATCTCAATCCATTCACCCGTGAAGAAATGCATGAGATAGCGGAACGCATTACGCCCCCGCTCTTGAGGGAAGAAGCGAAACAAGAAGACCAGATAGATTTTTCCGTGGAATGGCAGGGAGCTTCGCGGTTCAGGGTTCACAGGTTCAAATCTTTTGGCGAACCGGCATTGGTAATGCGGATCATTCCACTGGATATTCCGGATTTTGCCTCTTTGCGTTTACCACCTGCGGTAAAGAAGATCGCCGACCTGGAAAGGGGGTTGGTTCTTGTGACAGGCGCTACCGGGCAGGGCAAGTCCACGACAATTGCGTCGGTCTTGCAATTTATCGCCGATACCCAGAACAGGCATATCGTAACCATCGAAGATCCGGTTGAATTTATAATTAAGCCGGGAAAGAGCCTGTTGAGTCAGAGGGAGGTGGGCAATGATGTGTCCAGTTTCGATAGTGGGCTTTGGGCCGCGCTGCGGGAAGACCCGGACATAGTATTTATCGGCGAGATACGTGATCTGAATACAGTCAGAGTAGCGCTCTTGGCCGCAGAGAAAGGGCACCTGATATTTTCCACCATCCATACCGTGGATGTGACTTCAACTATTGAGCACATTATCAGCCTTTTTCCACAACTGGAGCAACAGGCGGCCAGAACGAGGCTGGCGAGTTCCTTACAGGTTGTCTTGAGCCAGAGATTATTACCCATGAAAGGGTTGAAACAGAGGGTCCTTGCAACAGAAGTCATGCTGAGGGCCGGCGGAATACAGGAGTATATAAGAAAGTCCGAGGGAAAGAGGTCATTGCTGGAAAAGATAGCCAGGGGTAATTCAGAGGGTATGCACACGTTGGACCAGGATTTGCGTAAATTATACGAATCGAACCTGGTCGAGCTGGATATTGCGCGTGCTGCAGCCCACAGTCCGAACGATTTCATGAGAAGCCTTCAGGTCATGTAGGGCATTTATGATCGAGGTGGTGACCTTTCGTGGTCAGCCGGACAAAAATGGTGTTTAGGCGATGTGGTTGGATGGGATGAGGAAAAGGCAGGTCAGCGGTTTGTTTGGCAGTGAGCGGACGGATCTGCATGAAGCCAGGGATACAATAGCATCGATCCTGGAGATATTGTCCATGTTCAGCCTTCCGACAAGGGCCTTGAGTCGCGAAGTCTTCCAGAAAAAGTGCGAAGAATTGTCAAGGGAAGTTTTACTGGGACCTCTTGATATATCCCATGGCAGAGCCAGGAGAGAATGTTATCGTGAAATCAGACACACTGTGAGGAATCAGCGACGTATTGAGTCTTCCGAATATTTGGCCCAGAAGAACGCAGGCAGGGTTCTTATTGAGGAATTGGTAAAGAACCTGGAGAGATCCCTGGCGGAAAAAGACAAGGACGGCCGGGAAATATTGGCAATGCTCGACGACGTAATGAGTGCGGTGGAGACCGGCGACCTTCAGGAAGTCAAAAATTTTGCCGGTCGGACAGCGGCGAAAATAAAGGAGATCATTGAACGCGAGCGAGCAAGAGAACAAGCCGATTTGATGGAATTGTCTCACAAGTTGGCCAAGATGCAGGAAGAACTGCAAATTGTAAAAGACGAGGCAGAGAGGGATCCATTAACCACCTTGTTGAATCGCCGCAGCCTGGATGCTCAGCTTGAAGGAGCAATAAAGAATTTCGAAATTACCGGAGCCAAGACCGCCCTGTTCATGATGGATATTGATGACTTCAAGCAAGTAAACGACATATACGGACATCAGTTCGGCGATACGGTACTGAAATCGATATCCCGTACGGTAGAACGCAGTTTCCTGCGAAAAGACGACATAGTTGCCAGATACGGAGGTGAGGAATTTGCTGTAGTGTGCAGAGATGTGGATGAATCCACTGCATTTATTTTGGGGGAAAGGGCGCGCAGGGCTATAGAGAAGCTGCAGGTTTTACTGGAAGACATGACATTGAAGGTTACCATATCGGTGGGGTGGGCGGTCGCCCAAAAAGGGGAGAGTGCCGAAAACCTTGTACGGAGGGCTGACCAAATGTTGTACGAAGCAAAGGCGGCCGGAAAGAACACGGTTCGGCCTTTAGGTTGACATTAGGCTCTGTAACGTGTTCTGTTTATCCGACATGTCAAGGGACCTTACCCAAGAAGGGGGCGTTGTGAGCGGAACATCCGAGGTGAAAGGTGAGAGCAATGGCGAGGAGCAGCGGAATCCGGCTCTTCTTTCCCTCATGGACCTGGTGAGCCAGTCGCAGATTTCTTCAATTCGTGGTGTTGTTGCAGGGATCCTCGATATCATCGACAATCCAGCCGCCAACGTGAGGGCGTTGAAGGAAATAATCGCAATTGATCCACCCTTGACCGCAAAAGTTCTCAAAGTGGCGAACTCCGCATATTTTGGATCGAGGAAGACTATCAGTGAAATAGATCAGGCCGTGATTTGGATTGGTTTTGATGCATTGAAAGAGATAGTTCTAAGTCAAAAGGTCTGTGAGATTTTCGAGCAAGGACACGAAGTGGAAGGTTATTCGAGGGCTTCACTCTGGAAGCACAGTGTAGCCGTGGCCCTGCTCGGCAAGATGATTTTCAGGAGGGAGTTCGGAGAGAGAGGAGAGAATGCCTATGCAGCCGGATTATTGCATGATATCGGATTGATAGTTGAGGACCAGTTGATGCCGTATAAATTTAGAGAGGTGTTGCAGGTATCAAAGAAGGAAAGAAAAAACCTTATTTGGGTCGAGAAAAAGGTCCTGGGATTCGAGCATGCCGAGGTTGGTGGTGTTATTTCTGAAAAATGGGATTTTCCCGATGAATTGTCGATGAGTATTACGTATCATCACAAACCCGACAAGCTTGGGGCCAGCGAGTTTTCGAAGCTGGCATCTACGTTATTCGTATGTGAGTACCTATGTAGGGGAGGGGAGTTCGGCTTCGGCGATGCACGATACCAGGAAGAGGAATTGTACAGGTATTGCCTGAGAAGGCTGAAGTTGAGCCCTGTTGCGTTGCAGTTGATATTGAAAGATATGAGGCTGGAGTTTGCCAGAATGGAAGGCAGGGGACTTTTCAAGGTATGAACAAGACAGGTAAAAAAGAAAAAGCAGGAGAAGCCGGGAAAACTTTCGAAGAGAAGATCCGGGTACTTGAAACCAGGATCCGGCACTTGGAAAATGAACTTAGGCTGACCAAGGAAGAGAGTGAACAATCGATTCAGAATTACTATGATCTATATTCCAATATGGAACGCAAGGTAATCGAAAGAACACGGGAATTCAAGGCACTACAGAAAAAAATGGCCAGGGCCGAAAAGATGGAGGCTCTTGGTTTATTGGCAGGTGGAGTGGCACATGATGGAAACAATATTCTGGCCGGAATCGTAGGATATCTGGAGCTGCTTCACATTAGTATGGCCAAAGACGACGAAAACATGGAATACGTCGAAGGAGCCTTGGATGCCTCCAGGCAGATGGCTGCTATGATCAATGACCTGCTGACGATAACCAGGGGCGGAATGGAAGAGAAGAAACCTTTGAGCTTGAATCACCTGGTTGAGGAATTCCTGGCATCACCGACCATGCTGGAACTCAAAAAGATTCATGCCGGGGTCAATGTAAAGACATCACTCATGTCTGATCTGCTCAATATCAAAGGTGATGGTTATGCTCTTAGCAAGGTATTGTTGAACCTTACCAGTAATGCAATGGATGCGTGCAAGGAGGGTGGAGTCGTTGAAATAGCCACCAAGAATATTTATGTCGAGGATGGAATTGCACAAGCTGATTTGAAGTTGTCATCGGGAGAATACGTGGTACTAACGGTTCGAGACAATGGTGTGGGCATCAAGAAAGAGGATCAAAGCAGGATTTTCGAGCCGTTTTTCACCAAGAAGATCATGAAGAGGAGAGGGACGGGGTTGGGAATGACACTCGTTTACCAGACTATCAAGGAGCATGACGGTATCATCGAGGTGAACAGTGTCCCGGAGGTCGGCTCCACCTTCGATATATATTTTTCTGCTACCAGGGAAGCCTTTGAAATAGAGGTTCCCGAAAACGAGACCCGAATAACGGACCTGGAAGGCAAGGGTGAGAAAATCCTGGTTGTTGATGACGTGGAAAGCCAGCGTAACATCCTGACCAACATATTGAGCAGGCTTGGTTATGAAGCATCATCCGCCCCCAGTGGAGAAAAGGCGATAGAACTTTTCAAGGACAATGAATTTGATTTGGTCGTCCTGGATATGATCATGCCACCGGGGATCGACGGACTGGAGACATATCGCAGGATTTTGACAATACGGCCGGGCCAGAAGGCCGTTATTACCAGTGGATTCGCCGAGACGGATCGCGTCAAAGAGGCATTGAAGATTGGAGCAGGTCAGTTTGTAAAAAAGCCCTATTCCCTGGTTCGTATCGGCAGGGTTGTGAAGGCAGAGTTATCCAAGGGCTGATTGGTAATGCCTTCGAGGACTATCAACAATTGCTCCAAAGACCTTTGCCGGGGTAATGTGCCCGGCGGAGCATGGCATCGTAAGCGCCAACCGGGATTTTTACATGTTTGGAGCCTGCTTTCCAAGAGTGTGTTTGCCCTTGGCTCACTCACCGATATTCATTTGGTCATCTAGGGCGTTGTCCCGCGTTATAGTATCAGGAGCCTTGTTTACGGCTGGAATCTTGGCAATCTTGTATTCAAGACCTCCGGCCCTGAACATCTCTATGCGGCTTTCGATGATTTTCTTGATCTCAAAGCTCGCCTTGGGGCCGAGATCATTGAATATGGCTGCAAATCCCGGCTTAGCCACTTTGGGACCATTTCCCCTCGGACCTATCCATGATGATGAGGCATCGGGAACCAATGAGTACAAGACCGTGCAATTAAAGGACAAGGAAGCATTTTTGATATCGGTATAGAGTTCGACTTGTACATTGGTCTCCGGTTCAGGGGGGATCAAGGAAAGTATGAATAGACCACCCAGGCTGAGGTTGGTGCAAAGCGATGTACGACAAAGCCCACTGATGGTGTAATCTACGGCAAACCTGACCAATGCCCTTGGATGGCGTCTTTTCCTGTTTCTTTCGAAAAGAATTCCGCTCAACTGGAACAATATATCTTCGTCGCAATGACCTGGATCGAGCCATAGATGTGGTTTTACCGGAAATGTACCTGCAGCGTCTTTGTTATTGTCCGCCACTCCCAGAATGGGAGCATTGAACGACTCGATATCTGAAGGGTGGGCCGCGGCCAACGCCGAGGCGTCGGCAATCACAAGGCAAGGCTTGGGACTCCCGTTGTTTGTTACGATTCGATCTTCCAACTGCAACGGGATTCCCGAATCTGAAAGAAGAGAGGCAAGGCGATCACAAAGGAAAGCCGAGGTGCCCGCCATCATTACCCATCCAACATCAAATGATTCCATTGTTTTTTAATGCCTCCCAGCGTGTTCTATGCCGCTTCTCCTCCGTCGATTCTGTTGCGTAGAACACCGGCCACCATGGCCTTGTGAAACCATTCGACCCTTTCTTGTTGGCCGGCTCTACCCATGGCTTTTGCAGCAAGTTCCTCGTAACCCAGGCGTTTCTTGAAGACTATCCTGCCCCTCGAGTACACGAGAGACAGAACCGCCCTTTCCCTCGGTCCGAGATCTTCGGTTTGTATGTGCAATATTTTGTCATCAACAGTTATTTCGTCGTTGAACAATGGTAATTTTTCATCAAGTCCTGTTTTGGGAGTCCTGGTTGGGACCGGCTTGAATTCACCACCGCTGCCCCTCTTGGCTATTTGTCTGATGCATTCCAAGGCGATCGTTGCGCCTTTCCTGCTTGAGAACACGAATTTTCTCGATGCGAGGAGCGCAATGGACGGGTCCTCTTCGACAAATCCTGCATAGCCGGTCGGGATGCCCAGGTGCTCGGTTGCGACCGATGCAAATCCCCAGGCCAGTTTCAAAGAGGCTTCTTTTGACACACGGTTTACTACTATGCCTATTGGATTTCCACTGATTGTCCCATCCGCATTTTTCCCATCCTCATGGTATTTGGACGTAAGGCTATGTACGAGATTTTGCTTGGGCGCCTGTGTCTCACGCAACATCTGTGCAATATCCTCCAGACCGAAATGCGACCTGATTCTTTCGAGCACCGATAGTTTCAGGAATGTATATGCGTTTTCCACGGAAGTGGGCTCCGGGTTGATTACCAAAACCGGCAGGTCGGCATTGTTGAAAAGAGTAAGCTGAAAGGGAGAACTGCCTGCTCCGAGGTCGCATAGCACGTGGTCTGCATCGAACCTATGCAGGGTTGCAAGAAGTTTCTCCGCAGTATGGCTGGAAAAATCCCGCCCATTGCCCATACCGTCCGCGCCCAGTATCACTTTCAAGCCCTTTATCGGCCCCGGCTTGATTATTTTGGTGATATTCATGTCACTCTTTGACAGGAAATCTTCCAGTGTCAAGCCGGACCTGGGCAGGTCCAGGAAGGTGTGCAGATTCGCTCCGCCAAGGTCAGCGTCCACAAGGATCACGCTTTTATCCATTGAGGAAAGCGCACACGCCAAACCGGTGGATACCACGCTCTTGCCGCTTCCTCCCTTGCCTCCGGCAACTATCCACAACTTCGGTCTTTTTACATGTTTTCGACCGGTTTCTTCGGCCTTGCTCATAGTGTGCCCCCTGATTCGACCTTTCGGCCTATGCCTTCCATTACCGGCTCTCCAAGCAAGGAGATTAGTACTTTCAATATTTCGGGATCAAAGAGATTCTTCATTTGCCGGACCATCTTGTCGAGTGCTGCATATGCGGAATACCGCCTGTCATACGCACGCTTGGTGGTCATTGCATCGAACACATCGGCAACCGTCAGGTATCTTGCGAGAATGTTTATTTCGTTTCCGCCGATTCCATTCGGATAGCCTCCTCCCATGTATTTTTCGTGATGTTGTTCTATCGCCCCCAAAATATCGCGGTCTATGACACCACCCTGCTTCGCAAGTTGCCTGCCGTTGGTTGGATGATTTTTGATCTCGATCCATTCTTTTTGGTCGAGTTTCCCGGGTTTGTCGAGAATGTCCGTGGAAATGAGCGTCTTTCCAAGGTCATGGAGCAGGCCGGCCAGGGCGAGCTTTTCCCGGTTCTCTTTATCAATGATGGTTTGTCTTAAAGCCAGGGCGGATGAAATTATTGATACATGAACACTGTGGGTGAAAGTATAGTAGTGATGGCACGTGAGTCCGAGCAAGCTCCTGAAGGCAAGGGGCTCTTTTTCCAGGAAATGCATCTGGTCTTTTGCAAGGCTTTCGACTCTGGTCAGGTTTACGGGATCGTCCGGATCCTTGAAGAGGTCCTCCATTACATCCCTGGAAACCTCGTACAACAGCTTGGAACGATCTTGTATCGGAACCCTATAATCTGTCAGGATTTTTTCAAGGTTGGATTGAAGGTGACGCAAATATTTTTTGTGGTCAGTGGATAGGATCCACAAGGTGTCGACTCCATTTTCTTTCAGCCGGGTCAAGTCTTCGATTGCAAGAGGCAGCTCGCTTCGCCTGTAAAGTACGAAGCGTCCATCTCCGTACAGGTAAAGGGAAAAATTACGTGCTTCCCCGTCGGCTATGCTTTCGGGGGCTATCGGTACGAACCTGCTGATGGAAGTCTTGTCGAGTGCAAAATCCCGTGCAGTTGAGTCAAGGGATGGTTTGTAGGCTGTTTTCGGCAAAGTACCAGCTCCTTAGACAAATTCGTCTACTTTTTCACCTTCACTTTCCGACTCTTTTTTAATGTTCCCCTTCTTGTCGTAAACCTTGTCCTGTAGCGGTACCGCATCTTCCCGTGCTTCACCTTTGACCTCGTTCGCTACTTCTGCAGAAATGGTTACCTTGTCATCCGCCATGGGAATACCCCTTTTCCCCTTTTTTTTACGCTTGTGGTCTGGCGGAGGATCTTGAACTCTCGGCGTCTTATCGGCCTGTTTGGGCTTCAGGTTGGTGATATTCGGAGGTGTCCTGATTTTTGTACAAGGATCAGACAGATCCATGTAAACCTGCCTCCTTTTGCGTAATACTACGCCTATCTGGTTAATTCGGTTTTTCTCCACAGAACTTTAGCCGAAAAGTTTTTTGGTTTTGCAATCGTCATGTCCGGTCTATGGCGCGGACTTTGCAGATATCTTCGTCGTTTTTGTTGAATTTTCAACGGAGGTCCAGGAAATGACGATTAAACAGGAGTTGAAGGCAGCCCCGATGTCGAAAGTCAAGGGAAACAACGAAGAAGTCATCGAATCTTTTTGGCGATACAAGCCGGACGAGACACTGATCCGTCGGATTATTGACAGCCGGAAGTGTCACTTGGCCGAATTCGCCGGATTGTCAAAGGAGAAAATTGAATATGTATTGAGCAATGCCGGCAGGCTCTTTCAAGAAGAGTGGTTCGAAAGAAAATCCAAAAGAGGAATGCAGAATATCAAAGGATTTTATGAGGAAACCGGGAACTACATTTTCGACTTGGCGGCATCGGATGTATCGGGAAGCATGTGGCGGCTGGAATATCTGGCGAAGATTCTGGGGAGACATGTAGCCGCACTTTCAAAAGGTGGTAAAAAAAGGCCTTTATTTCTGGATTATGGCGCAGGATTGGGTGAAGTTGGATTGTACTTTGCCTCGTGCTGCAAGGTCGTGTCGCTGGATGTGAAAGGAAGGACCCAGGATTTCGCCCGGTTCAGGGCGGATAAACTCGGTTTCGACCTCAGGTTTGTAAACAGCATGGATGGACTCGAAAACCTGGATATCATTTCAGCCCAGGACGTGCTGGAACACATGGAAGATCCGATGGGCGCACTCGCCGGCATGATCCTATCACTTAGACCCGGCGGGTTATTGGTTACGTCAGGGATGTGGTTCAATCCCACCGTGATATCTCATATTGCGGAAAATGAGAAATACAAGGATTCCTGGTTGAAGGATCTCGACCGAATGGGAATGGACCTTTGCGAGGTGTTTCAAGGCGACAACTGGCAGGTAGCGGTATTTTCCAAGGCAAAAATTGTTGATGCTGATGCAGTTGAAGCTGTTCTCAATGTACGTAAAGTGCTCATAAAGGCTGAAGGGCTTCTTTCGGTCGGCCGGTACGACAGGGCCGGGGTGTTGTTAACGGACTTGTTGAAAAAAGGAAATGCAACAGCCGAGGTTTACAACAATCTCGGCGTGTTGGCTTTCATGAAAGGAGATTCGAATACTGCCAGAAAGCACCTGCTAAAGGCTGATTCTCTTGAGCCTAAAAATGGCGAAACGATGATGAACCTGGGAGATGCCGAATCGTCGGCCCATAACCTGGATGCGGCTTTGCACTGGTATAAGCTTTGTTTGTTGACCGATGAATCTTCTTACGGGCCGGAGGCGAGACAAAAGATAGAACAACTCCTGCCCGAGAGAGCGAGATTGGGCCAAAGGAGGATGTTGCTCGTATTGGATGAGTTTCCCCGGTCCCAAATAGGAAAACTGGTCAAGGGACTTGAGACAGGTCTGAAGGATGTGAAACCCAACTTGTTGCTCCTGGACAGCAAGATTGCTTCCAGGGCTGCAAAATATAAAGCATTGGAAAGCGTAATAAATGAACCTGATGAAAGGTTTTACGAATACCTGTTCTTCGGTTATCCGTCAAAACGAGCCAAGAAGTTGTACCAAGGTACGTTGACCGGGTGGTGTGGGGCCGTGGGTACGGTGAAGTCAGGGAAACAAGAGGATGTTGTTCAGGCAAACCTGCGTGTCCTGAATTTCCTGGGTGAACCTGGAAAACCGGGGTTAAAAGGGGCTGGGTATGCAAAGCCTGTAACGACCCGCTCCAGGGTGGGATTCGTCTCACTTTGGTACCCAAGGGGCCAGGCTTATGTCACCAGGCATTTACGTGCGGCATTATCCGGTACCTTCGACACTTTTGTATTAGCGAGAAATGGCGGCAAAGCCGGAGAAAAACTCTTTTGTACTACCGGAGAATGGGCGGTCCCGAACCTGGAAATCTGGCCCGAATACAAGATACCTTCCTACAGGATGAGGCAGTGGGTAAGGGCGAAAGAGTTGGATGTGGTCATGTTCAACGAAGAATATGATCTGGGCCTGGTTTGGGCTGCCAGAGATGCAGGAGCAAAGGCCATAGGATACTATGTTTGGGAGTTGTTCGATCCAAGGATGGCTGCAGTCGTGAGCCGGGCATTCAACAGGGTTCTTTGCCCGACACGTGCAAGCTTTGAAAGATTCAAAGAAATAGGCGTGCATAATGCCGTATACCTGCCTTGGGCGGTCATGGAAGAGGATTTTCTTGCAGACGAGGCCGGCTTGGAGCAACGGAATAATAGTTTGGAAAACGGACGAATGAGGTTTTTCCATCCGGCAGGTCTTGGAGGATTACATGCCAGGAGGGCCACGTCCCGGGTCATCGAGGCTTTCAAAAGGGCGGGTATCGGCCGGGCGGAGCTGATTGTCCACAGCCAGCAGGGCAGTGGAGTCGAGGAGCATGGAAATATCAGGATAACCAGGGGGACCATCGGGAGACGTGCGCTTGCCGACTTGTACAAGTCTTGCCATGTTGCAGTGCTTCCATCCAAGTGGGAAGGTCTGGGCCTCACTTTTTTGGAGTCGCTTGCAGCCGGATTGCCGATAATAACAGTGGATGCTCCACCCATGAACGAATTCGTCCGGGATCATGAGAACGGGCTCCTCTGCCCTGTAAAGGAATGGCGTGAATATAGAGGAATCCATGTCAAGGGTGCTGAAGCCGGTGTACATGATCTGGCCCTGGCGATGAAAGAATTAGTATCGAACACGGGTATGTGGTTGTCCTTGAGCAGGCAAGCGACATGGGATGCTGAAAATAGGTGGAACAGAGAGAAGTTCGAACAGAAATTGCGTCAAATAGTGAATAATAGCCTTGAGGATGAAAAGTTATCGCCTTCTGGCAAAGCCGCTTTATTGAAACCAGGGGCCGATGGGATTAAACACGGCCGTGTCTCGATTGCCGTGAGCACGGGAAGTAGACTAACCCTTGCTTGCAAAGACTACTCCGGTATGTCGCTTGAACAAGGAGATGACGGTGCTCTCCTTTTAACGGATGGAAACAAAAAGGAGCCCTTCACTGTTCACTTGGTAAGCGCCAGGAGGTCGAATCATCCCTGGGGCATGGGCAACGAGGTGTTCAGGGCCCTGGAGAAGATGGGGGCGCGTGTTCTGGACACGGATTTCAGACTTGAGAGAGCAGAGTTGCCGGATCTGTTTCGGCAGGAGGCTCATCTGGTCCTGGTCATCAAGGGAGATGGCATAGATCCGGCGCTTATCAGCAGGCAAAAGGGCAGAACCGTTCTATGGTACCAGGATGATGTTTTTACCGCCCCTCACGCCGCTCCCCAGGTAAAATTCAATGGTTGGTCGTTCGACAAGGTGTATTCATTCGATGACAGGGCACTGGATAGATTCAGGGAACTGGGCGCAAGGAACGTGTCTTTTCTTCCCCTGGCCATGAGTCCTGCGGTTCACAGGAAAATGTTCCTGGAAAAGAAGCACGACGTATGCTTTGTGGGTAATGTTTACCAAAACCGCAGGGAATTGCTGGACAGGTTGTCGCAAAGGTTCGACCTCGTCGTGACCAGGGCCTTCATGGACGACATGGTGAAGTTGTACAACCAATCCAGGATTGTGTTGAACTTGGGGCTGGGAAGAACCGGGATACAGCAACGGGTATTCGAGGCCCTGGGTTGCGGCAGCTTTTTGTTGACCAACGAGATTCCCGAAGAGTCAAGGTTGTTCGAACATAGGAAACACCTGGTTTATTTCAACGAAGAAACCATTGAAGATGAAATTGCTTATTACCTGGACCATGCTCATGAAAGAGAGGAAATCGCCTTGGCCGGGTACAGAAAGGCACATACATATCATACGTTCGAAGCCAGGCTGCATTCCATTGTCAGGGACCTCGCCCTGGATTTCGAAACACGGGATGAGCATGAAAAAGATGGGCATAAGAAAATTGATTCGATCTCAATCAATGCCGGTTCCACAAAATTGACCGAACCGCAAGCCGTCGGAACATCATCAATTTCGAATCAGGACGCATTCATGGTCTTGGGAATGAAGAGAAGTGGACACCATGCAATATTGAACTGGATATGCGGGCAATACGAAAAACCCATTGTACATATGAATGACTGTTTATTCGGCGAAGGCGGCGAGTTGGCGCCCAATAGAAAACAAATGTACCCAATCAATTATCATAATGGTGCGAATGCTCAAACAAGCGCCAAAATTTATTCCATGGAAGACCTGGACATTTGGGGTACAATCGATTCACGGTTGAAAAGGATCATGGACGATTTCCTGAAGGCAGGGCGCCTTGTGTTGGTCGTAAGGGATCCTTACAACCAGTTTGCAAGTGATATCAAGGGAAGCCGTAGAAGCGCGAACAATTACGAACAGCTCCGTAAATTCTATCCTGTCGAGGAGAAAGTCAGGCTTTGGAAGGCTTATGCAAAAGAGGCCTTGGGCTCCGGTGTATTCGATCCGAACAAGTTAATTATCGTTGTTTACAACCGATGGTTCAAGGAAAGAGATTACCGCCGTGAGCTTGCATTGAAAGTGGGCCTGCAATTTAGCGACGCAGGCTTTAACAAGATATCATTGCATGGCGGAGGCAGTAGTTTCGATGGTGTTAACGTCCGTGATACAAGCAAGATGGACGTTCTAAATCGTTGGAAGTACTATGCGGGATACGAATTCTTCAGAAAATTATTCGATCCTGAAATGGTGAGGCTCGCGGCCGAACTTTTCGACATGGAAAACCCCATGGATATGCCTGCATGCCCGGAAATCCAAAGGAAAGTCTTTAACTTGTGATTACGCTCCCGGTGTTTTTTCTGTCGAGTTACCGTGAGCCGGCTTGTAATGGTTCACCCAAAACCATGGACGCAAATCACGGCCTATGGAGAAGCAAATCATTTGGGAAACCGGGAAATGGTGGTAGGTCAGAAGCTCGTGCGTAAACCCAGGGAAGCGGAAAGGACGAGGTCTAGGCCGTGATGCCCCACTCCCGGGCCTGCCGCGAAGATGTCCAACCCAAGGGCGAAGAAGGCCCCAAGGTTGTCCATTAGTTGATATCTTGAACCGAGCTCGATTTCCCCGCCGAATCTCGCATCGGGCAGGGCATCGGCTGCTGCTCCGAGGCTTCCATAGAGTAAAAAATCTTTGAACAAGTTTCGGTTGAGCCTCACCTTGGGAACAAGGAGCAGGCTGGACCTGTTTTCAAGCGACACAGCCATGCCGAAGCCGAGTTCAACCCATGAGTCGTTTTCCCACTGGTAACCTATGTTCAACCTGGTGAACGTGGGAAGTCTGGATGTAGAACCATATCCTTGTGTTGTTTGAGCTTCGATGCCCGATCCGAATGCCACCTCGACCGAAAGGTCGAACTGTTGGGCCATTGTGGAACAGGGTACGGTCACCGCGAGGAGAAATGCCGACACTGCAAGAATTGATCTTCTTTCAATCCGGCCTGTTGTGTCTCCTCTGTTCGCGCAATAGTTCGCGTTGTCTCTTGAATGTGTACTTGATGATATCATCTCTCTCCCGTTCATGTACCACTTCGAACCTGGCCGAGATGAGGTACTTATCCTCTCCCAACTTGCCGGTCTTGTCTTCATTGACACCCAGTACCCGGCATATGACCTTGACTTCTACAGGCGGTTCCAGGGGAAGATCTATTTCCACCTCGACCAGTGTTCCTTTTTTTACCTTCAAATCGCCGCTGAATCTCAAGCCGGAACCACTCAAGTTGACCCAGCGCAGCCTCTTGCCGCCCTTGGCATAACTTGCATCTGCTTTTGTTGTGTTCAATAGGGACAGGATATAATCGAGCTTGGCATCGATGGCATCCATCTTTTTTGCCAGGTAATCTATTTCCTCCGGCATGTTGGGTATGAATTCCCTGGTAGCGGACCCTATGTCCCTCCTGATGAGCATGCGTTTTCGTTTTAATACTTTCAACCTGGCGATCGGGTAATCTTGAGGCGAAAGCATGCTGTAACCAAGGCTGATATAGTCTGATACTCGAAGGAATTCCCGTCTGTCCGTGGGTTTCAGGGGACCCAGCAACTTGAGCCTTATTCTTGCAGGCGGGTGGAATTCTTTGATTTTAGCCTTTGTTTGGAGGAATGAGCTTTCCGCTGCCAAGCCGACAAGCACCAGTTGGCCCGGGGACAGCTCCGTGCCTTGCCAGGGTGTTAGCAATACGACTGTTGCCTTGGGCCCTTCCATGGTCTCGATTCGCGCAGCGGATGCAGGACATTCCGCTGTTTCCAATTCCGAGATGTACACCTCGGCTCCTTCGAATAACAAACGAGCTGCCGCCATGGTTACCTCCGGAACCCAACAGCCAAGATCGACAAAAACGGAGATCCTGCAAGTTGCGGGCCAGCCTCGTCATAACTTAGGCATGAAGTTTGTATCCTTGAACATGGGCGCCGGGTCTGGGATTGTGAGCCTGGAACTTGAAAAAGGTGCAATGCCGGAAAAAAGGACCGATTGACATTGCAGGGAGAGAATAATACAGCGTCAAATCTCTAAATCCGGGTGTCAAGTAAATGACACCGTTACGGCAGGAGGCCCGACATGCTTGTTGTGACCAGGAAGGTCAGGGAGAGTTTGAATTTGGGAGATGACATCAGTGTAACCATCATCTCGGTCCGGGGAAATACGGTGAAATTAGGAGTCGAGGCGCCGAGGAACGTGCAAATTCTGCGGGGCGAGTTGTTAGAGAAAGTTAAGAGTGAAAACCTGGAAGCACTTACTGTGGCGCGAACGCAAGACAAGCTGCCGGTAGACGAATTGGCTATGGAAATTCGCAGGGCCGCGGAAAAGAAGCAATCCGGGAACAATTCGTCCTCAAAGGCGCCGGACGTGAAACAATCGTCTTGAATCCCGGTTCCGGCCAGGGGCGGAAAGAAGGTTGAAGAAAATCTTGCTCACCAGGATTGCGGGTTCAAGATATCCGTATTTCGTCTGAACTGACAGACCGGTCATTTTTTCCTCAAGACATGTCATCAAAGGACGATTCTACTTACTGGACCGGATGAAAAACCGCTATGGAGGCTGAAATGCGGGTTACCTCGGGCATGTTGGTGAATGATACTTTACAAGACATCAAGAAGGCTATGGAAAGGCTCAAGAAGAGCCAGGATCTCGCAACAACGCTAAAGAAGGTTGCAAAGCCGTCTGATGATCCGGTTGCAGCGGAACGATTGGTAATACTCCATGCAACAAAGGACAAGTTGGACCAATACAGCCGCAACCTTGAAAGGGCCAGGGCATTCGCCGACCAGACTGATTCCAGCCTGTCACAGGCGGTCGATATTCTCTCGAAAGCCAAGGAGTTGGCTGTTTCCGGTTTGAACAGCGGCCTGAACGCATCCGAGCTTTCCATAAAAGGCAAGGAAGCGGAGCAGCTAAAGAAACAAATGATTACAATAAGCGATTCCAAGCTGGGCAATGAGTATATATTCAGCGGTTACAAGTTGGATGCTGCACCTTTCGACCAGTCCGGCAACTATACGGGAGACGATGGGTCGATTGAGTTGGACGTGGGCCCCGGGACCAGGACTGCAATAAACGAGAGCGGGCAAAAGGTATTTGTTGACGGTCATGTTTTCGATGCACTCGAATCATTGAAAACTGCTCTTGAAGGAGCCGACCGGGAAGCTGTTCGCAATGCCCTGGACGACATAGACAATGCCTTGAACCACGTTTTACAAGTTCACGGGAGATTCGGAGCCAGGGCAAGCACACTGGACCAGGTAGACAAAGATCTGGAGAGCAGGAAGGTGGAACTGGCCGGACATATTTCTTCTCTGGAAGATGCCGACTTTGCAGAAGCTGCTACAGGTTACATGAACGATCTCAAGGCACTGGAAGCGGCCATGAAGATAACCGAAAGGACGTTGGGAGTATCCATCGTAAACCTCCTGGGATGAAGGCAGGGAATCAAATAGCGAGGAAGTCATGAAAATCAATACCTTAAAAAAACAAACGGAACAACCAAAAGAAACAATCACCGTGGAGAGCCGGCGCTTCGGAAAGCTCCGGCTACCGGGTGATTCACAACTTCAAATGGCCAGACCTCTGCTTGGCTTTCCCGGTTTAACCGAATTCGCCCTGTTCAAGGAAGATACGCAGGCCCCGCTTTTCTGGCTTCAGTCGTTACAGGACCCGGGTGTTGCTTTCCTTCTCCTGGACCCCACGAGTGTGTTGGGCTATGTGATAGACCGTAAAGAGTTGGAAGGCGTGGACCTGGAACTCGATAGTCCGAAAGACGCGTTGGTTCTGACAACCGTGACCTTGCGAAATCCGTGGAAAGAATCGACAACCAACCTTAGAGCCCCGTTGCTGATTAATACCCGTACGCGGAGGGCGGCTCAACTTGTGCTCCAGGATGACGCTTACAATACAAAAGAACCGATATTCAGTGAAATAAAAGCAAGGGGAGGTCGAACTTGAGTGCAACTGAATTTCCATGCCTGCTTTCATTATGCATGATCGTCAAGGACGAGGAAGATATGCTTCCGGGCGCCCTCGAGAGCATAGCCCCGTATGTTGACGAAATAATCGTCGTCGATACCGGGTCCACCGACAATACCGTTGAGATTGCAAAGAGCTTCGGCGCCAAGATTTACATTCACCCTTGGCAAAAGAACTTCAGCCTGCACAGAAACCAATCTCTGGGATACGCAGGCGGGGAATGGATTGTTTACATAGATGCCGACGAGAGGCTCGATTCCGGATCGGGACCGAGGTTGAAACAAGTTATTCGAAATGCTTTGCCTGATACTGATTCGTTCATGATTCACCTTGTCAACTGGACCAGGGATGGACAGAACATGGGCAGCGCCAACCTCATACGCATGTTCAGGAACAACAATGTAATAAGGTTCGAGGGTATTGTGCACAACAACCTGGTCGGCTATGACAGCACCGAGGCGGTGGACCTGAAGATACACCATTATGGTTACGACCTCGAGCAGGAGAAAAAGCAGGCCAAGTATGAGCGAACCACGGAACTTCTCGAAAAAATGGTGGCCGAGGATCCAAACAATCCGATTCCACATCATTACCTGGCTGCATCTCACCTGAATATCAAGAAATACGATGATGCTTTGGAGGAAGCGCAAAGGGCCATCGAACTGGCAAGGAAGCGCACCATCGGCCCACAGTTGTTATTCTGGAGTTATCATATCGCGTCGTTGTGTAATTTTCTCAAAGGCCGGTTGCACGAGGCGGAAAGTCTTTGCCTGGAAGCTCTTTCAAAGAACGAGGACCACATGGATTCACATGCAGTCCTATGCAGCGTATACACGATTCAAGGAAAATGGGACCTGGTAATCAAGCATGGCCGGAAATTTATCGAAATATTGAAGCGGTTTGAAGGCAAACCTCATCATGCGGGACTGCAGGTCTTGAATACCCAGCGCCATGAGTGGAAAGTACTTCTCCAGATGGGAATATCGATGCTGGAAAAAGGGATGCGTACAAAGGCCCGTGAAACATTCGAGCAGGTGGTTAGGGCAGCCTCGAACAAGGCGGAAGGCTTGTTTGGAATCGGTGAATACATGAATGAAACAGGTAGGAAAGAGGAAGCCCTGGCTTACCTTTCAAGGGCCGTGGCAGAGGACCCGGGGTACACGAAGGCATCAGGAATGCTTGCCCGAATTACCGCTCCACTCATAGACAGTGCTTCCTCCGGTTTGCTTGATGCGGCTTGCGAGGCGCTTTCGATTTCCGCTCACGAAGAAATTACAGGCGATTTGCTCGCAGCAAGGCGTTTTTTACGTGAAAATGACGTGGATTCTTTCTTGGATTCGCTTGGTCGCGTTTTCACAAGGACCGGCATTGATTATCAGGGAGAGATCGGAACCAGGCAGGAAGTGGCCCGCCTCTGCAGTGAGGCGGCATGCAAACTCTGGGACATGAAAAGGAGCGTTGCTGCAAGGCAGGCCCTGAAACTTGGACTGGACCTAAGTCCCGCGGATTCTTATTGCATTAGTACTGCAATCCGGCTGCTGGAAGGGGGCCTGGCCAAGGATGATGGAATCCGGCATGTTACGCATCCCGGTGTCGATATCGCTGGACTGGGTAAAGGGAATAATACCTGGTTGTAGCCGGAAAAGAAACGTGAACGAATTTAACCGGCCCTCGAAACATCTGCATTATTGCTCCTCCTCGATGTGACCTTTTGGGTCTTCTTCATTGCCGGTCTTTTAGGCTGTTCGGGTTGCTTTGCCTAATACTGAAAATAAAAAGCTGCAACGATTTTGTTAGTAGATTCTCCTAAAGTTTATGGTCATCGTGGCCGAGATATTCAAGCGAGAGTGAAAAGTGATCCGCGGGATTGGGCTGAAAGAAAGGAGGTGAACAGGGAAATCAGTCCGGCCACAAAGGTCGCTTGACCAGGCAGGGAAGCCAACCCCCTTGGAAGGAACCAAGGGGCCGAATGACAAGGAGGATCGGAAAAATGGCATGGAGAATTCAAAACAATCCACTTTCACTCAATGCACAGAGACACCTGGCCAATACCCAGAGCGCACTTGCCAAATCACTGGAAAGGCTCTCATCGGGTTACAGGATCAACAGGGCTGCGGATGACGCGGCGGGATTGGCAATCAGTTCGACGTTGCGGGCGGATATCGCCTCTTACAAGGTCGGCTCACAAAATGCCAGTCAGGCGAATTCCATACTTCAGGTGGCTGAAGGAGGAATGGACCAGATCAGCGCCATGATGGTCAGGCTCAAGGAGCTTGCAACACAGGCCGCATCATCGAACGTCAGTTCCTCGGAAAGGACGAAAATCAATTCCGAGGCGAATGAACTAATCGACGAAATCGACAGGATTGCGGATTCGACCGAGTATGATGGGACCAACCTTCTCGACGGATCTTTCGGCCTCGTGCTCTCCGGAGGATCAGAGGGCGTGGTCAGCGGACTCGTATCGGTCACAGGTTGGAACTCTTCTACACAGGATGTGACGATTGCCGTTGCTACTGTTTCTGCTACCAAAGTAAAAATCACCATCACGGATGGTGGAAACTCGCAAGTGGTTTCCGGAATCACCAAGCCCGGCACCGGCGAGACATCTCAGGTCGATTTCGATGCCTTTGGTTTGAGATTGACCTTGAATTCCAATATCTATGAAGCGCAGAGCTCGACCAAGATCGAGGCCGACAGCAGCGATACCGAGGCGGATTTCCAAATCGGCACGAGTTCAGGAACAAATGACAGGCTGTCCTTCAGTATAGATGCTGTTGATTCATCCGGTTTGAGTCTCAGCAAAGATCAACTCCTGAACCAGTCTGACGCCAGATCATTCCTGGATACCATCGATACTGCGGTGAGCACCCTGGCCAACAGAAGGGCATCCATCGGCGCGAATCAAAACAGGCTCATGTACGCTGCGGCAAACTTGTCCACGACCATCGAGAACTTCACAGCAAGTGAATCCGTGGTGCGTGATGCGGATATGGCGGCCGAGATGTCCAATTTCACCAAGAACCAGATTCTGCTCCAGTCCGGAACCGCAATGTTGGCTCAGGCAAATGTGTCACAGCAGGGAATACTCAAATTGCTTGGATAGATGTAGCGCGGAAAGATTGAGTTCAAAGTAGCGGGCGGCGGGGGGCTGTCCCCCGCCGTAACCGCCATGCAACGGAGGGGATATGGATGTTAATTTGAATGGCTCCCTTCCAAAGCCGGAGCCACAGGTTCAGGCAGAGCCGCCACCGGTGGCCGCCGGATTGGATAAGGCCAAAAGGGTCAACAGCGTTCTGCTTGGAAAAGAAGCAGTTGTTGCAAAGGGCGAAAAAACCGGCGAGGACTCTACCGGTGAGAGCGATGTCTCGAACCTGCCGGTGGTAGCGCAGACCGTGTCTGATTTGCTCAAATCCATTAATTCGCGCTTGACGATTAATTACAGGAAGGATGCGGGAAGGTACCAGGTAAAGATCGTAGAGGCGTTTACGTCGAAAGTATTGAAAGAGATACCGCCCGAAGAGATGATCAACCTGGTAGCGAGAATCAGGAAGGCAATCGGGGCATTCCTGGATACCAAGGTATAAAAAAAGGCGTTGGAAAATGGCCGGAACACAGCAAATAGCAGGGCTCGTATCAGGATTCGATTGGCAGAGCATGATAGACAAGCTCATTGCAGTGGATCACCGGCGTATCGACTTGGTGACGAACAGGAAGGACGCGGAAGGGGCAAAGCTGGATGCGTGGCAAAGCCTGGCAGGTCTGCTCGAAACCCTGCGCTCCAAGTCATCGTCATTGGCCGAGGAGAGTTCATTCAACCTGTTCACATCTTCAATATCAGCTTCCGGAAGCACGGATGCGGCCGATGTGCTCGATGCCGCGGTGGGAACCGATGCATCGGTAGGAACACATACCATCCAGGTCCTCCAGTTGGCGGCCGCAGAAAAGCTCCAATCTTCCAGCTTTGAAGAAAAAGACCAAGGACTTGGAATTTCAGGTGAATTTCTGATCAACACCAAGGCTGTATCCGTGGATGCCGAGGACACGCTGCTTTCATTGAGAGACAAGATCAATGCAGCAAACAGCGGCTCGAATCCGACCGGAGTTACAGCCACAATACTTGCCGCCGCTCAAGATGATTATCGGCTCGTCCTGACATCCGAAGATTCCGGAAGCAGTGGCATCATGCTGGCTGATTTGGGTTCGGGACAGGTTACGAGGGACCTCGGGCTGGTGGAAACTTCCGTATCAGTACAACACCCGACGAGTGACGGCGCCACGTCGGATTGGTTCAACGACGCCTCGACCCCTGTCGGTTCCCTCATGGGAGCGGATTCTCCACCAGGGGCGACGAATGTGACTATTGCGGGACAGCAGGTTTCGATAGATTTGAGTTCCCAGTCCCTGACCGATATTGCATCCAGCATCGACGCACTCACGGGTGTGAGCGCATCGGTTGAAAGCGAGCTGGACCAAGATACGTACAGGTACAGGCTCGACATTTCAGGCACGACGAGTTTCTCTGATTCCGCACACGTGCTGGAAAGCCTCGGGGTACTTACAGCAGGCAGAAGTTCCGTTGCCCAGGAGCTTACGACTTCGAACCAGATGACCGACCAGGACGCATCCACCCTGATGACATCATCCACGCTGTTCAAGGATCTTTGGGTCAATGGTGCGTCCGCAGGAGTCACCGAGGGCTCGGATACAATCACCATAACCGGAACCGGAAGGGACGGAGGCGAGGTATCGTCATCGTTTTCGATACAGGCCGGGTCCACTGTACAGGATTTGCTGGACCAGATTGAGACGGCATATGGCGGACAGGTCAGTGCCGTGGTGCAGGACGGCAAGATTTCAGTGACCGATCAAACACCTGGTGACAGCAGGCTTTCCCTGCAATTGACCGCCAACAACGAGGGCGGCGGCGTGCTGGATTTCGGAGATGTGCAAATAACGGCGGTTGGAAGGGAAAGAGAGGTGGTAAGCGGTCAAGACGCGGTTGTGAAGGTGGACGGCACTACTGTAACGAGAAGCAGCAATACAGTGGATGATGCAATAACCGGTGTAACCATGAACCTTCAAAGTGCTCCCGGTTCGGGAACGGATCTCGTATTGTCTGTCCAGCGGGACATCGCGGGGCTTGTCGACAAGATAAAAGATTTCGTGGGAGCGTACAACGGAGTGATGAATTTCATCAACCAGCAAACAAGCTATGACCAGGAGAATAAAAAGATCGGCGGACCTCTTTTTTCCGACGGAACGATAACCTCGGTCAAGAATCAAATGGTGGAGTGTGTAGTCAATCCGGGCCAGGGCTTGGAACAGGACTATTCCATCCTGGCACAGGTAGGTGTGCATTTCAACAAGGAAGGACAGCTCGAGGTGGATGAAAATGACCTGCAGGACAGTCTGGAATCCCACTTCGACGAGGTGACTGCTCTGTTTGCTGCAAAAGGTTCCGTAACCAATGGAAGGATACAGTTCCTCTCCAGCACCAGGGACACCCAACCTGGAACATACGACTTGAACGTGACCCAGGCGGCCGATAAGGCTTCTGCACAGGGCACGGTGGACTTGACCTCGGGGCTCGCGTTGGCCGACCAGTTAACCATTACAGACAGTGGAAGCGGGAGAAGCGCCGTCATAGAGTTGTCGGCGGGAATGAAGCTCGCCAATATTGTAGCGGCAGTAAACACCGAGTTGTCCGCCGAGAGAACTGAAGAAAAAGTCGGGACGACGGCCAATACATCGGGAGGAACAGCGATAACGGCCGATACCGCCTGGAATGACATCGACGGCGGCGTGGTCGCCGAGGTCGGAGATCAAATAGCCATCAGCGGCTATGACCGGTCCGGAAACGCCGTATCCGCCACATACGTGGTAGCGCAGGGAGATACTGTCCGTGACTTGCTGGACGAAATAGAGAGCGCCTTTGGTGATGTAACTGCTACGGTAGACAGTCAGGGTCGAATTGAAGTCAGGGAAAACCGGGTAGGCGACAGCCAACTCGAAGTTTCACTCGACACGTCGCAGATAGCAAACCTGGATCTCGGAACCTTCGATAACTCGAGTCTGAATACCGATGGGCGGTACAAGCTCGATTTGGAAGCCCTGGAAGGGACATCGGGCGGACTGACTCTTCGCTCAAACAATTATGGTTCGGCCGAGGGTTTTTCGGTTTCGACCACCCAGCCCGACACAAATCTTGGAATCACGAACCAGTCATATTCGGGCAAGGATTTGGAAGGCACCATAGGGGGGGAGAGTTTCATCGGCACCGGCACCAGCGTTGTCATCGACTCGGACGGTTCCGATCTGGATGGATTGGGCTTTTCGTACGACGGCTCGTCCTTGGGTGATGTAGGGACGTTGACGGTTACATTCGGAGCCGCCGAGATGCTTAACAGGGACTTATACACAATGCTCGACCAGTTCGACGGGTACGTTTCGAACAGGCAGGATTCCCTGGAAAACCATATCAAGGACCTGGAAGATCAAATATCACAGATGGAAGAGAGGCTGTCCTATAAACGTGACATGATGATCGAGAAATACGTGAGGTTGGAACAGTTGATAAGCTCTTTCAACTCACAGAGTTCCTGGCTTTCTTCGCAGCTTGCAAAGTTGGCCTGACATAGAGTGAACAGCCGGCAAAGAGTGGCAAAAACGGTTAACGGAGGTTGGTGAAATGAAGAGCAAAGCTTTCAGGCAGTACAAAGAGACCAGTGTTCTAACAGCCAGCCCGTTGCGCTTGATCTTGCTATGTTACGATGGCGCGATAACGGCAATCAAGACAGCGCAACAAGCCCAGGCCGAACGGAAGTTCGAACTTCGAGACAAGGAAATCAACCGGGCTTCCGCGCTGGTCGGTGAACTTTTAACTGCATTGCGTGATGAAGGGGACCAGATAACTGCAAATTTGAAATCACTCTATTTATACATATTGAAAATGCTTCTCGAGGCTTCGGTCAAAAACGACGTGGAACTATACCATGCCCCTCTGAAGGTTCTCGATGAACTGCGTGAAGCATGGCAATCCCTGGCAGAGGGAAGAGCAGTGAATTTTAATGGTGTGAAACCGGAAATAATGGAACAAAACGCCGGAGGAGCAGCTCTATGAACATGGAACGAAAGAAAACCATGTCTCCCATGGATGGTATTGAAAGAAAGCTGAAGGCTTGCGAAGCATTTTTGGGTGCCACAAAGGCCTTGGACCTTGAAATACAGCGTACGCAGGAGCAAGGCGCCGAGCGGGCTATGAACGTGGAATTGCTTGAAAAGCTGGTACAGGCCAGGGCAGGGGCCATTGCAGACTTCATGGCAGCGGATGCAGTTCTACGGGCCGGGCCAAAATTGAAGAAAGAAGAACGTGTCGAAGCAGGTTCAAAGCTGCTCGAAATAGCCGGATTGATCAATCTTTGCGTAGGGCTCGATGAACGAGTTTCCAGGAGCTTGTTTTCGTTGAAGAGTGAATTAGGTAACAAACTCGATTGCTTCCAAAGGAATAATAAAGGGGCCAGGGCCTATCGCCGGACATTGAGAGGTTGAGTCCTGTTCCCTTCCCAGGTTGGTTTTTTTCACATCAAAATATACCCACGATATCAATGAGTTGAACATGACGGAAGAATCCGGGTCGTGCACGGCGATGAAGGATGCAGGAATACTTGGCATCTTACACAGTGACGGCATGGAAGGGTTGCCCGTAATACTAATCAGGTATTCAACGTTTCATGGACAGGAGGCTGTCGAACAGTTCGTCTGCGGTTTGGATGACCTTTGCAGCAGCGGCGAACGCCTGCTGGTATTTGATCATGTTGACCATTTCTTCTTCCAGGGAAACCCCTGATATGGAATCCCTGAAAGCCTTGGTTTGGTCGAAGGTCCCCTGGTGAAAGGTCTCGTCACTTTCGGCATCTGATATTGTCAGCCCGATGTCACCGACTATCTGTGAGAATTCTCCGGTCTCGATGTCGTTCAATGCCCCCATTGCGAGCGCATTCCTGTTGTCGCCGGGAAGGGAAGAGGGATCTGTAGCAGCAGCAACGTTATCTGTTTGTCCGTCCACGTCGGGTGATATGGACATGGCAGAGGCTGCACCACCCGGATTCAGGGGATCTGGAGGTGCCCTGAAGAAGTTTCTGCCGCCTGTTCCATCGAGTCCGTATCCTGCACTGTGTATGGTGTTGACGCGGTTGGTCAACTGGAAAGCAAAGTCGTCGAGGCGGTCCATGTAAACCGATATGTCCGTCGACGCACTCATCAGGCCGGCCATCTCCCCTCCACCAAGCGAGTCGGTGATATCGTGTTTTTTACCGTTGTCCATGGCCAGTTCAATCGTGGCTCCGTACGGATCGGAAGCAGAGGGCGTTACTGTCATGACAGCCGAATGGTTTTGTGTGACCAGGGCCCTGCCTCCGGCCGTATATACTTCGACCACCCCGTTATCATCTTCGAATGTCTTGATTTCTATTTTACCGGCCAGGTCATTCAAAAGCCTGTCCCGCTGGTCCCTGATATCACCCGGATCACCAGTTGAAAGCTTCGCCTTTTCAACCTCCGGGTTGAGCCTCGCTATCTGGGCGGTGAGGTCGTTGATTTCTCCGGCAAGGCTTTCCACGTCTTTGGAAATGGCCCTTCGTTGGTCTGCCAATTCATTGAAAACATTACTGATCCTGGAGGCGAGAACCTTGCCTGATGTGAGCACTTGTCCCCGGGCCGCCGTGCTTTGCGGCTGGGCGGACAAATCCTGCCACGCAGCAAAGAAATTGCTGAGGCCGTCTTCGATTCCCCCACCCTCTTGCGGTGCAATTGCGGATTCCAGGTACGGAAGCATTGATGTCCTTGCCGAGTCCTTGCCCAGGTCCGCGCGGTTCTTGAGCAGTTCTTGCTCGATCAATTTGCTCCTCTGCGACCTGATGGATTCTTCCTTGACACCGGAGCCGATAAGCTTTCCCCTTATCTCCACGGGATCGCCCGGTGAAAGAACCAAGTTGCGCCTGGTGTATCCGTCGGTGTTGACATTTGCTATGTTGTGGCTTGTGACCATTGTGCCTAATTGCTCGGCCAGGAGGGCGCTCCTTCCTACATCCAGTAAGCCGAATAAACCCGCCATTATGCTCTCCTACAGGAACCCAAAACCTGTTGAACATCGTTTTCAGCAAGCATTGCTCCGCGTAATGCGAGGGCCAATGTCGGCCCGAGGTTGCGTTTAAGGACATCCAAGTCCGGTTTGATTTGCGTGGCATGCACTGTCATGAATGCCAGTTCTTCTTCAATTAGGCTGATATTGCTGTTGATTTTATTTAGGTCGAAAGAAATCAAGCCGCTTTTCAGCTCTTCAACCAGTTCGAAAAAAGAGTTCTTTGGTGAGTTGTATGACATTACTGGTTCAACAACGAATCGAAGAAGAGAGCTTCTTCTATTATTCCACGAGCCGCGGCTTCAGGATTGGGCCTATATTTTCCTGCTTGGATTTCCATCTTGATTTTATCGACTCGTTGTTTTTTACTCCCCCGCATTTCCATTGTCTGCTTTACAAGGGCATCCACTCGTTCTGCTCCCTTCAAGTCGACTATCGCTGCTCTTGAGACATCGGTAGGTGAGTTGTCATTGATATTCATATCAAGATGCTCACCATGGTCTTGCACGTCTTTCGGGGGATTGAATCCTATTTCATGTACGACTTTCATCTCACACCTCCGGGCGACAATGGCCCCCTACATCTATGAACATCGTCCTTACTTAAAAAATCTTTAGCCCGGCATTGAAAAAAGTTTAATCTTGGCCGATAACATTATGAAAACATGGAGTAAAAATGCTGTCATAAATGTGACGGTCTCCTGAGTCCTGCTGTGAATGGGTCAATCGGGCCATCTTTGGCCCGAACTTCGAAATGGAGATGGGGGCCGGTGCTTCTCCCCGTGTTGCCCACGCTGCCGATTATTTGGCCCTGCGTTATTTTGTCGCCCGCCTTGACATCGATTTCTTCCAGGTGGCCGTACAGGATATGCCTGCCCTGGTTATCAGTTATCATGATCAAATTTCCATATCCATTGCCATTCCCTGCAAAGGATACCGTGCCGGATGATGAAGCTGAAACAGGAGTGCCGCAAGGCGCTGCGATGTCAATACCGGGATGGAATGCAGGCAATTTTGTAAATGGGTCGATTCGTTCGCCAAAGCTGGAGGTAATTCTTCCCGTGACCGGCAATATCAACGACGAACGATCCGGGTCAAGCTTGTCCAGGGAATCGATTATGGTATCCGCGATTTTCAAGCCGCCGTTTTCCGCAAGAGCACGGCTAAGCTCATCTTCAATAAGGTTTCCGTAGGGTCCTTTTGTCATGCCGCCTGATGGTATGGTTTTCATCATGACCTTCAACATTTGACGCCAAACCAGGGCCTCGAATTCCTTGGCGGCATGTTCCATACCCGGGTTGCCGAGAGTCGTGCGGGCACCATGTGCCGGATGTTGAACGGTCCCGGGTGAGAAATTTGTAATCATTGACTTACATTATCTCCAGTTCGGCTTCCAATGCGCCGGCAGCCTTCAATCCCTGTAGTATTCCGATAAGGTCGCGCGGGGAGGCGCCTATAGCGTTCAACCCTCTTACCAGGTCGCTGATGGTAACGGATTTGGGAACAAAATTGAGGCCGCCTTTTTCCTCGCCTACTCCGACCTTGCTCTCCGGAGTGACGACAGTGGCTCCCGGTCCCTTGAAGGACATGGCTGGCTGGGAAACATTGTATGATTCCTGGATACTTACATGGAGTGCTCCATGTGCTATTGCCACGGCATGCAACCGAACGTGTTCACCTACTATAACCGTGCCTGTTCGTTCGTTTACCACTACCTTGGCCGTAGAGTCAGGCTCGATTTCAATCTGCTCTATTTGCACGACAAGCTCCGGCAGTTTGTCCCGGGAAGCCTCCGGCACTGCTATCCTAACCGTACCTGAATCTATTGCCTTGGCAATATTCTTGCCCTGTTTCCTGTTGATTGCATTGGCCATTCTGACCGCGGTAGTGAAATCCGGGTACTCTAGCAGCCAATCCAAGGTGGCGGCATTCTTGAGTGATGTCCCTGTTTCGACCTCCACTACCGCGCCGGAGGGCACTCTGCCTACAGCAGTATGGTTTTTTGATGCCCTGCTCCCGCTGTTTCCCGATGCGGAATAACCGCCGACCGACAAAGGACCTTGAGCAATCGCATATATCTTGCCGTTTGGTCCTCGCAAGGGTGTCAGAAGCAACAGACCGCCTTCCAGGCTTTTCGCATTTCCGATGGATGATACCTGTACATCGAACCTGGCTCCTTTGTGAGCGAAGGGGGGCAGCTCGGCCGTTACCATGACTGCCGCAACGTTTCTTACCTGCAATTGCCTTTCAGAAATATTGACTCCGAACCGGGACAACATTGATGCGAGCGATTGGAGGGTGAATAGGACCTTTTGGTCATCCCCTGTCCTCTGGAGGCCGGCTACCAAGCCATATCCGACCAATTCATTGGACCTGGCAATAGAGAGGTCGGCAATATCCTTGATCCTTGCCGCATCCACGGATCCGCATACCATGACGAAAGATAACAGTGATAACGGCAATATTGATTTTTTGATAGATATTGGGGTCGATAATAAATTCAATTCAACATCTCCGTTTTTCAAAAAGGCCAAATCCAGTCCAAGAGCCTGGTGAACCAACCGGGCTTGGTCCGGTCGGTCAACAGGCCGCGGCCCGTAAACTCGACCTGTACATCTGCCAGTCGTGATGATAATACCGTGTTATCTCTTTGTACATCTTCAGGCCTTACCAAGCCACTTACATACAGATGCTGCTCTTCTTCGTTGACCAGTATGGCCTTTTGCCCTTCTACGAACAGGTTGCCGTTCGGCAGAATCTTTCTAACCACTGCTGTGACCGTGGCCTCGAGCTTGTCGTTTCTCACGGTTTGGCCCTTACCCTTGAAGCTGTTGTCCATGCCCAAACCTATCATTTTGGATTGATCATAGTTGGGGTTGGCTTGTTGCAATGCCTTGAGAAAGCCGAAAAAAGCACTGGCGCCAGCGGAAATGTCCGACTTTTTTTCCAATTCAGTGCCGGTGCTTCTCAATGCTTTGGCTTCTTCTACAATCCTTATGGTCAGGATATCACCTTCAACAAAAGCTCTTCTGTCGGTAAAAAGGTAGTTGCCCGTGCCGGCCGGAAGCCAGAGGGACGGCTCCTGCTCATTGCTCGAACTATATCTGTCCCAGGGTCCCTTTGGGAGAGGCCTCTCCTTTGGTGAATACGGCATGATATGGCCGACGCATCCATTCAGGGGAACACTCAATGCCAGGGATAAAAGCAATGAAACGTGTACAGGCATCTTACGGCGGATCAAAATCGCACCTCCACCTGCCGCTCGTCCAAAACCTTGCAGATACATTGGAGTCTGGAACGTTTGTTTAAAACCGGAACCATCTCTCCTACACCTGCATCGGCCCTGGCGATACCGGGTGCCGTAATGAGAATACCGTTTCCACGTGCAAGTATTTCTACAGGATCCCCTTTGTGAACAACAGCGGGTTGCTTTAAAACCTTGCTGTACAGCGGACGGCCCGCCGCAAACGGCACCTTGAGTTTCATGCCGTAGACCTGGGACAGCTTGTCCGCCTGAATGTAAGATGCGGAGAGATCAGCCAGATCTCTTTTTGCAACGCAAACATCTTCGGGAGAAATGACAGAACCCCTTGCCATGTCCCTGGTGGTGACGACTACGGGAATCGTTACCCTTATGAACGCGGTAACCCAATAGCTCCTCTCTTGTTCACCGTCCATGGATTCATACACCTTGGCAGGGACCGGGCCGAGAAATCGGCTCGAAGCACTGAATTGTATGTCGAGTTTGGTTCTCTCTGAAATCTCGTGATCGGGGCCTCCTTTTATATACTCGAGTTTTACCCATTCCTTTGGATAGGGCGAAGTCCGCCACAAGGCCTCCAATACGGCATTTCGCAACCTTTTCGAGGTGAACCTGCCGTGGGAACCTGCCTGGCATGGAATCGTCATCATCATGAAAACAGCCGATATAGTACAAGTATGAAATAAATGAAATTTCATGGTATCACCTCAGGCTGGACAGGTAGTGAAGCATCTGATCTACGGTCTGCACTACCTTGGCATTGATTTCATAGGCTCTTTGGCTGACGATCATGTCTACCATCTCCTCCATTATCTTGACGTTCGATGATTCAAGGAAACCCTGGGCAAGGGTGCCTACGCCGTTTTCTCCCGGAGAGGATATACTGGGCGGTCCGCTGGCATTGGTCTCGGTATAGAGATTCCTTCCTTTCGAAAGCAGGCCTGCAGGGTTGACAAAATATGCAAGCTGAATTTGACCGAGATCAACAGCGTCCGGCTGGCCGGCTATGGCAGCCGTTACGCTGCCGTCCTTTCCAATCGTCACGTTGACGGCATCGGGCGGAATAGAGATTGCCGGCTCCACGGGATTACCGTCCGGTGTGGTTAACTGCCCCAGCGCGTCGGTTTTAAATGCGCCCGCCCTTGTATAGGCCAGTTCACCGGATGGAAGCCTGACCTGAAAAAAACCTTTCCCCTCTATCGCCAGGTCAAGAGGATTGCCCGTGTTACGAAGTTCCCCCGTGCTGAATTCCCGGGACGTGGCGACCGGTCTCGTGCCTCTTCCGACCTGTAGTCCGGTGGGAATTTCAACCCCCCTGGCCGACTTGGTGCCGGGAGCCCTGTACGTGTGGTATAGAAGATCTTCGAAATCCGCACGGGACCGTTTAAAACCTACGGTATTTACGTTGGCCAGGTTGTTGGCAATGACGTCTATGGATAATTGTTGAGCTTGCAGACCTGTGGATGCCGTGAGTAGAGATGAAAACATGGCGAATTCCTCCTTTACCTTATCAGGGTCTCATGTTCTTAGTTGTCTCGATAACTGCGAGTCCATTTCCTTGAACTGCCGCATGGTTTTGACAAGGAGCTCAAAAGTTCTTTGCATCGAAATCAGGCTGGTGACCTCCATGACCGGTTTTACGTTGCTTGTTTCGAGGTATCCCTGGCTGAGCTTGCCGGTGGCCTCGATCACTTCGGCGCCGGCTGGCAGGGAAAAGAGATTTTTCCCCCGCCTTACCAGTAGCTCGGGTCGAACCGGCATTACAATCTTGATTCTGCCTGCATTTTTCCCGTTTACTGTCAGGGAACCGTCGCCGCCTACTTTGACTTCGCCCCGGCCTATGGAAATCAGGCCTGATGTTCCCATGACGGGATCGCCGTCCTGCGTGCACAGAATGCCCTGAGAGTTGAGTGTAAAGTTCCCGGCCCGGGTGTATCCGCGGCCGTATCTGCCCTCAACCACGAAGAAACCATGGCCGTTGATCGCCAGGTCGAGCGGATTGCCGGTGTGTTTCATTGCGCCTGTGGAAAAATCAGCCGTGGCTCCATTCATTGCGACATAAGACTGATCCATGCCGGCGCGCAGGACCTCGGAAAAGGAAGTTCGTTCCGCCTTGAAACCGTTTGTCTGCGTATTTGCGAGATTGTTAGCGATACTTTCTATCTTGTCGGCGCATACCTTGGCCCCTGCCAGTGCCGCATATATTCCATCACCCATCAGTGCCGTACCCCCATGTCATTGGATATTCCATTGCCCTGTCCCCTCACCTTCATAAGGAGTTCCAGCTCTGCCCTTGGAAGGGCGAGCCTCTCCGCTACTTCTCCGATTGGTATTCCACCTGTAATCAGGCGTTCCGCATCCCTGAACCTGGTGACCTGGTTCTCCTGGTCTCCAAGCTTCATGGCCTTTTGGAGAGCGATTGCACGTTCAGCTTTTGCAATAGTTTTGAGCATTGTTGCCTGGCGCTGTTCCACCACCTTGATGAGATCTTGAAGCCGTACTTCGATATCATTGAGGTACATCCCATTTCTTCTGAGCCTTGCCTGCTTCGATGCCATGAATATGGTTAGTGACGTGGAGGCAGTCATTACCACAAGCAACAAGACTTCCAGCATACTCATGCCGTCTCCCTTTGGCTGTCATCGTCCCCTTCAGCGGATTCGAAGGGTAATGCGGCCAGGTTTTGCGGTGTGGTTTCAACGAGATCTTCCGGCATGGTCGGGCCGGCCGAGAGGAAGCCTGCATTCAAGCCGGTTGATAGGAGAACGCTCCAAACACCACCGAAGGCCGAGGTAAGATCCAACTTGGTGAAATCCACGCGATCGGGATTGACCGCCTGGTAAGCCTGTGTCGCAATTAGCATATCGCTGGTGGATTGACTTGCATCCAGTACCAGGTGAATGCTGTCAGGACTTTGTTGGGAGAACAATTTGCTCAATGTGGCTATTACTTCACCTGGATCTGCGCCCGGAAGGTCCACCAGTATCAGTGCGCCGGGCCTTCGAACGGTTTCCAATGCATTGGACAGGGTGCCGGCCTCGAGTACTACCGACGTGGGGATTTGCAGTAATGAGCCGAGCCTCTTGACGTGGAGGGCGGCATGCCTGCTCGTTATGTCTGCAGAAACGAGGGCGGTAGGCCCAATGCCGGTGATAACTCTTTTCGCGGCTAATTTGGTAATGAGCCCGGTTTTACCGGAGCCCCTGGTTCCTACGAAGAAAATGATGCCTTTTTCAATGAGGCTGTCTTTTTTTTCCAACCGGTTGGCTATGAATGATCTGGCCAGGGACTCGGGCGAGGATGAAATATTTGAATTCTTCGCTGAAATTACATGACCAAGCAAGTCAGACAGTAGTTTCGGATCCAAGTCCTGTTTCTCAAGGCGATTCCTGAATTTCAGGAGTTCCGGATTTATTCCCAGTTGGGCCGCCTTGGCGAGATCGAACAGGCCGGACGCCATGTTTTCAAGATATCGGACCTTCTCCAGGGCCGATCTTATCGCTTTCTTGTTCTGGAGGATAGTATTTGAAAGCTTCTGGTCCGATGATGGTTCGGTATTTTCAGGTTGCATCGCGGTTACTTCAATGGCGGGCCGTTTCAACAAGCCGAAGCGGCCGTTAGGTCTTGTGGTTTTCCTGGCAGACAGAACAAGGGCTTTAGGCCCCAAGTCTTGCTTGATTCTCTGAACACCTTCCGATAGGTCGTTTACCAGGTAGCGCTTGATAACCATCTCATTTACTCCGTTGCTCCATCCGTGGTCCGGAGCAATGATCGTGCCATTGGAAAAGTATGCAGTTAAGAGCTGATAAGAAATTTTGAACAAACGTGATTGCGTACATGACGCACGCATGAAAAGAAATTCGTCAATGGGATGACGAAGAATGATGGTTAGTTGTCGGTTTCCCGGCAATCATCATGCACGCCTGTATATGTAACCTGAGCGCGATTCAGAATTAGGGACTTGGATCAAAAGGGGATTGACCGTTTTGGTACGGGCTTTGCTGAATGCCACATGTCGGAGGAAAGAAGATGGCCCTGGAAACTTTGTTCGGCAATATCGACAGCCTGATTGTAAAAAGCCTGGATCGAATGATTCAACGGCAGGCTGTATTGGCAGCCAATATTTCCAATGCAGACACACCCGGGTACAAGGCCAAAGACATTACCTTCGGCAGTGAATTGAAAAAGGCCATGGCCACGATGGAATTGGAACCAATCAGGACCAATCCGCTACACATGATCGACAATGAACAGTCAGGCCCCGATATAGTCGAGTCCGGGCAGACGCCCGGTGTCGACGGCAACAATGTGGATCTCGAGCGGGAATTGGTGAAAGCAGATGAAAATGCATTGAGATATCGTGCCGTGTCAGAGGCGGCGAGCCGTCGATTGAGACTGTTGCGGCTTGCAGTGACCGAAGGAGGAAGATGATGAATCTATTCGGAATAATGTCCATTACAGGAGCCGGATTATCGGCCGAGAGAACCAGGTTGAACGTTGTGGCCAGCAATATCGCGAATGCCAGGGTAACCAGAACACCGGAGGGCGGGCCGTACAGAAGGCGGGATGTGCTTCTGTCCGCTCCTGCCACCGATTTCAGCCGGACTTTGAGCCAGGAGTTGTCCGGGCCGTCAAAGGCCGAGATAGTAATAGATAAATCGCAACCAAGGATGGTCTATGATCCCGGGCATCCGGATGCGGACCAAAACGGGTACGTGGCCATGCCCAATGTCAATGTTGTTGAGGAAATGGCCGACATGCTCACGTCATCGCGGTCTTTTGAAGCCAATACGTCTGTATTGGGAGCACTGAAAAACATGGCCCTGCATGCGCTTAGGATTGGAAAGGAGTGATCCGCGATGAAAGTCCTTCCACACCACATGCCGTTACCTCCTGTTGAAAAAAATACTTCGCTCTCCCTGGTCGAAAACGACCGGAATGGATTCCTGGAAAAGATCAAGAGTGCGGTGGAGGATGTAAACAGGCTGCAACTCGATGCAGAGAAAAAAACATCGGTACTGGCGGTCGATGAAAACGCACCTATACATGAGACCATGATTGCTCTTGAAAAGGCAGATATCTCTTTCAGATTCATGGCCAGGGTAAGGAACAGGGTCCTGGAGGCTTACCAGGAAATAATGCGCATGCCCATCTAGAAAGCTTTTGAGAGGAGTGTAGATTGGAACAATCCCTGCTTGAGACGATTGGGAAGGCCGCGAAACAACAAAAGGAAGCTTTCATCAAACTGCCCTTACGGACGAAACTGGTAATTCTCACCGGTTTGCTTGGAGGAACACTGGTAATACTCGTGTTGGTGTATGCCGCAGGAACAGCAGAGTATGACGTTTTATACAAGGGATTATCTAAAAGTGATGCTGCGTCCATACTCGAATGGCTGAAAAAAGAAAAGGTGCCGTATCGTCTCGAAGGCGACAACGCAATCGAGGTGCCGGTAGAAAAAATCGGGGAAACAAGGATTTCACTGGCTGCACAAGGTATTCCCTCGGGTGGAGGATCCGGGTTCGAACTGTTCGACAATCAGGGTATCAGCACTACCCCCTTTGTGCAAAAGGTAAACTATCAAAGGGCATTGCAGGGGGAATTGGCGAGAACGATATTATCGCTTCAGGAAGTGGAATCCGCCCGTGTACACCTGGCCATGCCCAGACATAGGCTTTTTGAAAAGGATCGGATCAAACCCACCGCCTCCGTGATGGTGACGCTTAAACCCGGCAGGAGACTTTCCAGTAGTCAGGTCGATGCAATAGTGCATCTCGTGTCCTCGAGTATAGTGGGACTTGCGCCGGAAAGGGTTTCGATTGTCGACCAGAGGGGGGAGCTCCTTGCAGGACCGGGTGGATTGGGTAGCGAGGGCCGAAAAATAGAAGACAAGGCATTGGCTTTGAAAAACAAGTATGAAAGGCAACTTGAAGTGAGAGTAAGGGAGGCCCTGGCGAAATTGGTTGGGGAACACGGAGTGGAGGTTAGTGTATCCGCTGAAATTGAAGTGTCGAAAAACGAAGCGACACAGGAAAAATACGATCCGGATAGTGCGGTAGTTCGGAGTGAACAGAGGGTCGCGGAGTCTCATGATGGAACCACGCCGCAAGTCGGGGGTGTGGCTGGTGCAAGGGGGAATGTGCCCGGTCCTGATGGAAAGCCTCAATCCGTTAAAACATCTATGGCTGTTTCAAGGGAGAAGGGCAACAAGGAGCGTACGGTTTTGAACTATGAAATAAACAAGACGATTACACATACAACATCCACACCATTGAATATCAAGAGGCTGACGGTGGCGGTTTTGGTCGATAAGAAATCGCTTGCCGGACAGGGCGGGAAAGAAGCCGGTGTTGATCGGCTCAAGGAAATTGTAAAAAGGATGGTAGGATTCGAGGCGGCGCGGGGGGATGAAATAGACGTCATGGTTGCCCCTTTCAAGGCGGAGCCTGCCGCCCGGGAGATTGAACCGTCATTTTACAGGACTCCCTGGTTCTGGAAGATACTTCAATACGCTGCATTGTTGATCCTGGCTGCAGTGATTTTCATTGTTATGGTACTACCCGGCTTAAGAGCGGCGAGGCATCTTCCTTCCATCGAAGTCCTGGGAAAACCCGTGGCTGAATTGGAGGCGTCCATCGAAGGGCAGTCCGGCAATACCATTGAAAAAGCTGAAGCAAATGGCCGTAATGCACAGATTCCGGAGCGGGAACTCGCCGGGATGTACGGCTATCAAAAAGGTGAAGTGTCTAATTATGTCACTCAGAATACGGACCAGGCCGCGGAAGTGTTGCGAACCTGGTTGAGCGAGTAAGGAACGGAGTAGTGAGATATGGCGAATACTGAAACACATAAGCTTTCCGGCCCACAACGCGCCGCGCTGTTCCTTTTGTCGCTTGGCGAGGAACAAGCGGTCGAGGTCTTGAAGCGTATGTCGTCGCGGGAGATTCGTGATCTTGCGAAGAGCGTTGAAAGCCTACGCGTTGTCGAACCCTCTGTTATCAAAAAGGTGCAAGGGGAGTTTCTCGATTTTGTGGGCACCTCCGGCCTGGCCCTCTTGGCCAGATCAACGTTTCTGAAGATGGCCGACAAGGCCCTTGGTGAAAAGGCATCCGATGTGTTGGGCTGTCTGGACGAAGCTTCGCCATCCGACCGCGAGTGTAACGGTTTTGAAGTCGTATCCGAGATTGACGACAAGACCCTGGCTACCTTGATTCGAACCGAACAGCCCCAGACCATTGCCTTGATACTGGCTCATACGACTCCGGAAAAAGCAGCGAGGATTCTGGCGGAGTTGGAAGAGGATACACAAGTCGAGGTGGTACGGAGAATGGCATTGTTGGAGCCGATTTCCATGGAGGTGGTGGGTGAAGTGGCGGACACCCTGATACAGCAGATTACAGCCTTGGGTAATGGGGCGAGACCAATGGAAGTCGGCGGCCTGAAGGTGACTGCTGATGTGGTAAACCAGATGCCCAAAATCGAGGAAAAGGTGATACTCGACAGGCTGGAGGAGGACGAACCTGACCTGGCGGAGCAAATCAGACAACTCAAGTTCACTTTCGACGACCTGACCTCTGTGGATGACAGGGGCATTCAGACACTGCTGCGGGAAGTCGATACGGATACCTTGTTACTGGCTTTGAAGACGGCCAGTGACGAGATGAAAGAAAAAATCTTCAAGAATATGTCGAAAAGGGCTGCAGAGATGCTCAAGGAGGATCTGGAGGCAGGCAATGGGGCCCACCAGGCTTGCGGATGTGCAAGAGGCCCAGCAAGGCATATTGAGGGCTGCCAGGGGCCTTGAGGAGGCTGGACAAATCGTTTTGGGCACGGGAAAGGGGGATGGAGAACTTGTCTAGGACAAATGTGATAAAAAAAGACAAGGTCCGGCAAGCCCGTGTGAATCCCGCGTACTTTGCCGGCGCGCATCTTCCGGATGTTGATGACGAGGCTGTGCCTTATGATTTCCCGGATAGCGAGGAAATCGACTCTGCCCGGTTACATCGGCGAAATGCAGGTAGTGGAGAAGAAGACCAAGACCAAGACAATACCCGGCGGTCTAGCAAGTCCAAAACCGGTGCAATACAGGCTCGTGAGATGGGATCCGAAAATTTCAGGAATGGAGAAAAATTTAACGCAGGCAACAGGGAAAGCCGGACCGTTTCGACAGAGAGTGATAAACCCAAACCGGACAAACCGCATGGAACCAACCTACCTGCAGAGACAAAAACCGCTGTGTTGACGGCATCGGTCCTGGTGGAGGCCCAGAAACGGGGATGGCAAGAAGGAATGGCAAAGGCGGAAAATGAGATGAGGGAGCTTCTTGCCGGAGCTGCAGCGACATTGGCGCAGGTTGGAAAACTCGCAGAGTCACTAAGGGCGGAAGTTGCAATGGATGCTATGGAAATCGGTTCCGAAATAGCCCAAAGGATTCTTGAAAGGGAACTGGAAATCAGTCCGCAGGAAGTCGTGAAAATTGGCAGGAGGGCTATGAAGAAGCTCGGCGGAAAGCATTTCATCATCCGAACCAATGAAAAGGATGCGGATTTGTTTAAGAAGATTTTGAAGCCGCCACAAGAGGAAGAGCAGG
>JAADFL010000154.1 GCA_013152945.1 Deltaproteobacteria bacterium | reverse complement strand
CTCCTGCCTTTACAACACACCTGCCATGCCCGGAGCAATCTATTCCGGAGCAAACCGATGTGCCCCCTTGTCCCGAACCATTACAGGAAAGGCCAAAAGTCAGCAGTGCAAACAGCACTATCAAAGTCTTATTAAAGCTCATTGTCGGCATCTTGTGCTTCTCCCATGAAAAAGTCCATGTATCGTGTCGGCCGCTTTACCGGCGCGCACCCTTCCATATTACCAGATTGCACGAGCCGCTCTTTTCCTTACATCAAAAACCGGCAGAATCCCGGCAGGGACAGAGCAAGTAGATGGCCCCATGGCTTGCTTTGATGTCTTTTTTGAGAGATCATGGCCAGGTGCAGGCAAGGAGGAAGCATGCAGCGGCTTGGTCTTCTGGCAATGGCGACAGGCTTGTGGTTTTTTTCAATGCAGGCCCAAGCCAGGGACTGGGGGTGGCACCTATGTTTCGAAGGCGCCACAGATGTTCCGGTAGATGCAGGTGCAAGGGCGTTGATGGAGACCCCTTACGGACTGCGCGTCGGGCTGGCCCTGGGCGGCTTGCCTGGGCCGTATGTGGACCTAATAAACGCCGTAGTGGTGGCGGCGGGCGGATATGACCAGGATACGGCCGATTTGGTTAGTGACAGCCTGCAGAACTCCCTGGTCTTTAGAATCCACGGTGGCTGGAGGCCGGTGGAGGACTGGGGGCTCTACATCGAGGCAGGTTACGGGCTCGTGGTGTTGGGCGGCGGAGTCTCGGGCGAAGAGCTTGTGGCTGCTGCGACCGGTGTGGCTCGTCCCGGCACCGAGCTTGAGTCAAGGGGATACGAGGTATCATCGACCCTGCACATGATCGACCTGGAGGTGGGATGGGAGTTCTTGTTCTGGGATCGGCTCGAGCTTCGCATCGCTCTTGGGTTTGCGGGAACGCTTGGCGCTTCTGCCCGGGTGCAGCCTGATTTCGTGCCAAGGCTACTTCAGCCCGTGGACGCTTTCTCGCGGGCTGCAGAGAACTACCTGGTGGACGTGTACAAGAGTTATGTCTTCACGCCCGTGGTGACCGTGGGTTTGGGTTACCAGGTCTTTTGACGACAGGGTCGCGCAAAGCCCTTTCAATCTGTTGTGGTGTCTGAAAAGACGGTTCGAAAGGCGGCAGGCCTTTGGGCAACTTGTAACATGATGATATTACGGCGTGATCAAGAGGGCGCCAAAATCAACCTGGGTCAGGGGTTGGTGTGGTCAGGGTTTGTGGGTCAGGGTTTGTGGGTCAGGGTTTGTGGGGTTGTTTGTGTTTGTGTGAGGGGCAGGGTAGGTCGATTTCACCTGTCCCCTGGAATAGGCGGTTGTCGATCACCTTGCTCTTTCAGCCATTTAATGGCTTCTTCAAATACAGTATCCCTGTATTGTTCGATATCGGTGAGATCGACTTTGATCTCTTTGTCCGGGGATACCGAGTGCCCCTGGAGAAGATTGCCTTTCCTGTCCGTGACACGGGTCCATGTTATCGAGGCGACGTACCCGTCTCCGTAATGCATGCTCATATTCCCAAAGGCTCCGCAGGTAGGTGAGCCGAAAAGCCTCGATTTTGACGCCTGGGCGATCTCGTATGCAAAGAAATCACCGGCGCTGGCAGTCAGGCCGTTGACCAGGACGGCCACAGGGGCATTCAGGTTTATCTGATCGTCCGGCATTATCTCTTCCACGCATTCATCGCAAGGTTCGAACCTGTCTTCGCCGACTACACGCAGGTCGACATGGGGATTGAAAACAGGCTTTTCTATGAAGAAGCTGGTCAGGGTCTCTTGATGGGGACCACCTCCGGCATTGTTGCGCACGTCCACCAAGTAACCCGAGGCCTTATCGTACATTGATGCAACCTCGCGCATGGCGAGCTCGAGCTCATCATCGCCTGTAAAGTCCTGAAATACCCATATCGCTATGTTACCAAGCCAACCGTGTCCGATATAGCCGGTAGAACCGTTTCCCCAGTCCCCTCTGCTGTATGGGGTCCATTCGAGATGTACCAGTGGATCGTCGGAGTAATATGTGTACCAGTTAGGTACCCAAATGTTGACATCCTTCGACGCATCGTCGGGTAAGAGAACATATCGGTCACCGTTTTGGTGCTCGATTACCATGGACAGCAAGGGCTCATACTTTGTCCCGACCAGGAGAGGATCTGCGGCCAGGTTTGCAACGGAAGCCACGAAGCTGGCCATCTCGTTGGATTCGCTGGAAAATCCCTGGTAATCTTTTAACCTCTCACGCCAGTAAGTAAGGAGATCGTCACCCGATAAGCCGTTTATGCTCACCACCCTGTCTCCGACACGAATATCGTTTTTAAATGATGCATAAACCACGAGTTCGCCGTCTACTTCCTTTAACAGGAAAGGAAAGAACGTGCCCAAGGTGTTGAGCAGCATCCCTTTTTGGTCAAGAGCCGTGCAGAAGTACTGGGTATGGGCGTCTTCGAGCTCTGCAAACATGTTGGATATGGTCGCGGCCTGCTCGTACAGTGATCCCGATGTATTCGCCCTGGCCAGATACCTGTCGTGTACTTCGTCCCAGTTGCATTCAGCCGCATCAAAGGCCCCGTACCAATCATGGACCAGATTCCAAACTTCCTTGAACCTCCCGATAAATGTCTCTTTATCCAGGCCGTTACCTGTCCGCTCGGCAAGGAAAGTCGAATTATGCAGAAGGCCGCAGACAAGCGGCTCCCCTTGGCCATCTTTGGCATCCCAGTATGTCTTACAGTGCAATTCAGGATCGATGGGCCTGCAGTAACCCAGGTTTCCGTCACAGGAGGTGCTTTCCGGGCAGTACCCGTTCAGGTGTTCCGGATCGCACCAGGGCAGGCATTGCCCGTGCACCAGTGTGTGCCTCTCAAGGCAGGATGTGCACGAGTCGTTCCAGCCCTCGGCACAGGTATCGCAATGCTTTCCGGTCCATCCTGTATCTTCCGGGCACTTGCAATTGTAACTATCACCATCCGGTATACATGTGCCGCCATTTTTACACGGGTTATCTTTACATGGTTCTTTTCGACCGCCTTGTTGATCTGGAACATAGGCCATCGACCCGGTATCGCTTCCGCATCCGTTTGCCACTAACAGCAAGAGGAAAATACCCTTGATCACGCGACTTCGCGCTGAATATAGGTCGAGGGCGCGTCTTTTGCCGGACCTGCTTAAGCTGTAGTACATCAATCCACCCAATCACCAA
>JAADFL010000153.1 GCA_013152945.1 Deltaproteobacteria bacterium | reverse complement strand
AGGACGATGTCCCTATGATGCGGGATGTATGGCCGGATGCTTTGAATGCCTGGCACCAATTAAGCCCTGAAGGGGCGTAATATGTCAGACAAGGGCAACGCCCCTGGAATTATTGCGAACAGCCTGAATCCGTATGGGACGAATCCCCTTCCTACTGACATTTTAATTCGGCTACCACATGGCTTATGATTTAATTTGACAAATAACAGACCCTCTGCCATTATGCCGTCTCTTGCTAAATAAGTTGTGGATGAAAAATATGATAGTGGATGCAAATAAAGGATTTTTTCCACCAGTACAGAACGAAAATGGGGTTGGTATTTTTGTAGATATTGAGAATGTGACTGATCTTGACGAGCAGGAGCTTGAACAGATTCTTCGGGAAGTGGCACAATATGGGCCGGTTGTGGTGCGGCGGGCTTACGCGTGCTGGTCCAGGCAAGAGCTTTCTCGTTTTCAGCGTCCTCTCACCAGACTTGGCTTTGAGATGATCCACGCATGGCATCCAGTAAGTGGAAAAGATTCCGCGGATTTCCTCATGGTCGTCGATGTAATGTATATGGCGATGCGAATTCCTCATCTTCGGACATTCGTTTTAGTAACTTCTGACTCAGATTTCTCTCCATTATTCCGGCGCCTGCGTGCAATGGGGTTCACAGTTATAGGAGCAGGACGTCATATGCCACTTGCTGATATGGTTCAACATACTTGTACTCGTTATCTCTACATTGGTTCCGAAAAAGAAACACATGGCAACGCATCTCGCCGTGATAGGGCAATTGAAACAATCCTTCAAATTTTACGTCAACATTCAGGCCTCTTCGATCTAGATGGACTTAAGTCACAGCTTTGCGACCTAGATCCAGGATTTGATGAGCGAGATCTTGGTTTCGGGGACTTTCGTTCGTTCATTCGTGCGATTCCCGAAGTACTTGTGGAGAAAGACCGCAATGTTTGGATAGCCAAACTTTCAGAAGAGGAGGATGATAGTGCGGCTGGAGAAAACTATGTAACCTCCAATTCACCTTACTACGGGGCAGAAGCGAATGTATCCGTCTATCAGGGTTTGCTGCGAAAGAAAGGATGGCGTTGGGCTGATCCGGATGTATTGCGTGATGTGATCCAATTCCTACAAACGGAAAAATCTGCTTCAAGCAAAGATTTACGCGTTCGAATTGTCGACAATCTAAGCGATGATCACTCGGCAGCCGAGCTGCGTAAGGCATTCAATATTGTATATAAGTCTTATCTACTTAAAGTAATTGAGACAAAATCGGATGGAACAGGAATCTGGAAATGGGAAAAAAGCTTGGATTACAATACAGCGCTGGATTTTATAGATAGGGCAATTTTAGCAAGACTTGCTAAAGCTCTTGAAGAGTATAAGGTAGAATGGTCCCCCCAGGTGGTAGGTGAACTTCTGTACGGCAATCCCAACATAGAGCGCATAAAGCAGTTACGTTCTGCGGGAGCTCCCAAACCCGAGCAAGACGAAACTGAAGAGTAAATTAAGAACCCATATTGAACCCACCAAAACTTGGCCTGTCATGCTCGCCTGCCATCTCGTGCTGTCTGTCCCGACCCTCATAAAACTTCAGACCTTGGCTCGATCCATTTGCCTGTCCATCCGCCATTACCAATGGCGCGCACAGGGCACGGAAACAGGTCCTTGTGTGCGCAATGCATTTTTTCTTTTCTTTGGGTGGAGCGTAATCCCTTGTAATGCAACGGGAAATCAGATGGGCAAGAAATCAACCTGGGTGGGGAGCGGGTGTAGGGAGCAGCGAGGGTACCAGAGCAGTGGGGAGCAGCAGCGAAAAAAGCACTTCACAGAGCAACTAAAGGGTAGGGGAGCAAAGAGCCACAGGGAGGTTTTCAATGAATAGGGATAATCACGGGCATTCATTGCGCAACCAGTTTTGTTTCTGGGTCCTCTTGGCTTTCCTGGCCGTGTCTTGCGGCCAGGTGGGAGAGGCCGGCCTGTCGTCGCTGGTCGCCGTGGACGACCTTGAGCCCGGCGACGACAACTGTCCAACAGGCGGCGTGGTGATACGGTCGGGACTGGACTCGAACGGCAACGGCGTGCTGGACGAGCACGAGGTATGGAACGAGAAATACGTGTGCAACGGCACGGACGGGTCCAAGCTGTCCGGCACGGTAGAGGGCTCTTACGCCATCTACAACGAGCTGGACGCCTTTCTCTTGTCCAACGTGACAGAGATAACCGGCCACCTCTTCGTGCTGTCCTCGGGTCTGCGGTCCTTCACCTTGCCCATGCTGGAAAAGGTGGACAGGGGCGTATACATCTTCTGGAACAAGGACATGACCACCTTCTCCATGCCCAGGCTCAAGTCGGTTGGCGGAGACATGTACATCACCCAGAGCAACGCCCTTCTCAACCTTGACGGGCTGGGCTCGCTCGAGTCAGTGGGAGGCGACTTCAAGATAACCGAGAACGAGAAGCTAAAGAGCATAAGCGGCCTCAAGTCCCTTGCGTCCGTGGGAGGCGATCTCGACGTCTCGTCCAACCCGGAGCTTGCTTCCATCCAGGGGCTTCAGTCCCTCGAGCACGTTGAGAACAACCTGTACATCAAAGATAACAAGATCCTCTCCAGCCTGGGCGGCCTGGCCTCGGCCAAGACCCTGGGCTGCAACGTGTACATCGAGGGCAACCCCGCCCTGGAGACCCTGGACGCGCTCGACAACCTGGAGACCCTGGACGGTACCCTCAAGATCTCGAACAACCCGAACCTGCAGAGCATAGATGCGCTGAAATCGTTGAAAACAGTAACAGGCGATCTCTTCATAACGGACAACAAGAGCCTGTCCAGCCTGGGAGCCCTGGGGTCCCTGGAGAGCGTGGGCGGATCCCTGGACTTGAGCAGGAACCCCGAGATAGCCAGCATAGAATCCTTGCACAATTTGACCGATATTGGGATCTCGCTGCAAATAGTCGGCAGCCACCTATATAGTCTCAAGGGCCTGGAGTCACTCGAGCAGGTAGGCGGAAACCTGACAATAAAAAACAACTCCATGCTCGCGTCAGTGGATGCCTTCGATTCACTGGAGAGCGTAGGCGGCAGCCTCACGTTTACAAACAACAACCGGCTCTTGGCAATAAAGGGGTTCAATGCGCTCAAGAAGGTGCATACCAATATTATGCTCTCAGCTAACGGGTCCTTGAAAAGCATCGAGGGATTCGGATCTTTAAAGGAACTCGGGCACCTGGACCTGGTAAAGGGTTCAATCGGTCTCTTCATAGAGAGCAACATCAGGCTGTCCACCCTGACCGGGTTCGGCTCTCTAAAACGTCTTACAGGCACTCTGTCCATAGCAAAAAACAGCAGGCTTGCGAGGATCGACGCCTTCAGGGCTCTTGAGCACATAAAAGCGAGCTATATGTCGGCTGACTACCCGGGGCTCAACATCGAGGAGAACGGGCAGTTGGAAGACCTGGAGCCCTTCTCTTCCCTGGCCCAGGTGGACGCGAGCGTGCAGGTGGTCGGCAATAACTCACTAGGCAGCCTCAAGGGCTTGGACTCGCTCGAGATGATGTACGGCGACTTGACCATTAAAGGGAATAGCTCTCTTTCCGACCTCACCGGCCTTGGCCGATTGGCCGAGGTGGGTCAGAACCTTGTGATACAGGACAACACCACCTTGACCAGCCTCAAGGGCCTGCTCTCCCTTGAAACCGTGGACCGCAGTTTGACCCTGGTAGACAACAACGACCTCGAGACATTGGACGGGCTCGAAGAGCTGACCGTGGTGAACGGCGACCTGGTGATTGGCGGCAACGTGAGCGTGGAGGACATGACCGGGCTCTCCTCGCTTACGAGGATCGGAGGAACATTGTCGGTCTATGAAAACAACAGCCTCAAGAGTTTCAAGGGCATGGACTCACTCGAGAAGGTGGGCAAGGACCTAAAGGCGTACAATAACTACTCGCTGGTGAACTTGCTTGGGTTGGAGTCGCTCGAGGTTATCGGGGGCGGTCTAAAATTATGGGAGAACAACGCATTGAAGACCCTGGCAGGGCTCGAGTCGTTGAAGGTGACTCTGAAAGACGACGTGTTCGTGAAGGCAAACCCTTCGATCGAGGCAGTGAGCCTGCCGGCGCTCGAGTCTGTAGGCGCAGACCTCCACATCGAGGGCAACGACCTGTTGAACAATCTGTCATTGCCCTCCCTGAAGTCGGTGGACGACTTCGTAATCGTCACGAATAACCACGGCCTGTGCAGCTCCATTGTGCAGGAGCTTATTGACCAGCTCGATAAGGCTGGATGGCATAAGAGGACGGCAGTGGGAGGCAACGACGACGATTGCTAAAGCTGTATCCGCACCCGATTCAGGCATCCCGGCAGTTGTTGTTGCTTTGTGTGCGCCTTGAGAGTCAAGGGCTAAAAACAAGCATTGTGCATACGGCGCAAGGTTGAAGCGGGGCGTAACTTCCGGGGATACAAGGAGAAATTCCACGGGTGAAAGATCAACCTGGGTCGGGCTGCGGGGAAAGATCAACCTAGGTCGGGCTGCAGGTCAGGGTCGGGCTGCGGGTCAGGGTCGGGCTGCGGGTCAAGGGTGGCATCTGTGGAAGGTTTGTATTATACAACAAGTGTCGGCCGCATGTACTGCGAGGAGGTGGGAGGCAGCATGACTTTTGGCCCGTTCGGCTGGATCGCGAGGCCGAGGCGCAGGAGTGTGTTTGCCGCCTCCGTCGGCCTGGCGGTTTTGCTCATGGCCTGCTTGAGCGGCCTTGACACCCACATCAAGGGCCACGCATCTCCAATGGGCATCGTGTCGTTCGAGCTTGCAGGAGACATGCACACTGTTGAGCTCATGCTTGAGGCCTGGGC
>JAADFL010000152.1:17830-18917 GCA_013152945.1 Deltaproteobacteria bacterium | reverse complement strand
ATGATGTGCGGAACGTAGCCTATTCGGGTCAATGTATCGTCGAAGCAGGGTTGCAACACGAGATCGTGGTCTCCGTGATGGAAATGCCTCCAGGATGCCATGGTCCGGACACCCCTGATTTCTACCTTGGCGTGGTGAACAAGATACTGGAACAAGAAGTACCGTTTCATTCATTGTGTTTCAAGGATGCATCCGGAACCCTGACACCTTCCAAGGTTTTCGAGACAGCCAGGCTGGCCAGGAAACGGCTGCCCGGCGGGACAAGGCTGGTGTGGCACACCCATGACACGGCCGGGCTGGGCATCAGTCAATACCTTGCCGCACTCGAAGGCGGAGCGGACCAAATCGATCTTTCGCTCTCACCGGTGTCTCACGGCACTTGTCAACCTGATGTAATAACCATGTGGCATGCCCTTCGCGGCAGCGACTTCGTTCTTGACGTCGACCCGGACAGGATGTTCAACGTCGAGAAGGTGTTAAAGGAGTGTCTCGGAGGATATTTCGTTCCTCCCGAGTCGCGAAGGGTGGAACCTATAATACCTTTTTCACCCATGCCGGGCGGCGCACTGACAGCCAACACCCAGATGATGCGTGACTACAAGATATTCGACCGGTACCCCGATGTGATACGTGGTATGGGTGAAGTGGTCCGCCGGGGAGGAGGGGGAATTTCCGTGACACCGGTCTCGCAATTCTATTTTCAGCAGGCATTCAACAATGTGATGTTCGGTCCTTTCAAGAAGATAGCGCCGGGTTACGGTAAAATGGTATTGGGTTACTTTGGACGGACCCCGGTTCCTCCTGACGAAAAAATCGTAAAGCTTGCTTCCGAACAACTCGGTCTTCCGCATACGGATGAAGATCCCATGGCTATCGACGACCGGGATCCGGGCAAGGGAGAAAAGAATGCACGGGAACTGCTGAATAAGGCCTCGCTGCCCGTGAGTCCTGAAAACCTGTTCATAGCTGCAATATGCAAACAAAAGGGAATAACATTTCTGAAAGGTGAAGCCGAGATAGCGATCAGAAAGACGGATAATACCGCCCAAGAGGAGAATTCGAGCAGGGATGCTGCAAAAGGTCCCGT
>JAADFL010000152.1:0-17713 GCA_013152945.1 Deltaproteobacteria bacterium | reverse complement strand
CTTATCTTCCACAGGCTGAATGTCTTTGTATCTCCCATGAATTCAAGCCCGGGAAGGAAGCGGGTTTTTATAGGAGCAGGAGTTTTTATCAGGAGAAATTCATACTGGCTGCATGCCGGAGAGGCTAGGAAGTAGGGTAGAGGGGGCTTGGGCTCCTTCAATGCCTTGCCCGGTCTGTATTGTACCTGCCTGCCGAAATACCTGTGAAAATGGCTGAAGGCAATGCCCTGGTTCAAGAAGAAATGGTATGCCGCTGCATGCCAGAATACGCCCTTGCCGGATTCCACTATTCGGCTGGAGCCGTCATCCATGTCCAGGTATGCCAGGCTTGAGCCCTTGGGCAGTGTCTTGATCAATTGCACGAAATTTCCCACCTCCCGGGCCTGGAACTCCGCGTACTTATCGGAAGCGAAAATACCAAAGGTAATGCCGGTGAACATTATGATTGCGAAAACCGCTCTTCTTGCGATTTTTGAGCGGGGTATGCCACCCAGCCCGGCAGCAGTTAAAAACATGATGGGCGCCATCCTGGTGTTGACGCCTGTGTGTATGCGAAGCGTGTAAGGAAGCGACAGAAAAAGCACGAACGATGTAATGAACAACAAGCCTGGAAAAATTTTTTCAAAGTCGAGGCCGCCCTCCATGATTAACGACTTGAAATAGAAGGCAGCAGAAATAACTCCGCCAAACAGCAACACCGTGAACGTCAGTTCATCTCCAAGACCACTGAAGCGCTGCAAGGTATGGTCAGGCAGTGAACTCAATAACTTGAAGGGACTGAGCCAAATCGCGCCGAGATTGTGCCCCTGGACCATGGCCAATGTACCGGGATCGTGGACAGTAGCCGCAAACTGAACACCGGCCCAATGCAAGGCCAGTATAAGCGAAGGAATGAACACAATGAACCTGACAAGGAAAGCCCTCGGCCTGTGAATGAACATGAGACCGGGAACAATCAACAACAAGCCCAGGTACAAGAATGCTTGTGCATGTGCCCAGAAAACCAGCCAAGAAAGTAATGCCAGGCTGATTCCCTTGGCCCATGTGGGATGTCTGAAATAGGAACCTGAAAGGGCCAAGGCAAAGATCAACACCGGAATCGACATTGAGAACGGAAAATATCCGCATGCCGTCGGGTAGTTGAGAACCAGGGAGAAAGCCAGGAACGACCACCAGGGACTCTTGTTCGAAATCCTCAACAAGGCGAGCAGGGACAGTGGGAGCAAAAAAGCAGTGGATGCCAAGAGCAGCCTGGCGGCGTCCAGGAAGGGCATGAAATTCGCCAACCAACTCACAAGGTACAGGGCCATGCCGTTTGGCAGGAAAAAACCGCCGACTTGGTACAATCGGTCGTACGGATTTCCGGGAACATTGTGAAAATGGATTACAACCGAGTAGCTTAGATTTGCGGCCAGGTCCTGCAGAGGCAGGTAATCCGGCACGAAAAACGGCATTGCTCCGACAAGGCCGCAGACTATGAACAACAGCCAGAACAATGAAGCGCGCTTGCCGTAAGGCTTTCCGGTTCCCCAGGGATTCCTGGTGATCCTCCTGATAAAAACAGGCAACGTGCCTGTACGGTTGCCGCCACCGGTCATGTCCGGAGGCTACCACCTGTTAAGCAGGTATGCAATTTGTTGCATGATGGCTCTCTACAAGATAGACTTCCTGCCGCTGTTTGGAGCAAAGGCTGACAAAGGGGTTAAAAAATGATGCGAACGGTATTTTATCTGTTGGCGATGTCGTCGGCATGCCTGACTGTAATTTCTTGCCGCTCCGTGCCGATTGCACACAATTCCAACGACCTGCCCGCGAAATCATGGATGAAGACTCCGTTCGATCGCGCAGTCACGGCAGCGCAGGACAGTGGAAAGAATCTGCTCTACGCAGGGGCTGCGTCAGCAGTGATTACTCCTCTTCGCAGGGGAACGTTCATAGCCGGTTTCGGACCGAATCGCCGCAGCACCGGAATGTTGGACCCGATAGAAGCAAGGGTCCTGTACCTGAACAAGGGCGGCCATGCGGCGGTGATAGTCACCATCGACACAGCCGGGGTAAACGATGCCTGGGTTTGGAGACTGAGGCGGAGACTTTCCATGAGCCCTGACATGCCCCTGGCGGTCGTTGCGAGTCACGACCACGACGGACCCGATTTCATGGGCTTGTGGGGCTACTGGGCCTTGTACCTGCTGCCTGTCAAATCCGGGGTGGATGCGGAATACCTTGACTGGGTAGCCGGCAAGATAGATTCCGCGCTGACAAGAGCAGTTGAGCATGCCGAACTTGCCAGGATAGTAGTGGCCGAGGGCAAGGCGCCGGCCAGGGGCCTGTGCTTCAACGAACACGACCCTGAAAACTGGGACAGGACGGTAGGGGTCGTGAAAATAGAAAACCTGGAAGGCGGCACCATAGCGACTCTTGTCAACTTCGGTTGTCATCCTGAAACACTTTGGCAGAACAATACCTTGTTGTCGGCAGACTATCCCGGCATATTAAGGGCGCGCGTGGAAGACGCACTGGGCGGACTCGCGTTCTTTCTGCCAGGAGCCCTGGGCGCCATGGTGACACCGGATATCCCGCGGGACACTCCGGTGGAAGACAGGATAGAATTCATGCGTCAGCTTGGAGAGGATGTTGCGGATATTGCAGTAAATGCAATCAGGCACAAGGGCGATCCTGCAGGAGGCACGGATGTATTCTACCAGAGGCAGGAAGTATCACTGGCGTTGAACCTTCCGGCAGCCCGTTTTCTTCTCGGCACCGGAGTCATCGATAGGCCCACAGTGGGGGGAAGCATATTGACGGAAGTCAATCTGCTCGAAATAGGAGGAGCCCAGTTTATCATGGCCCCGGCAGAGTTGCCTCCGGAGGTTGGGCGTGAAATCAAGGGCTTCATGAATGCCAAACATAGGTTCGTGGTGTCGACGACCAACGATGAGCTGGGCTATGCTCTGAACCTGAAGCAATGTGTGGATCCTGGTTATTCGTATGAACAGACCGCAAGGGTGTCGGCCGATCTTTATACTCAAGTCATGGCTGCATCGAGAAAGTTGCTTGAAGGTAAGTAAACTTTTTTGACAGGGCAGGGCGATTCCCCTGGTTCGGGATCCGGATTGAAATCCGGGGTTGCGCTATTTCAACAGCCGGGTTGAGTCCTCCAGCCATTCGAGGGCATCTTTTTCAAGTAGAGGCGACAATTTTTCCCGTACCATCTCGTGATATCGGTTTACCTGCTTCTTTTCCTCCCGGTTCAGCATGGTTTGATCTATTAGCCGCAGGTCGTACGGGACCATGGTAAGGTGCTCGAGAGACAGAAAACTCCCAAAAGATGATTCTTCAGGACCTGTGACGAGCATGAGGTTTTCTATGCGTATGCCGAACTCGCCGGTCTTGTACAGGCCGGGCTCGTTCGACGTGATCTGTCCTGACTCCAAGGGGGTCAGGTTTTTTCTCAATGAAATGCTGAACGGACCTTCGTGAACGCACAGGAATGCGCCTACTCCGTGCCCGGTTCCATGGCCGTAGTTGAGGCTGCGGTTCCACAAGGGTGACCTTGCAATTACATCGAGCTGGTATCCATTGGTTCCTACCGGGAATCTTGCATTTGCCAGGGCCAAGTGACCTTTCAGAACAGAGGTGTAGGCCTGCTTTTCTTCCTTTGTCGGCTTTCCCAGGGCTATGGTCCTTGTTATATCCGTGGTACCGTCAAGGTACTGGCCGCCGGAATCCACCAGGAGCAGACCCTTGTTTTCAAGGGGTGCATTGGTTGCTTCATTGGCTGCATAATGGACTATTGCGCCATGAGGGCCGTAACCCGCAATGGTCTCGAAGCTCAAACCGGCCAGTCTTTCATCAGCGGATCGAAATTCCTCCAGCTTGTCGGCTATGGAAATCTCTGTCTGGCCGCCTTGTTCCACTGCCTTATCCAGCCAGGCCAGAAACTTTACCATGGCAACACCGTCTCGCAGGTGGGCTTGTCTCATTCCCTGGATTTCAACCTCGTTCTTAATGGATTTCCACCTGGCAATAGGGCTGTTTTTCCTGATTATCGTGGTTTCCTGCCCAAGGAGATCGGCAAGTCTCTGCCCCGTAGTATCGGGATCGATCCAAATAGCGGCTTTCCTCCTGGCAATGTCCAGCAATGCCTCGTCTATCGCCTCGTAACTCTGTATCGTGACCAGGTCGGACAAGTGTTTTTCGACTTCAGGGCCAACCTTTTCCTGGTCCAGGAAAAGAGTTGCGGATTCAGCGGTCACTAATGCAAAAGATAAAAACACCGGGTTGTAGTCGATATCCGAACCACGCAAATTGAACAGCCAGGCTATTTCGTCCAGGGCGCAGAGCAATATGGCCTTGGCATTGTCGCCTGAAAGCGCTTCACGAAGCCTGCCGAGCTTCGATCCGACGGATTCACCTGCATATTCCATGGGGTGAACCCTCAACCGGGCTTTAGGCAAGGCAGGCAGGTCATCTGCCCAGACTTGGTCCACGAGATCGGGAATGACCGGGTGGAGTGATATTCCCTTTGGCCCAAGGATTGATTGCAGCATCCCGTAGTTTGATACCGAGTAAACCGCAGGGTCCAGTCCGATCCTGTCACCGGGCCCTAATTGCTCCTTCAGCCATTCGTCAATCTCAGGCACGCCGGGCTCACCCATCTTGAACAAGGTGATACCCGTGTCTCTCAATTGTTCTTCGGCCTGGAGGAAGTACCTCGAATCTGTCCAAAGACCGGCGTTGTCGAGCGTAACGACAACTGTTCCTGCAGAGCCGTCGAAGCCACTGATAAAGGCCCTGCGTCTCCACCTGTGAGGCACGTACTCGCTCTGATGGGGATCTGTGCTGGGAACGAGATATGCAGCCAATCCCCTGGTGTCCATGAGTGACCGGAGCTTCTTCAAGCGTTCAATGATATTCATCGTTACCTCCGAATTGCCTGGTAGTCTACAACCTGGCAATGGATTTGCCAAGACCGGTCTGTCCTGTATCCTACAGTAGTCTACAGGGGAAATAAGGGCGAACCATCCAGGCTAAAAATTTTACAAATCCCGGTGAAAGTATGCTTTACACTTTGAAAGAACTTGCAATCACTGAATATTAAAGAAAAAAAATGACTCCGGCCATGAAAAGCTCTTTTTTTCTACGATCATCTGTAAAAAACATATTACACCTGTCTACATGGGGATTCCATCCATGACTCGTAACCCATTGTAATTGCATGTGGAATTAGTAGTGGCCACAATTGGCACTCCTATTGCTAGAATATGAAACCGCAATGAATGTATTGAAAAAAAACATGTTCGAGTTACTTGAGATGGAAAACCCTGGAAACCAAGACTATTCAAAAGGAGGAAGAGTCATGAGATGGAAGAGTATTATTCTGTGTTCCCTGCTGGCCTTTGGGCTCGCAGCTTGTGGTAACGGCGCTGCGCCGGGAGGCAAGATTCCGTTCAAGGCGCCTCTGCTTAATGATCCGAACGATCTGAAAGATACCGTGGACATCAAAGGCAATGTCAATTTCGGAGAAAATAAGACAGGTAATTTTTCGGATAAAAAGCCGCTCATCGGGTACTTCCTCGATGCCAATCGCGGCGCAAGACTTACCTTGGAGCTTCAGGCTTCCCAGGACAGCAACGATGATCCGGTGCTGCTCCTTTACGGCCCAAGCGATGCATCAGGCTTGTTCGGAGAGAAACTGGCCATGGACGATGACAGCAGGGACGGCCGCAATTCCCTTATCGACGGGCTGGTGCTTCCGGCTGACGGCAGGTACCTTGTCGTTGTTACCAGCTATTCGGGCAGGGACAAGGGCGAATACAAGCTGTCCGTGGGCTGTACCGGTAATTGCAACGAGCCGCCTTGCCCTGACCTGACTTGCGACCTGTATTGCCCCAATGGTTTTATGACCGATGCGAATGGTTGCCCGATATGCAGGTGCAAGGACAATCCCGATTATTGTCGTACAGACTGGGATTGTCCGCAAGGATTCCGGTGCAACCCGTGTCCGGATCCCGAGCCCTGTGACAATTGTGATCCAATCCCGGTGGATGCTGCTGGTAGTCCTGTGAACGGGGAAACCGGCGGGGCAGAGGCAAGGGCTGAATGCGGTCCTCCGACCTGCGAACCTATTCACAACGATTTCTGCTTGAGCGATGACGACTGCCCTGATGGATTCAGGTGTGAGCAGGTGTGGGCTGAACCGGCGAAAGATTGTGGTTGTGATGACAGTGGAGCATGTGAGTGCAATGACATAGCAAAAGGCGTCTGTGTACCCAGGGAGCAGGAATGTTCTTCCGACCAGGAATGCCCTGCCGGGTATCACTGCGAGTTTCCTTTCATGGAAGGCGCGGGAAGCGCCGAGGGTGGTGTAAACAATGATAGAACCGGTTGTGGCCAAGATCCTGCCGCCGGCGAAAACAACAGTGACGGTTGTATCCCGCCTCCGGGTTTGTGCATGCCTGACCAGCAACGTTGCCGCGATAATCGAGATTGCCCGGCCGGAATGGTCTGCGAGTTGTTCGACGACAATGCAAGGACCGATCCGGATACAGGAGCGCCTGAATGCTACCCGGGCCAGGATTGCGGCAGTGATTACGGCGTGTGCGTGCCTGGAGATACCTGCAATTGTCCCGAGTACTATGCCCCGGTCTGTGCCGCAACACCATGGGGAGAGCAAAAAACTTATGACAATAAGTGCTTCGCAGGTTGCGACCATGCCCGTATTTTACACGAGGGAGAATGTGAGGGGCCAAAGCCCGAGTGTTTCTCTGACAGAGACTGCCCTGCCGGTTTCAGGTGTGAACTGCCTGTGGCTGATGATCCCAGTTGTATCGATGAGAACGGGAATGTCAGGGACAACTGCAATCCCACCGACTGTACTGATATAGACGGTGACGGACAAGTGGATTGCTTCGGCCCGGGTGTGTGCGTACCCGTCGACATGCATTGTATGACAGACAGCGATTGCCCCCCGGGATTCGAGTGCCAAACCGACAATACCGATCCATGGAGCCAGATAGACTGGAACAAGGTTGATGAACTCTGCAGGCAGGACCCGGATATGTGTAAAGATTTAAAAGCACGCTGTGATACGGAGCCCGACTATTGCCTGAAAATATATTGCGAGCTGGTAGACCCGGCGCCATGCAATCAGACCGGTGTGTGCGTGGCATCACAGCACTACTGCAACAGCGATTCGGATTGTCCAAGCGGTCAGCATTGCGAAGCAGCAGAAGTCGGAGGTTCTTCTGAAGGTGGGACCGACCGCACTGCGTGCGTCGATGACGCAGACTGCGGTACAGGGCGGATTTGTGCTGACGGAGGGTGCTTTGATTGCAATGATACTGAAATATGCGGCGACGGAATAGACAATGACTGTGACGGTGAGGTGGATGAAGATTGCCCGCAGCCTGTCGGTATATGCGTGGACAACGACAAGGTCTGCGAGAGTGACGACGAGTGTCCGGAAGGCTTCTACTGCCAATTTGACGGACCCGTCTGGGGACAGGACCCGGATGATCCAAATGGAGCCAATGCCGAGATTTGCAATGGAATAGACGACGACAGGGATGGCCAGGTGGACGAGGGTTGCATAAACCCTGTCGGTCGTTGCGTGCCCAGTGAGGACAAGCAGTGCGATGGTGATACAGATTGCCCGGATGGATTTTTCTGCGCACTTCCTCAATGTGCCCAGTCCGGTGTTGCGTGTAATGCTGACGTGGATTGCCCCGAAGGCCAGGCCTGCATGAACGGAATATGCACGAGCGGGGATGTTCCGCCTGATTGTGGACCGGGCGTCTGTACCCCAAGGCAGGATCCCCGTTGCATCGTAACCGGCTGCTCAGGCCAGGTCTGCGCATCTCACGAGGTTCAGACCGATTGCGTGTGGAGGCCCGAGTACGACTGCCTCAAGTACAGCAAGTGCACAATGACGCCGGACGGAATCTGCGGTTGGATCGACACCCAGGCGTACAGGAAGTGCATCGACGACATCAACGGCAATGACAAGTGCACGAACGATGCGGATTGCGGCCAGGGACAGTACTGCATGGACGGTGTTTGCCAGGCGCAGGATTGCGCCTGCCCGGATGACTACAAGCCGGTATGCGGCAACATAGTGACTTCGGATGGTAACGGGCGTGAGGAGACTTTCGGCAACCTGTGTAAACTTCGGTGCGCCAATGCCGAGCTGCTCCATGACGGCGAGTGCGAGAACCGGAAACCATGCAAAACCGACCAGGATTGCCCCTCGGGTTTTCGATGCAACACATGTCCTGCAGACCCTACCTGCCCCGAGTGTGACGTATGCGGTCCGCCTACTTGCGAGTTCATTAACGGGCTCAGGTGCAACACCACTGCAGATTGCCCTCCTGACACGGTCTGCGACGCAAGCACCGGTCTTTGCAAGTAGAAAACAAGCATCAATGCCCTCCTTTCGGCAAGTGGCTCCGGGCTTGTCCCGGGGCCACCCTGCCTTTAAGGACAAAGATATCGATAGAAATTCCATAGCGGGATTTGTTTCTCGCAAATAAGAAAAACTTGTTGTATAAGACGGATGACTGGGGTTGGATTGTGCCCGAACTGCCGCTGAATTCGGTTTTAACCATAGCCTGGATCCCGGTGTACCTGTTCCTGGCTTTCTACTACTTCGTATTCTACATCCGTGACAGGATAGAGACGCGGCACCTGCTTTTTGCCTTTCTTTGCCTTTCTTTGGCGCATTACTCGCTTGGAGCCGCAGGGTTGTATGCATCCATTGATTTCAAGTCCGCCCTATTTTGGCAAAGGTTTCAAGTAATCGGCGCTATATTCGGTTTTCCGTCCATTGCCCTTTTTATAATGTCATCATCGGGATTTTCCTTGAGGAAGGCACATTACTTGGGCTTTTACCTGTTCTCGGTCATGATGGCCATAGGCGACCTATGTACCAATTGGATATTCACCACCCAACCTATGATCAGAAACATCCATGTCTTCGGCTGGACGGTCAAGTACCTGGATGCAAAACCGGGCTGGTTGGGCAGCCTTTTATTCTTTTACGGCCTGCTCTTGATTGTACATAGCACGATTTTTGCCTTTATCTCGGTTCGCCGGAAAAATACAGGCTCCATGGTTGTCTTTATTGCCATGGTATTCCTGGGCTCTTGTGCATTGAACGATATCCTGGTGGCATCCGGTATCTATGCCTTTTTATACCTGACCGAACACGGTTTTGTTGTCTTTGCCTTTGCCGTGGCCTATTCCCTTCAGGACCAGTACATTACGGCCCAAAAGGAAAGGAGGCATGAACGAAGGCGGCTGCATGCTTTAAATGACATCATGGGCGCACTGAACAGGACAAACAGCCTCGACGAAGCCTTGGAGTCAGTAAAAAATGTTCTTTCCGATAACTTGAACTTTGAATGGCTGGGCCTTTTTCTCTTGGTAAAGGATGTCCACCGTTTCGAGGTTGCCGGCCTTTGCGGCACAATTACGTCCCTGGCAGTGGGACAGGAACTGGAAATAGACAAAATAAGCTTTGCCAATGTGTTGTCCACCAGAAAAGGCGGCAGTAAAGGCTGGCGAAGCGTGGATATTTCGGGCAGGCTGGTGGCCAAGTGGCTTTCAGGGGAACTGGCCGCAGCCGGAATGGATGCCACAATGGTACTTCCTTTGCGCATGGGAAATGAGCCGGTAGGTCTCCTCGTGGCTGCAGGAAAAGAGAAAATAAGTTATACAACCGAGCAGATGGCTTTATTGGCTCACGTGTCCGAAGACTTGGCAATGGCTGTAGTCAAACTCAAACTGATAAGAGATCTGGAACAGCGGACCAGGGAGCTGGAAGCAGCGAATCTGGAACTGAAGAGCCTGGATGCAATGAAATCCGAATTATTGGCCAATGTATCGCACGAACTCAAGACCCCGCTTGTGTCGATACGCGGGTACACGGAAATGATACTTTCAGGCAAATTGGGTCCGATAACCTCGGGTCATGAAAAAGGACTGAAATCATGTTTGAGAAATGCTTCGAGGTTGCTTCGGATGATACAGGATCTCCTGGACTATGCCAGATTGAAAGACGGGAGGATAATAATCGAGAAAACAAGGTTGGACTTGAGAAATGTACTGGCCGAGTGTATCGAGGCTGCAATGCCCAGGGCCGAATCTCTGGGAATCGAGATGCGAAAGAACATCGATGCTCATGGACCGTTATGGACCATGGGCGATCGTGGCAGATTGATTCAGGTATTCGACAACCTTATCGGCAATGCCATGAAGTTCAACGTCAAGGGAGGATATGTCCTCATCACGGCTGACTACGACGCATCTCTCTTGCAGAAGCAGGATGAAAAACCGGGGATTGAGGGATCAGGCATTTCACCGGATGAAGAAGGCCGCCGATTCATCAAGGTGACAGTGCAGGACAGTGGAGTAGGCATTCCGGCGGAGCAAATCCATCTTGTGTTCGATAGGTTCTATAGGGTAAGGGGATCTTCATCATCCGGAGCCGGTGGAGCCGGTATCGGTCTTGCGATAGTAAAGGAACTTGTCAGTCTCCATGATGGAACAGTCAGGGTCGAAAGTCTTCTGGGTAAGGGTACGAGTTTCATGGTATTTCTGCCCTCAATAGACTTGCAGGTGAAGAAGGGATAAGATTGACGCCCTGGTTGAACCAGTGCTAATTTGTGTGACAGGAGAAAGGAATGGTCGGAAAAAAGAAAGAATTACAAGGTTCGGAATCCACCGGTCTCTTTAATATTCTGGAGGATCTCTTGCCGGACGTCTTGAGAAAGGCGCTGGTAACGAGTTTGGGCGCCTTGTTCATGACCGAAGAAGGCATGAGGAATGTTATTTCAGACCTCAAGCTGCCTAAAGAGGCGGTAGTATATTTGGCGAAACAAAGCGAAAAGACAAAGGGCGAAGTGCTTCGTATCGTGGCATCGGAATTCAGGAAATTTCTTGAAAAAATGGACGTTACCAGGGAACTTCAAAAAGTGCTCTCCGGACTTGCTTTGGAGGTTACCACGGAGATTCATTTTAAACAGGTGGATAATGAGGGAAAGAAGGTCAAGCCTTCTTCCACAAAGTTGCGGGCCAGAATAAAGCGAAAGAAAACAAAGGGGCAATCCGGCTAATTATGGAAATCAGCGAATTTAGCAAGGCGGCGGAGGTAATTGCTTCTGCACGACATGGCGTGGCTTTTACAGGTGCCGGTATTTCGGTCGATTCAGGCATTCCCGACTTCAGGTCCGAAGGGGGTCTTTGGAGTAGATTCGATCCCGCCGAGTACGGCACCTTGCAGGCTTTTCTGACCGATCCTGAAAAAGTTTGGAAGATGGTTTTCGATCTCCTTTCCGTACTCGAACCGGCAAAACCGAATCCCGGACATGAGGCTCTGGCCAGGCTGGAACAACTGGGAAAGCTGTCGAGCGTCATTACACAAAATGTAGACAATCTCCATCAGGAAGCCGGAAACAAGAACGTTGTGGAGATCCATGGAAACAACAAGAGGCTCGTATGCATCGGGTGCGGCTCGAATTATGCCTTAAAGGATATTTTGGAGCCGTCATCCAAAACAGTACCGAAGTGTCCCGAATGTGGGAGAATTTTGAAGCCCGATGTAGTTTTCTTTGGAGAAGCATTACCTTTGGATGCCATGCAACAAGCCAGGCAGCAAGCGGTAAGGGCTGATGTAATGCTTGTTGTCGGGACATCCGCCACTGTTGCCCCGGCAAACCTTGTCCCACAGGTTGCAAAGACCCATGGTGCTGTAATAATCGAGGTGAATTTGGAAACATCCGAGCTTACAGATACATTGACCGATATTTTCTTGAGCGGTTCGGCATCAGAGGTGCTTCCCAAACTCGTTGGTGAAGTGGAATCAATAATATGAGGGGTTGTATTCATGGATATTGCAGGAGGAGACCGTGTAATGGAAACAGAGAAACGAATCAAGGAGAGGCTCGGTGTCGAGACTGCAGTGGTTGCAATGGGAGGGCACGCTTTCATTAGAAAGGATGAAAAGGGAAGCATCGAAGACCACGAAAAAAATGCAGCCGAAATCTGTGGACGCATAATGTCTTTGATCGAGCGTAATTACAATGTGGTGGTGACCCACGGTAACGGCCCACAGGTCGGCAATCTGCTGCTGAAAAACGAGATGACCAAGGAAGAACTGGTTTCCATGCCGCTGGATGTATTGGTTGCAGAGACAGAGGGTAGCCTGGGCTATATTCTTCAACAGGCCATGTTGAATCAATTGAGGCGCAGGAATATAAATCGTTATGTTGTTACTGTAATATCACAGGTGTTGATTGACAAGGGTGATCCCGCCTTCCGTAATCCAAGCAAGCCGATCGGACCTTTCCTGACAAAGGAAGAGGCGGAAAAAAGACGTGACACCCTGGGTTGGCAGATTATTGACGATTCGGGAAGGGGCTGGAGGAGAGTGGTGCCGTCACCAAGACCCGTCAAGATTATACAGAGACATACCATCAGGGACAGCGCTCGTGCCGGCCACATCGTGATTGCCTGCGGCGGGGGCGGGATACCCGTTATAAACAATGCGAATAACGACTATCAAGGCGTGGAGGCCGTAATTGACAAGGATTTGACCGCAAGCATTCTTGCCGCTGATATCGACGCCGAGTTACTGATAATCCTGACCGACGTGGAAAATGTATTTTTAAACTACGGAAAGCCGGACCAGCAGCCCTTGTATGCCGTTACGGTAGACATGTTGGAGAAGTTCATCGAGGAAGGACACTTTGCACCCGGAAGCATGGGGCCGAAAGTCGGAGCGGTTCTCGAGTTCTTGAAAAAAGGCGGAAGGAGGGCTCTCATTACCTGCCCGGAAAGGCTGGAGGAAGCATTGGCAGGACGGGCCGGTTCGCATTTCGTGGGCAGGGTGTAAGGCCGTCATTACTCTTGCCGGTCTTGAAAAATAACAAAACAATACATTCGTTGACAACTTTCTCAATGGTGCTAATCTTTTAAGAAAGGATTATAGCGAACGGGCTAGGAGGTCGAAATGAAGCGATTGGCGGGGTTACTGGGAATAATAATTCTTGTATCAGGTTGTGGCGGTGTCCAAAAGAAATCCGATCACAAGGAAAAGAGAGATAATGCCAGGCTCGAAAGGGAAAGAAAGCAGGAAAACGAAGAAACCGCAAGGAAAGCGGATTGTGCTATCGCAATGATGAAGAATGCACAGGATGGGACACCGGTTCCTGAAAAATGCAAATCTGTTGCAAGGAGCAAGAAAGGAAAGGTCAAGGCTCACAAAAGGGCCTATTCAGGTCATGCCATTGTGAGCAGGAGAAAGGCTGCGGAGCAGAAAGTGGAATCAGCACCGCCGCCTGCGGCCAGCAAGCCGGGGTGGGTTGCTTCAGGCAACGTGAACATGCCCGGATATTACGTGGGGATAGGCGAGGGTCCTGACTGGCAGTCTGCAACGAACAGGGCTTTCGACCAGGTTGCGGCTCAACTCAAGGTCAAGGTCAAGTCAGAGACGAGAAGCCTTTTCAAGGAGAAGAGAATAGATTTGTTCGGAAACAAGGCCGGTGCCGGAAGAACCGAGGAGAGGACCGATGAAAACGCCGAACTCCTGGTCGACCAGACCCTGGAAGGCGTGGAAATATACCAGAGATTCACTGATACAAACAGGTACTGGATACTGGCCAGACTGTCAAAGGCAAAGCTCAAAGATCTGTTGGCAAAGAAGCTCGAACAGGCCAGAGATTTGGCCATAGCATCTTTCGAGGCGGCAAAAGAAGCAGCATCAACCGGCGATGTTGCAGGTGCAATACGAAATTATATCAAGGCATTTACCGCATTGAGGGCCTACCAGGGCGGGACGATAAAAGCTGATATCGATAATGACGGCAAACCTGAGATCTTGAATTCCGAGCTGTACAAGCGAATGGAAGAACTCTTGACCGGCATTCGGTTGTTACCTGATTCGAAAAAGGTTCAGGCAATAGCCGGCGCCGGACTTTCCAAGCCTCTGATGGTCAAAGTGGAATATAACGGTAGTGCTGTTAAAAGATTGCCCTTGGCAGTATCTTTTCTCCAGGGTTCGGGCAAGTCCGACCAGGGCTTGGTAACGGATGATAACGGCAGGGTCGCAGTAGGACTGTCCAAGGTTTTCGGCAAGCCGGACGCAATAGTAGCGATGTCAGTAAATTTGAAATCCTTGTGTGACTCTCCGTCACTGGAATATCCCGCACTGAAAAGAGTCTTTGCTCGTGACCTGGAACGAGGAGCTGCAAGGGTCAAGATAGCGTTGAAAGCAGCCAGGGCATACGTGAAGATAGAAACCAGGAACTTGGGCCGCAAGGTACGGCATGCTTCGATTGTTTCGGATATCAAGGATGTACTCTCCAAGGATTTGGGGCTGGAATTTACGAACAGGCGGGAACAGGCTTCCCTCGAAGTCACGGGAAACGTCGACACGGGCAAGTGCAAGGACTTTTTCGAGCAAAGAAAATGTAGGGCGACCGCAAGGATATCAGTGAAAGACTTAAGTGCGGGATCTGAACTCTTTGCAAAGAAAGTAACGGCAAGCGGTACGGATCCGAAAGATGACAAGGCTGCGGGCATGAACGCACTTGCCAAGATCGGCAAAAAAATAGGAAAGGCTTTGGCAAGAAAGCTGAAGAAATGAAATTTGCTTTTACCATATGGCGGCATGAATACAAAAGGCGATCGGTCATGGCCGATATAATAGCCGGCGTTGCGCTTTTATCGGGATGTGCCGCATCACGGTTCAATGATGAGGGGCTTCGGCATAACCAGGAGCGTTCGGAAATAGGACTTAGGGACAGGATACTGGCGGGAGAAAGACGGGCTCTTGAACAGGCGATATCCATGCTGGCCTCACCGGAAGAATCCAAAAGAGAAGCTGCCCAGGAAGTATTGTTACAGGTTGCCGACGAGTACGGGCCTTACTTGAGGGCGGCTGTAAGAAGGAGAAATGCCACCACGCCCGGTATCATCCGTATTCTTGCCTTGGCCGGCGGAGAACGAAACATTGCGCACCTGAAACGCCTGGCCGGCGAGAAGGCGTTTGCTTCCATGGCAAAAGATGCCCTGGAGGTGGCTGAACAACAGACCTTTGACAGGGCAGGTTACGATATCAAGCGATTGGAGTTGTACAAAAGGTTTTTCCCGGACGGTAGATATATAGCGGAAGTTGATAAACGTCTGGACATTGTGAAGGATCCCGGGATATGGGGCCAGGACCCCGTCCTTTCCGAGAGACTGAAGGTTGCACTTTCACATATCTCGGATATTTCAGAATCCTGGTCTAATGAAAGACAAAATCTGTCCAGGGAACTTCTTTCAAAGGCGAATGATTCGATCGAAGCCAAAGATTTGAGATTAGCCAAGAAGTGGATAGCATTGGCTTTATTGTTGAATCCATCCGCCAAACAACGGGTCGGTGCTGCGTGGCTCACGCTCGCCGAGGCCGATGCATCGGCAGGCCGTTTGAACAGGGCTCTTGACGATATCGACCGTGCCATGGAAAATGCTCCCGGACTCGAACGGCACGCCGAGTCATTACGCGAAAACATATTTCAGCACAAGCCGCAGAAGGATGCGGTATATGAATTCCGTATTGTTGAAGTCGAGCTTCGATATTCAAGGAAGGGCAGGCGAAGACGAGGAAGGAGAAAGGCCAGGATAAAAATAACGGTTAGGGCCGGCAAGAAAGAAGTCTCTGCTGATGCCATGGCATCGGGCAAAATGGCCAAGTGGAAGGACGGTCCCTTGTTACGTGTGAGAAACGATGAAAGACTGGCTATTTCCGTTCGTGATGACGGAAAGACCATGGGAGAATTCGGCCCGGCACAGGTTCCGATTTCAGGTATGCAAGGTGAGGCTGAACTCGAGTTCGACCGGGTCAAGAAATTGGTGCTCGAATATCGGAGAGTTAGGTAACCGTTCTGATTCCCGGCATTGCCCGTCGGCTGCCAAAAAAAGAGTTTTATTTTATTTCCCGCCGAGTGAGTTTTTACCCCAGCCTCAATTTGAGAAAGGTAGGAAGATTGAAGCATGCCTTGTGCAGATCCGTGTTGTAGTACCTGCATCCGGCGGTAATTTTTTTTGTTTTCTCGATATCGAAGTCATCTGGTTCTATCGCATGGTCGCTGCACAGGGCAAATACCCAAAAAGCTCCTGGATACGTGGGAATGGTGCTCGTAAAGGGCAGGGTGGTCCGCCAGGTAGAGTGGAGAGCTTCGAACATGGCCTTTTGTTCATCTCCCTGGAGCCATGCGGACAAGGCTTGGGCCGTAAATATCCCGCCCGGCTTCAATGCCTTTCTGCAGTTCTCGAAAAATTGGGGCATAAACAGAACTTTGCTCGGTCCCATGGGATCAACCGAATCCACGAGTAATACGTCATATTCTTCAGTTCTTTTTTGTACGAACTCGGCTCCATCTTCAAAATAAACAGTGACCTTGGGATCGTCAAAAGACCTGGCCAGCTCCGGCATATGATCCTTGCATGCTTTAACTACCTGTTCGTCCAACTCTACCAGGTCCACGTGTTCGACCGCCGGGTGCTTCAACACTTCGCGCAGGAGTCCGCCATCTCCACCTCCAACAATAAGGACAGAGCGCGGTTCCCTATGCAAGACGAGTGGTACATGTCCGAACATCTCGTGGTAAGCGCACTCGTCGAGTTCGGTCGTCATCATAAAGTCATCTATGAACATCATCTTGCCGTAGATGGCGTTTTTGGCTATTAGAATTTCCTGGAATTCACTGCGCCTCCTGTCCAGGATTTCATCCATTGCATACTTGTATCCAAGAATTGGATTGTTCCTGTCTTCTCCAAGCCAATGGTACTCGGTAGTCCACGCAGTTGGTCCCTTTGCCCTGTCTGCTTCCGGAACAGCCCAGTTTTTGCCGTTCAGATCGTTTCCCCTGGCAAGGCGTTCCTTGACTACTTTCCCGGGTTTCAGGCATTCTTCGAAATAATTAAGAGTTGCATCAATGTCTATCCTGTCGCCGCAGGTGAAATAATCTAATGCAATATAAGAGAATTCAGGCCATGTATGGAATGACAAGTGGCTCTCGGCAATTACGACAACCCCGCTTACTCCTTGCGGTTGGAATTTCTTGAAGTAGTCGCCGACAATGGTAGCCCCGGAAAGACGCACTCCTTCAAGGCTCGTTTTGCGTAGAAAGTCGAGGTCATCCAAAAAAGATGAATCACAACCATAAAGATCGAGAAGAACGTGTGTTCCAAGTCCTTTCATGTGTTCACTCCCAGGGGTAAATGCCTGTACCGCGGAGGTTAGGCGGTGGACCAATCGAATCAGCCCCGGGGAAAATGGTTTTCGCCGTCGACTGCGATCCAACGCCACCAGCCCGCAAATTTTTGCTGCTTGGACTCGCATGAATCGCAGTACATATCCACCTCCAAAACAAGGCAGATTACCCTCGTTATTAGAGGGAAATACGGTATTTTGAAAAAATTGACTAGCAAAGAGCAAAAGGGCTGTCAAATAAATTCGTAGATACTCACGCGTTCCATCGCGTTCGTTCCCCCGCGTTCGTTCCCGTTCGTTCCCCACCCACGTTGATTTTCTTCCTGCCTGATTTTTTTGTAATTACAAGTAGCTATGGCAGGGCTCGTGCAAGCCTGTCATGCAAACAGGTCAACATGGCATTACAAAGAAATATTTTTTTAAATTTTTGGTATACAAAATCCGATTTCATCCGAT
>JAADFL010000151.1 GCA_013152945.1 Deltaproteobacteria bacterium | reverse complement strand
ACGCCAAACCATTACATTCGGCGTATGCCGGGGGATTGCAGGATTTGATTCACATAGGAAATAGAGGATTAATTTTTTGTCTATTTTGCCTTTTGCTCTCTTTGTTGCCTGTCCACGCAGCCCTGGCACAGGTGCCGATCTATGCCCCGTCCTCTTCCAATCAGGAGCCGACAGGAGGCCGGCCAGTTCATGTCAAGAGTAGTGGAATAAGCAGGGATACAATGAACGCGGCCCGAGAGGCCAGTGAGAGAATCGCATACTGGTTTTACTGGCTTGCAGTCGGCCTGATAGCCGTCCTGTCAGTCTTTGTTGTGGTGAAGCTCGCATCCAACCTTGTAATAGAACCTGTTCGCAGGGAAAGAGCATTGAATCGTTACAAGGAAAGCAAGGGCTATCCATCCAGGAAGACGCTGGAACAAGCCATGCGTATTCTCAAGAGGCCGGACAAGTCCGACAAGGAAAAGATTGAGTTTGCAGGTGACGTATTCGAAAGGGCCGGGGATTTATCCAGGGCCTCGAGGTGCTTTATCTCTGCAGGAGATTTTGAGAGGGCCGCTTCCTGCTTGACCAAACAGGGAAAGCACGAGCAGGCGGGTTCATTGCTAATGAAACACGGCAGGCCCGGGCGGGCTGCCCAGTTATTCGAGCTTGCTGGTTACAAAGAGAAAGCTGCACAGGCCTATTCTATGGCAGGCAGGAACGATCTCTCGGCAAAGATGTACGAGGCATGCGGCAATTACCTGAAAGCAGCAATAAAGTACGAGTCCGTGGGAGACTTGCACAAGGCCTTGCGCAACTATGAATCGGCAGGTGATTTGGGCATGGCCAGCCAGACCCTTTCCGCCATGGTGGAGCAGGGGTTGGTGGAATCAGGAGAAGAGGCGGGCTACCTTGCAGGCCTGCTTGAAAAGAGCGGGAGGCGCAGGCGGGCCGCAGAGTACTACATTCTTGCCGGAGACAGGGTAAAGGCGCTCGAATTGCTCATTTTAGCGGGTGACCGGAGTCGGTCCGCCCAACTTGCAAAAGAAGGGGATAAAGAGTTTCGCAATGAAATGGTTTTCAGGATCAGAGAAAGGCCTGAACTCGCAGAAGAAGCGGCCCGTATATTCCTGGCCGCAGGCATAAGTGAAACCGCAGGCAAGATCCTGTTGGAGGCACATAAGTTCGAGCAGGCTGCAGATGTTTTTTCAGTCTCGAAAAACTATATCGAGGCAGGAGCGGCATATTTGAGTTGTGGCAATCTTTCTGCGGCAGCCGGGTATTTTCAAAAGGCCGGCGACTGGGTCAGGGCCGGGAAGGTGTACGAGGCGGCGGGAAACCTTGCAATGGCTGCGGCATCATTTGAAAAGGCAGGGGATGACTTCAGGGCTGGCAAATTGTGGTTCGATCTGGACAACAAGCAAAAGGCACTGGAAGTCCTTGAAAAGGCATCTGTAAAAGAAGGTGATGAGACATCCGTGCTGGCCGGAACCATGGTTGCCGAAGTGCTAATCGACTCAGGGGAGTACAAAGACGCGGAAAAAAGGCTTCTGATTTTAGCTGACAATGAAAAAGCGGATTGGAAGAAGATATCATATTTGCTCGCAATGGCCAGGCTCCACCAGGGAAGACACGACGAGGCAAGAGATCTGTTCAAACAAATCGTTGACAAGGGTTCTGAATACAAGGATTCGTCGCGAATCCTCAAGGCACTGGAAGAACGCAATTTTGAACTTTTAAGGGAGCTCGTTCCATCTTATAATATATGGCCTGATAACCTGGGACCGGATCCCGGGCGCTTTTAACGTTTCTTTTTTTAATGTCGGAGAGAAAGATATGACGGGTAGATGTAACTATTCAAGAATTGGTAAAACAGGCCTGCTTTTCTTGTCAATCATCCTGGCGATAGCCACTTTGATTCCGGGGATGGCTTCGGCAAGGGGAACGCTGTACTATGGTTACAACCCATTGGGCGGCGGTTACGGCGGGAGACTGTACCTTTACGGGTTGCACGATGCGACCGTAGCCGAGGTCTGGGACATGGACAACGGTACTCACTATGGGCCTTTTACACTATGGCCCGGAACATTGAAAATAGTTCCACTCCAGGTGTGCCATTTCAAGGTCAGGTCGTACGACAATCCAATATCTGTTTTTCTCGGCGGTGGATCAGCCTTCTTCGATCATGAGAACAGTGGAACCTATTACATAGAAACCACGGATCCATGGACAAGGGTTGGCACGGACTTCTTTTTCTATACGCCAGTGGGGAATCTCTCAAGAGATGAGACAAATTACCTGGTTCTTGCGTACGAGCCTTCGGATATAAATATCACGGATGAATGGGGCAATCCAAAGTACACCTTTCACCTGGATGCGGACAGTTACGAGGTCGTGACCGCGTACATAGGATTCCACGACGTGACGCGAATAAACTCTACCGGCAACATTATGGTACAGGCCAATGCAGTCGACGGGTTCGATGTGGTTCCTGCAAAGAACGGAACCGAGATAGGAACCGAATTTTTGTTCGGGGTCAAGAGGCTGACGACTGATGGAGGCGACTATGTTCTGTATGCGTACGAAGACCTGAATTATGATTTGTACAATGTAACAGACAGCACCTATGTGTTTCAAAACAGGAGCGTAAATGCAGGCACCTATGACTTTCGAAACAACCTGGGCATCAGTCCCGGATCCAGGGTATACAAGATAACGGCCACGGCCAAGGCAGGCGTGTGGGCCGGTGATACCCAGGGTGGAACTACTATCGACTACTTGGGGGACGACGTAACCCAGTCCGCCGGCAATATTGGCGCAGGACAGCTTGGACGGCACATATATTTTCGCAGCCTTACGCTGGACGCACATGTCTTTGCACAATACGACAATACCACGGTCCAGGTGACGGACCTTACCGACGGTACCAGCAATGGCACATATGTAATGAATGCTGACGATTACCTGACAACAGAGGGGACAGGCCCACAGCTCGAGCGAAGAACCTTGTACGAGGTGGTAGCCGATAAACCTGTCTTGGTTCAGACCGGGGGAGGCAATGCTTACGACAACTACCAGATAGAACTCGCTCCATTGCCATTCGAGGACAGGGACCAGGACAATATCCTCGATTATGACGAGGGTGGCAGGGACGTATCCCCCCCGGACACGGACAATGATTCCATCCCTGATTGGTTGGACACTGATTCGGACAATGACGGCATAAAAGACTTGGATGAGGCTGGAGACGATGATCCCATGACACCTGCCGTTGATACGGACAATGACACCATTCCCGATTACCGGGACCTGGACAGCGACGACGACGGTATAGATGATTCCACAGAAGCAGGAGATGGCGACCCGGATACTCCACCCATTGATACGGACATGGATGGTATACCCGACTTCCAGGACACGGACAGTGACAATGACGGAACTCTGGATGCTGACGAGGGCCAGGGAGATATAGACGGCGACGGTATTCCCAATTGGATCGATCCGAACGACAACGACGGGCCGCTCGGTGACCTGGATGGAGACGGGCTGCTCAACGGCCAGGAAGATTTGAACTGGAATCATATACTGGATGCGAATGAGACGGATCCGAACAACCAGGACACGGACGGCGACGGAATAAGGGATGATTTCGAGGCTGTCGATGCGTCAGCAGGATGTGGTCCTGTTCCTCCTTGTGACACTGATGGTGACGGAACGCCCGATACCAGGGACGAGGACTCGGACGGAGATTGTATTGCTGACTACGTAGAGGCCATTAACGACAGCTTTGGCAGGGTCCCGTCCGATATCGACCAGGACGGCGAGCCTCATTTCAGGGACACTGACACGGACGGCGACGGCATACCCGACCTGGTGGAAGCGAAACCCACAGGCAATGCCGTGTGCAGCGGCCCGGCCGATGTATTACACAACCCGGCCGATCTCGTGAACACCGACGGTGGACTTCCGGGAGGAGATACCTGGCCCGACTATATTGACGGAGATTCGGACACGGACCAGCAATCCGATGTTTTCGAAGGCACTGGAGACAAGGATTCGGACGGAGTGCCTAATTGGCGTGATTCGAATGATGATGACGGTCCCACAGGAGACCTGGATAAAGATGGACTCACGAACCAGTTCGAAGACTCAATAGGAACGGACAAGACGAAACCAGACTCGGATGGCGACGGTATTTCGGACGGTGAAGAAGTGGTCGGCCAGGGTTGTGGCCCCAATCCTCCTTGCGATACTGACTCGGACGGAACCATAGATGCGCTCGACACCGACTCCGACAACGATTGTATCGCTGATTCCATAGAGGGGGGGGATACAGACTTTGATGGAGTGAAAGACTACAGGGAATACGATTCAGACAAGGATTCGATTCCTGACTGGGTCGAGGCCGGGCTCAGCGAGTGCAACGCAAGCACTCCAAGGATTACCGACCCGAACAGCCTGGTAAACACGGATGGCGATACTCAGCCTGATTTGCGGGACGCCGACTCGGACGGCGACGGTAAACTCGACAGGGACGAGGCGGGAACCGATGGACCGGATTCCGGCAACTATGTGGGCGACTCGGCAGGGGAACTCGATGATCACGACGGCGACGGGATTTACAACTACCTGGATCCGAACGACGAGGACGGGCCGTTGGGCGATTTGGATGGTGACGGACTTAACAACTCACTGGAGGATTCGATAGGCACTGACAAGACGAACCCGGATTCGGATGGAGACGGTATTCGTGACGACCAGGAGGTGAATGGATCGGAATGCGGACCCAACCCGCCGTGCGATACAGACTCGGACGGTGTTCCGGATGCACTGGACTTGGATTCCGACAACGACTGTATAGCCGACTCTGTCGAGGCGGGTGATAACAGCCTGCTCTCGCCGCCAAGGGATTCAGATTTCAACGGCACCCCCGACTTCAGGGACATAGATGCAGACGGTGATTCCATCGAGGATTGGATCGAGGCCGGAAAATCGGGCGCTTGTACAAACCCGGGCGACCCGATAATCAGCGATCCGTCAAATCTGCCTGCCCACGACTTCGATGGTGTACCGGATTTTCTCGATACCGATTCGGATGGCGACGGCAAGGGCGACGCAACCGAGGGAACAGGAGACATCGATGGTGACGGTATACCGAACTGGATAGACTCGAACGATCAGGACGGTCCTGACGGAGACCTGGACTCGGATGGATTGACCAACGGACAAGAAGCTATATTGGGCACGGATCCGAACAACCCGGATACAGACGGCGACACAATCAGGGATGATGACGAGGTTCAGGGCTGTGATCCGGACTTTGTCGACCACCCCTGCGACACTGACGGCGATGGCACCATTGATGCCGAGGATACCGATTCAGACAATGATGGTGTCCCGGACTCGACCGAGGCCGGGGATGCCCTGCTGGACACTCCCCCGGCGTCATCCGACCTGGACGATATCCCCGACTTCAGGGACTTGGACAGTGATGACGACCGTATTCCCGATGATATCGAGTGGGACGGCCTCCCTGGTCAACCTGCATCTCTTTTTCCTGATGCGGATGGAGATGGAAGACCCAACATGATAGACGGCGATTCGGATAATGACGGAATGCCGGACATCCTGGAAGACGACGGCAGTGGAACAAAGGATGACGATGGTGACGGCCTGCCCAACTACCTGGATGATGCTGATGACTCCGGGCCCCTCGGTGATCCGGACAACGACGGCCTTACTAACCAGGAAGAAGGCATAATAGGAACCGATCCCAACAACCCGGACTCTGATAACGATGCGATCAGGGACGATGACGAGGTCAAAGGATGCGACCCGGACTATGTCAACAATCCGTGCGATACTGATGGAGATGGAACGATAGATGCCCTGGACGATGATTCGGACGGCGACGGTATATCCGACCTTGACGAAGCCGGGGACCTATCCATCGTAACAAAGCCCAAGGAGTCGGACAGCGACGGAACGTACGATTTCAGGGATCTTGATTCGGACGGCGATGGGATTCCGGACGCGACCGAAGAAGCGGTGGATGCCAATGGTGACGGTCAGCCTGATCCGGATGCGGATTTCGATGGAGCGCCCAACCGCGTGGACTATGACTCCGACAATGACGGAAAGACCGACGCACTTGAAGGAACAGGAGATCTGGACAAGGATGGTATTCCCAATTGGGTGGATCCCTTCGATGATCCGGGACAGGGCAACGAGTGTGTCGAAGGCCAAACAAGGCCCTGCGGAAGTGACGTGGGCCAGTGCCAATATGGCGTCCAGGTTTGTGTGGGCGGATTCTGGGGCGAGGAATGTATAGGCGGCGTGAGTCCACAGCCCGAGGAATGTGACAACCTTGATAATGATTGTGACGGTGCCGTCGATGAGAACTTGAACAGGGCCTGCGGAAGTGATGTCGGTGAGTGCAAGTCCGGAATACAGACGTGTAACGCCGGGTTCTGGGGCGACTGTGTGGGCGAGATTCCTCCGTCGGATGAAAAGTGTGACGGATTGGACAACAACTGCAACGGAGTGACTGACGAAGGATGTTCATGCATCGACGGACAAATACAGCAATGTGGCAGTGACGTGGGCACATGTACGAAGGGAACACAGACATGTGTCGATGGAGCCTGGGGAGAATGCCTGGGCGGAGTGAATCCCCAGCCCGAGGCCTGCGACAACCTCGATAACGACTGCGACGGCGCAGTGGATGAGAATCTCTCGAGACAGTGCGGCTCTGATATCGGCACGTGCCAGAAGGGTGTTCAAACATGCACTGCCGGCCAATGGAGCGCATGCGAGGGCGGGGTGGGACCACAGGAAGAAATTTGCGACAACCTCGATAACGACTGCGACGGCGCAGTGGATGAGAATCTCTCGAGACAGTGCGGATCCGACGTGGGCGCGTGCAGGTCCGGGATTCAGACGTGCACGAGCGGCAAATGGGGATCCTGTGCAGGAGAGATTCCTCCTGTGGAAGAAGTGTGTGACGGTGTCGACAACGACTGTGACGGTGAAACGGACGAGGGGTGCTCCTGCGTAAATGGGCAACAACAGGATTGCGGCACGGATGTCGGAGCATGTGTCAAGGGAACGCAGACTTGTACGGACGGGCTGTGGGGAGCATGCGAGGGAGCCGTATGGCCAGAGGATGAGACCTGTGACGGCCTTGACAACGACTGCGACGGCGCCACGGATGAAAACCTGGTGAAGCAATGCGGGACTTCCGATATCGGTGCCTGCAGGTTCGGGATACAGCGTTGCAATGCCGGCAACTGGGGGGATTGCCTGGGAGCGATAGACCCCAAACCAGAGGTGTGTGACGGCCTTGACAATGACTGCGACGGGGAAACGGATGAAAGTCTCAGCATGGAGTGTGGAAGTGATGTCGGTGAATGTGCAAAGGGATTACAGACTTGCACGGACGGCCAATGGGGCGCGTGTATAGGGGAAACCCCTCCTGCATCTGAAATTTGCGATGGCCTCGACAACGACTGTGATGGGCAAATCGACGAAGACCTTTCAAGGTTCTGCGGAAGCGACATCGGAGAATGCAGGCGGGGAATACAGACGTGTTCGGGCGGCGAGTGGGGCTCGTGCGTCGGCGCAATAGGTCCGCAACCGGAAGTCTGTGACGGATTGGACAACAACTGTGACGGAGTCGTGGATGAAGGATGTTCTTGCATAGATGGACAGGTGCAACTCTGCGGGTCTGCCGAAGGTACTTGCACGCAAGGGAAACAGACTTGCGTGGGCGGAGCCTGGGGACCTTGTGTGGGTGATATTGGCCCACAACCCGAAATTTGTGACGGCTTGGACAATGATTGTGACGGCACTGCGGACGAGGGATTGTTCGCGCCTTGTGGAACCGATACCGGAGAATGTGCTTTGGGCCAGAGGACTTGTGTGGGAGGTGAATGGGGGCCGTGTCAGGGAGATATCGGGCCGAAGCCTGAAATTTGTGACGGTCTCGACAATGATTGTGATGGAAACATCGACGAAAACTTGAACCGGTCCTGCGGCAGTGATGTGGGCCAATGTGTGAGCGGGCAGCAGACATGTGTCGGTGGTACGTGGGGCGCTTGCCAGGGCGAGGTACAGCCAAGGCCCGAGGTTTGTGACGGTCTTGACAACGACTGCGATGGAGAGACCGATGAGGGCTGTTCCTGCATCGATGGATGGACCCAGGTTTGCGGATCGGATTTGGGGCAGTGTAAAAAAGGACTCCAGACCTGCGTGGGCGGCGAATGGGGCCCTTGTGAAGGGGAAATCGGGCCCCAGGTGGAAATATGCGATGGTCTTGACAATGACTGTGACGGCGCGATCGATGATGGCCTTATCAGGCCTTGCGGCTCTGACGTAGGTGCTTGTGAACAAGGCACGCAGGTCTGTACCAACGGAACCTGGGGTTCTTGCCAGGGAGGCAACAATCCGAGCGAGGAGATCTGTGACGGCCTGGACAATGATTGCGATGGTTTCATCGACGAGGACCTTTCAAGACAATGCGGCAGTGACGTGGGCACGTGCAGGTCAGGCATACAAACATGCAATGCCGGCAAGTGGGGGGATTGCGAGGGCTCTATCGATCCGGTAGACGAACTTTGTGACACCCTTGACAACGACTGTGACGGGGAAGTGGACGAAGGTTGTGACTGCGTGGATGGTTCTGTGCAGGTTTGTGGCAGTGATGTGGGTGAATGCAGGAAAGGCACCCAGCTCTGCACGGATGGAAAATGGGGTGAGTGCAGCGGCGGGGTGAATCCGCAACCCGAGACGTGTGACGGTCTTGATAACGACTGTGACGGATTGGTGGACGATAACATCAGCAGAGTATGCGGAAGCGACGTGGGTGAATGCATAAAAGGCATTCAGACCTGCACCCAAGGCAATTGGGGCGAGTGCGTAGGCGAAGTAGTGCCAACAGCCGAGATTTGTGATGGCTTGGACAATGACTGTGACGGGGAGATCGATCAGGATCTGTCCAGGTCCTGCGGCAGTGATGTGGGCGCCTGTGTGGCCGGAACTCAGGTTTGCACGGCTGGTGAATGGGGACCCTGTTCCGGTGGAGTCGCACCGAGTACGGAAGTATGCGACGGTCTGGACAATGATTGTGACGGTTCTGCAGACGAGGACCTGTCAAGGTTCTGCGGAAGCGACGTAGGTGAATGTCAAAAGGGGACCCAGGTATGTTCCGGCGGCACTTGGGGTGATTGCATCGGTGAAATTGCGCCTGCAACAGAGACATGCGACGGCTTGGACAATGATTGTGACGGCGCCACTGACGAGGATTGCCCCTGTAACATAGGAGAAACCCAAGCATGCGGCAGTGATGTCGGAGAATGTAAGAGGGGCACCCAAACCTGTGACGCCGGTTTTTGGGGACCTTGCCTCGGAGAGAATCCACCTTCGACCGAAGTATGTGACGGCTTGGACAATGACTGCGACGGACTTGTGGACGAAGACCTGGTGATGCCGTGCGGCAGTGATGTCGGAGAGTGCAAGCGGGGCTTCAGGGTCTGTGCGGACGGCGCATGGGGTGATTGTACAGGTAATGTTAATCCTGCGACCGAAATATGCGATGGCTTGGACAATGATTGCGACGGCCTGGTGGATGAAGACATAACCGCTGTGTGCGGCTCTGATGTGGGACTTTGCCAGAGTGGACTCAAGACATGTTACAGCGGGTCGTGGAGTGTGTGTGTAGGCGAGGTAAGACCAAGAATCGAGAGCTGCAATGGGCTGGATGATGACTGCGACGGTCTGGTCGACGAGGGATGTGATTGCATGGACGGACAGACACAGCTTTGTGGCTCTGATGTGGGAGCATGTCAAAACGGCGTTCAGACATGTGTAGGCGGCGCCTGGGGATCTTGTGAGGGCGGCATCGGGCCTGTGAGCGAGGTGTGTGACGGAATAGACAATGATTGTGATGGTGAGACCGATGAGGATCTAACCAAACCGTGTGGGACGGATGAAGGAGAATGCGCTTCCGGCATACAGGTGTGCGCCAATGGTCTCTGGGGAGAATGTACGGGCATGATAAACCCGGAGCCTGAAATCTGTGATGGCTTGGACAATGACTGCGACGGCCAAATCGATGAAAACCTGTCTAGGATATGTGGAACCGACCAAGGCGAGTGCAGGTCAGGGATCCAAGTTTGTATCAATGGTTCATGGGGGACATGTGACGGTTCCCTGGAACCGAGTGAAGAGAAATGTGATGGAAAGGACAATGACTGCGACGGCGATTACGATGAAGGATGTTCGTGCACTGACGGGGATACCCAGGCATGCGGCAGCAATGTGGGGGCCTGTGAGCAGGGAGTTCAAACATGCAGCGGCGGCCAATGGGGGCCTTGCGTGGGCGGAATAAGGCCATCTCCTGAAGTATGCAACAACATTGATGATGACTGTGACGGCCAGGTGGACGAGAACCTGCAGGAGAGCTGTGGTTTGGATATTGGTGAATGCAAGAGCGGCATAAGTACTTGTGAAGCAGGTTCATGGGGTCCATGCATGGGAGAAATAGGGCCTTCCGTGGAGCTTTGTGACGGCCTTGACAATGATTGTGACGGCCGGATCGACGAGGAGTTGAATCGCTCCTGTGGAATGGATACAGGAGAATGCCGACAGGGAATGCAGACATGCAGCGGAGGCCGGTGGGGACCGTGTGTCGGAGGACAAGATCCAAGCAGTGAAACGTGTGACGGGGTGGACAATGACTGTGATGGAGAAACCGACGAGGATCTCCGGCGATTCTGTGGTAGTGATGTGGGCATATGCAGGCGGGGGATTCAAATCTGCGGGTCCGGTAGTTTCGGAAACTGTGATGGTGGTGTAGGTCCGGAAACGGAAATATGTGATGGACTCGACAATGATTGTGACGGCCGGATCGACGAGGATTGTTCTTGTCAGGCAGGTTCCACCCAGGCATGCGGCAGTGATGTCGGCGAGTGTGTTCCGGGCATCCAGGAGTGTATAGACGGCACGTGGGGTGCCTGCAATGGAGCGATACCCCCGCAACCAGAGGTTTGTGATGGACTCGACAATGACTGTGACGGGCTGGTTGATGAAGATTTGACCATGCCATGTGGCTCGAGTATCGGTGAATGCGTTCGGGGAACCAGGTCTTGTGTAAATGGGGCTTGGGGAGCATGCGAGGGGGAAGTAGGCCCGAAAGACGAAATTTGCGATGGAAAGGACAATGACTGTGACGGGCTGGTGGATGAAAACCTGCGCAGGGTTTGTGGAACGGACAGGGGAATATGCAGGTCCGGTATTTCCGAATGTGTTGGAGGAAAATGGGGAGCCTGTATCGGCCAGGTCGAACCTGCAAGTGAAGAGGCTTGTAACGGTCTTGATGATGACTGTGATGGAGATGTGGATGAAGGCTGCTCGTGCATCGACGGCACAAACCAACTTTGTGGAACAGACGTGGGCTCATGCAGGCCGGGTGTACAGGAGTGTGTGTCCGGAACATGGGGGGCATGTAATGGTGCAGTTGAGCCTTCCAACGAAATTTGTGACGGACTCGACAATGATTGTGACCAGGAGACGGACGAGGGCCTTTACATGTCGTGCGGCAGTGATGTCGGTGAATGCAGTTCCGGTGTGAGGAAATGTGAAAATGGTTCCTGGGGTGCGTGCTGGGGAGGCAAGGGTCCCTCTGAAGAGGTGTGTGACGGGCTGGACAATGATTGCGACGGGCTCGTGGACGAGGATCTGTTCAGACCGTGCGGCAGTGATGTCGGAGAATGCCATGCAGGGCTCCAGGAATGTATTGCAGGTTCCTGGGGCGCGTGTAAGGATTCGGTAGGTCCGATGGTCGAGGTATGTGACGGCCTGGATAACGACTGTGACGGGCTTTATGACGAGGATTGCCAGTGTAATGATGGCCAAACGCAAGCTTGTGGAACTGATGTCGGAGAGTGCGTCAAGGGAACTCAGTCATGCACAGGCGGTTATTGGGGCGCTTGCGAAGGTTCGACTCAACCATCGAGCGAGGTGTGCGACGGTTTGGACAATGACTGTGATGGTGAAGTAGATGAAAACTTGAGTCGTCTTTGCGGCAGCGATGTGGGTCAATGCAAGACCGGCATACAAATATGCCTGTTTGGTGAATGGGGGCCATGCGATGGCGAGATCGGCCCTTCGAATGAGATTTGTGACGGCCTTGACAACGACTGTGATGGACAATTTGATGAAGGCCTGCCTGGTTGTGGAACCGGTGATGCTGATACGGACACCGACACGGACACCGACACAGATACGGACACCGACACGGACACCGACACAGATACGGACACCGACACGGACACCGACACGGATACCGACACCGACACAGATATAGACACGGACACCGACACCGACACAGATACGGATGCGGATACAGATACGGATACAGATACGGATACAGATGCAGATACAGATACGGATACGGATACGGATACAGATACAGACACAAATAAGTGTAAAGAAGGTGCTTACAGGTGTAATTCCAGTCTTACTGCTGTCGAATATTGTGGAAAGGGTTCATGGATGGTGATCCAAAGGTGTGTGGATCCGGAAATATGCACAGACGGACCGCTCGGACAAAAACGCTGCTCTGTAATAGAGAAGCCGGAAGACTACCTGGCTGGAAAGGGAATTCGTGGAGGCGGATGCATGTGTGGCACAACGGGTGGTGGCACAGGAGGATCCATACCCTGGATTTGGTTGTCTATGTTGCTCATTGGAATAAGAAGGCGAAATAAGGGAGAATGAACATGCTGAAATGTTTCCGGTTGATGATTGCCTTATTTTTGATGGTCTTGGCGCCGATGCCTGTCCGAGCGGGCGGGAAAGATATTAATATCAGGCTGTTTGAACCGTCTACTGATGAATTTGGCTCTTTTTCAGTGGTTGGAAGTTCTGTTTTAAGGTCTTTTGAGCCTATTTTTGGATTTTCTTTGGATTTTGCAAGGAATCCATTAATACTGGTGGCAGGCAGGTCGGCGAAACGGGAAATCGTCAGCGCTACACTGGGAGCAGATCTTTACGCTGGTATCGGTCTGTTCGACCTTATGCAGGTGACCATCACCCTTCCTGTAGCCCTTTATACAGGGGGAAACGGAATCGAGCCGGGGGACGACTTGTCCATCGGGGGCCTTTCAGACACAAGGCTCTTGGTGAAATGGAAGATTGTAGACAGGAAGAAGAATCCTGTTGGTTTCGGATTTGAAAATGCTTTGGAATTTCCTACCGCTGTACCAAGAAATTCTTTCCAAGGCGGCTCGGACCAGGGAGTGATGTATGAGCCGAGATTGGTTTTGGATTCAAAGTTGGGCCCTGCGCTGCTTGCAGCAAACCTGGGATACAGGACAAGGCCGACCAGCAAGCTTCTAGGCCTGCGCATAGGCGATGAGTGGTTCTATTCCGGAGCAGCAGTGTTTTCAGTCTTGAAAGACTTTGATCTGTTAGGCGAAATTTTCGGCTCGACCACTGCTCACGCACCCTTCGGCTCACATGAAGTGGAAAATACACTGGAAGGCGTGCTCGGCGCCAGGTACAGGCCGGGTCCGGGTATAACCTTTCGTGCCGGCATGGGTTTTGGATTGCTTCCAGGATATGGCTGCCCGAAATACAGGGTTATCTTCGGCATGTCTTGGACTCCCCCGGAGGAAAAACAGGTCAAAACCTTGCCCCCTCCGCTGACAAAGGGAAAAACAAAGACAAAAGTAATCGTAGTCGAAAGGAAGCCGGTTCCCAAGCCGAAAGTCAAACCCATGGACAGTGACAAGGACGGGATACTGGATGACCAGGATAAGTGTCCGAATGATCCGGAAGACAAGGACAATTTCGAAGATGAAGACGGCTGTCCGGACAATGACAACGACAGAGACGGCATATTGGACAAGGATGACAAGTGTCCGAATGATCCGGAAGACAAGGACAATTTCGAAGATGAAGACGGCTGTCCGGACAATGACAACGACAGGGACGGCATATTGGACAAGGATGACAAGTGTCCTAACAGACCTGAAACAATCAATGGAGTGAGAGATAATGATGGCTGTCCTGACAAGGGAGCGGTCAAGGTTGTAATCACAAAAGAGCGAATAGAAATAAAAGAGAAAATATATTTTGCCAGGAACCGGGCGAAAATCAGGCGGAGATCCCATTCCATACTAAACCAGGTGGCATTGGTGTTGAAAGCCCATCCCGAGATCAAGAAGATTCGAATCGAGGGGCATACCGACAACAGTGGAAAAAGAAGCTGGAATCTCAAGCTCTCCAAATGGCGTGCTGCAGAAGTTATGAAGTACTTGGCCAAGAGGGGTGTCCAGCCTGACAGGATGGAGGCTGTCGGATTCGGCCCTGACAAGCCTATTGCCAGCAACAGGACCAGGCGGGGCAGGGCTGCGAACCGAAGGGTTGAGTTCAGGATCCTGGAGAATGAGCCGAGTCAAATGGAAATTCCGGCCCTGGTGCCTGTGGCTCCCTTGCCAAAGGATAAAAAGGGTGGAAAATAGGGCAGATTCGGTTACCTGAAACTGCTCTGTTTCCCCGGGTGGCCCTTTATTCTACCGCCGGATAAATTTTTGGCTGGTACAGGCTGGGTTTTGGGGCACCTCAGTCAAAAATAACAGGTGTCGAAATTTAATTGTATTTGCATGGAGTTCTGTACGCAGGATACGGCATGGAATATGCATATATTAGCTGTCGGGGCGATTAAGGGGGATTGGAAGTGTGAATGGCATGGAATATGAATATAAAGATAGGAATTCCGAGCAAGAGAATTCTGTAGATGACAATGCCGGTTGGTTGAGCAAGTTATGTCATTGGTTACAGGTCCTGAAGATTCCCTTGTTTTCCAGGATCATTGATTTTGAGGGAACAAACAGAACCAGGAAGGCTCTAAACAAGGCGGTATTCCAGTCGTTGGCTCCTGTATCCCTTGCTCTTGCAGCAATAGTATTGGTATTCATTCCATTCGAATTCATCGAATACAGGTCTCAAAATAGTGCAATGTGGATCGTTATTTCCCTGGATTTCATAATGGTCTTCCTATACTCGGCAATTTGGTCTTTTGTCAGGTATAAAAAAATTCCCTCGAATTGTGCAAATGTTACATCTTTTGTCCTGGCGGTGCTGACATTGACGGACACCTTGCTTTCCATGCACTTGCTGCATGAGGCTTATTACAGCGTATTCGTCATGATCATACCCATGGGGGCTGCTGCTGTCATGCTCTCCCTGTCTTGGCTGGTATTGTTGATTATTGTAACCGGTATCTCCTGGGGACTTGTAGCCAATGCCATGATGCCTGGGTCGTCATTCGTACAGTTTGCCTTTGCTATTGCCATATCATCAACAGTGTCCCTGATTTTCCAGGCAATAAGGATCAGGATATATATAACCCTGGAAAATTTAAGGCAAAAAGAGAAAAAAGAAAAGGAAAAGGTAGCAAAAGCTTATGCATCTGCAGAAAGGGAAATAATAGAGCGGAAAAAGGCTGAAAAGGAGAGGGCACTGATTGAAGCCAAGATGCTCCAGGCCCAGAAACAGGAGTGCCTGGGCGTGCTTGCAGGGGGGGTGGCTCATGATTTCAACAACATCTTGATGGCGATAATCGGCAATGCAGAGCTTCTTCTCGCAAAGATGGGGCTTGGTGATGAAGAGAAACAAATGATAGAGACAATCAGGAAATCCGCCCAACGCGGGTCTGAACTAAGCATGCAGATGTTACACTATTCCGGCAAGGGACATTTTCTTATGCAAGCCGTTGATCTGGAAAGACTTGTCGAGCAGACGGCCTTGTTGATGGATGCTTCGGCAACGAAAAAGGCCAATCTTGTTTTCGATATCTCCAAGAACGTGCACAAAATCGAAGGGGATGTGTCTCAACTCCGCCAGTTGATTGTAAACTTGGTGCTTAATGCGTCAGAGGCATTGGATGAACACGAGGGCAAGATAAAAATATCAGTTTATTCGAGACAACTGGATGAGAACGATTTTTCAAGGTTTGTTTACCATGAAGGCCGGGAACCCGGCAGATATACTTGTCTTGAAATAACCGATACCGGGCATGGAATGACGGACGATGTGAAAGAAAAGCTTTTCGATCCGTTTTTTTCGACAAAGTTTCCGGGTAGAGGGCTGGGCTTGGCGGCAGTGCTTGGAATCGTGAGGGGCCACAAGGGAGCAATAGAAGTTGAATCGGTTGTCGGCAAGGGAAGCACTTTCAGGGTATATCTGCCTTCAATAAACACAGGGAAAGATTTTCGTCAAAAAACCCAGGATGAAAAAACAGCAGAAGAAAAGATCGAATTCAATGCGAACGGGAAGGTGCTGATTGTGGATGACGAGGCGATCGTCAGGCAGGTGGCAGGCAGAATGTTTAAAAAATTGGGCATGGAGGTAATAGAAGCCAGCACTGGCAGGGATGCGATCGAAATAGTATGCAACAGGGGACAAAAACTTGATCTCGTGGTCTTGGATATGAGCATGACCGATCTTTCCGGTACAGAAGTGCTCCAGGTCATGAAAGCAGAGCGACCGGATCTCCCGGTAATACTGTCCAGCGGTTACAGTCAGGGATTGGTAGAGTCGAACAGCCGGAAGGCCAAACCGGATGCTTTTTTACAAAAGCCTTATGTTTCCAAGGAAATGAAGAGAATCCTCTTCTCGTTTGGCCTGGGCAAGTATATTGATAGAAGTGACCCGGATGACAGGGAACAGGATTCATACCAGCCCTTGTAGGTTGTTCTGCAACTCGTTGGCCTTGAAATCGAGGTGCCTGGCTCCAATATCCAACCAGAGTAATGCATTCCGAAGTTGTCAATAGATAAATGGTATGATTTTCTTGGTTCTCTTTCTATATTCCTTGTATTCTTCCTTGAACTCCCTTGAAAGGGCGCGTTCTTCTATGCTCATCCTGTTGTGCAATGCCAATAAGCCCAATACGATAACCGAGAACAGGCCCGGAACACTCTTGAACATTATCACGAAGCCGATGCCGGAAAACAGAAGCCCGGTGTAAGCAGGATGTCTGACTATCGAGTACAAGCCTGAAGTTATCAATCTATGGTCATCCTGGACCCGGACACCATAGGTAAAAAACCTGCCCAACTTTCTTATGGCTGTAAGCCTCATAATCTGGCCGAGCATGACAAAAATCGCCCCGACCAGGATGTAACTCCATAGTCTGCCGGGCAGGTCCAGGAACCACAGCCTTGGTTGCAACCAAAAATGGTCGATGATGGCGATTGAATACGATGTAAAGAAGGCCCCGCGTAGTACGAAAAATGATCCCCTGTCCTCTCTCTTTCCTCCAAGCTCCACCGGCTGGAATACCAGGTCCACGAGCCAGACCAGAAAAAAGAAGATGGAAAAGAAAAGGCCGGATTTATTCTCGATAAAATTTTTCGGTCCTGCTCCAAGCAGAGAGAATATTATCAACGTGTATACCAGTCTGAAGGGCTGGAAAAAAAATCTCGCTTTCTTGATGCGGGCCTTTTGTTCACCTGTAAGCTTTATGTCCTCCCAGCCGAAACCTTCCTTGTCCTTGTCACTCTTATCTTTTATGTCATTGGCCAATGCCAGACCTCCAAGCGTGATTCCTTATCCCTGTTACAGCCTTTCAGCGGCACTGCCAGTACCGGCCGGGCCTTGGAATCTGCTGAAAAACCCTTTGATAGCCCCGGCTGTTTCGTCCGGGGCTTCCCACTGCGGCAAGTGACCGCAATTTGGTATAATCTTTAATATCGAACCTTTAAGCCAGGAAGAAAGCCTTTTTGCACAGTCCAGGGGAACCCAAGCATCTCTCGCCCCCCATATAAGCAAGGTTGGAGCCGATACCCTTCTGATCACATTCATCGTGACCGGTCTCTCCATGATCTCGTTAAGTTGCTTTACCATGGCAGACCGTCCTCCGCGTGACATTAAAGGTAGGTACATCTCTTCAACCACCTTGTCCGATACCAGGTCATCCCTGAACACGGCCGATTCGAGCCCGATTTTAAAAGCCAGCCTGCCCATGAGAAAAGTCGATATCCTGCCGGACGCCGGTGCAAGTACAATCCGCTTGATCCAAGGCCCGTCACTTTCATTCATTCCTGCCGCAGGATCCAGCAATGCAAGAGCCTTTACCCTTTCGGGGTAATCCGCTGCAAGCTGGAGTGCTGCGGCCCCGCCCATGGAGTTGCCGACCACAAAGGCCGAACGCACACTTAAGGCATCCATCACGGATGCTGCGACAGCAGCGAGTTCAAAATAGGAAAGCGGCATATTACACTTATCGGAAAATCCGAAACCCGGCCAGTCGAATGCCACCAGCCTGAACCTGTTTTTGAGCCTGCTGATTAGTTGTCTCCAGGTGTAGGTCGAATCCGCCCAACCATGCAACAAGAGGACCGGTTCACCCGATCCTATCTCCAGCAACCTGATATTGTGCCCGTTGACCACGAGGTTCCTCGAAAAGGTCGAGGTTTTCTTCACCCATGCACTGTCTTTTGGGCCGGCAGGAGAAATTCCCCTGTCAGCAATCCACAAGCCCGCCACTGTCATCAGCACCAATACCCAAACAAAGACATGCCTCGTCCTTGGCTTTTTTGAGCTGTCTCTTTGCTTGGCAGTCAATTTACGGGCTCTCCTTTGTCTGTTGACCTCATGGCTTCGGATCCAAGGGATCTGTTGCGTATCCACTCAACTCGGTGTAACCGGCCCCTCTGATCTTGCAGCCGTCCCTTACACCGGTTATGTCGACCAAACCTTCCCAGTAATTCTGTGCAGGATTGTACATTTCCTGGTCATCCAGTACGCTCCTGACTTCCAGGTGCCAGGAATCGTCCAGGATGTCGATATCCCAGTCCATTGGGTATATCCCGTCGGTATGAGTGCTCTTCCAGGTCCTCAAGGGCTTGATATGGATGTCCTGGTCCTTGATTGGAATGAAGTCGCCTTTGGGCAGTATAATCGTGCCGGCACCCCCTGCGGGGCGGTTCTGCCAGTCCCTGAACTTGAAGAGCATCAGTTCATAATCATCGTCGAGTTGAACGCTCCACCAGTCCCAGCCCTTGAACTGGTTCACGTTGAAATCACCCCACTGGTGATCCATCCAGGCTATTCCCTGCACATCCAGCTTGCCTGTCCTGGGAGTGGTTATACTGCCTCGAGCCGAGAGCCTGGTGTACGAATAGTACCAACTGTTTCCACCATTGTCGCTCATTTGAATAATTCCGCCTCTGCCATGAAATACCGGTCTCTTCACCGGCTGGACAAAGAGATCAATCAACCATTCCCCTGGATTTCCATCTCTCTCCTTGCCATCCGGAATCCTGCCTGTAATATGATCGTGTCCGTCTCCTGAAAGTTCAATCCTGCACGTCATTACCTCCAGAATCAAGGGTGACGAAGACCATCGAGCCGGCTCAAAGGTAATCCCGTCCGTGTGATAGTGGGCTTGAGCAGGCTGGTCCGTAAATCCCACGTGGCACATGTACGCAGGCGTTCCATTTATATCATAAGAGAAAGCCGTTACCTCGAAGCCGAATCGTTGATTGTCTTTTTGCAAATGGCCGGTGTAATACCACCATTCAGTGTCGAAGTCATGGGGCCCTGCATCCCTGGGCAGGTCTATCGAAACATCCATACATAGACCCAGGTTGCAAATGCGTCCCTCACCACAAGTACCGCACGGTTTTCCGCTGTCATCGACAGCGCATCCAAGATGTATGGCAGGCAAAAACAACATGAACAGCGGGTACAAACTCGAAAACATGCTCTTCAGATTCGTCATGGTTCGCGGTATCCAAGGAATTGTCTTGCATGCATGGCTAACGAATAACCTTATCTATTCTTCTTCCGGGCTGTCATCAGGCTCGAAGAAGACACCGAATTCCTCCCCCAATTCCGGAACATGCTCTTCATCATCATCTTCAGAGTCTTCTTTTTCAACATCCTCTTGGAGGCCTTCAATAAAGTCATCATTTTCATCATACACGTCCTCCTCTGTATCGGTCTCTGCATCCTGGACCCACATGAGCATCTCCTGGTCCGCGCCGCACTCCGGGCATTCCATGGGAGGGGTATTGGACTCGATCGTAAAACCGCACTGTGTACATTCCCATGCCATTTTAATTCCTCCAGCGGCATGATAGAACCGCATATGGGCAAATGCTGTTATCAGAATAGCAAAAAATACGGCTGCAGCGAAATATCAAAAACAGATTTTAAAATTTGGACATTTATATTGCCCAAAATATGTTGTCAAAAAGACATTCAGCACGACCGTACTTGCTCACAATGGCTTGATCTGAAATCATGTGGTTCATGGAAAAGATTGGGTGCGGGCTTGATATTGTGACCGGAATCGGAACAGGGATGCATTGCCTTTCCAGCCTGGAGTTCGAAACATTGAAAAGCCGGTACAAAAGAGTGCTGATCGATATTGGAACAGGTGACGGCAAGTTTCCCCTGCGATGGGCCAGAGAGCACCGGGATACTTTTTGTGTCGGGATGGATCCAAATTTCGAGGTAATGAAAAAAACAGCATTCAGGGCATCGAGAAAGATGTCCAGGGGAGGTGTCGACAACCTTATCATGGTTCGGGGAGAACTCGAACACCCTCCATCCTGCCTGTCCGGACAAGCTGACATGATCACAGTCTTGTACCCATGGGCCGCTCTTTTAAGGGCGATTGCAAATGCAAGCCATGAAGCGCTTGCGAATATTTCGAGACTTGCAAGGCCGGGCTGTGAAATAAGATTACTGATAAACACCCATGTTTTCGAGATGGACGGCCTGGCAAAAAGACTCGGCCTTCCAAATCTGGACCAAGCCTACCTGGAAAGCCGCCTGGTCCCGGCCTTGGATCTTGTTGGAATACGAACCATCGGTTGCAGGAGATTGCCGCCGGGAGATCCGCCGTTGGTATCGACATGGGGCAAAAGACTATCCAGGGCCAGCCGCAGGGAAACATTCGATATTCAGGGAATCAAGCAGGAAACGGAGGAACCATAGATATGTCCGGATCAAGGCCAGGCCTTTGCGGCCGATTGTTCGTGGTTGCAACGCCTATAGGCAATGATGAAGACATTTCGAAAAGGGCACTCGACGTCATTGGGTCCGTGGACATTGTGGCTGCCGAAGACACAAGGACGGCACGGCGTCTGATGTCACGCAACCAAATAAAGAAACCTGTCATGTCTTGTCATTCGTACAACCAGGAACGCAGGATTCCAAAAATATTGGATTACCTTGGAAAGGGCAAGGACATTGCCCTTATGACAGATGCCGGGACTCCGGGTATTTCCGACCCCGGCGGTAAGGTGGTCAAGGCTGTTGCAGACGCCGGATTCAGGACCGTGCCCGTGCCTGGGCCGTGTGCGGCAGTTGCGGCCATCTCTGTGTCCGGTTTGGCCGGAAAGGGTTATGTTTTCATCGGGTTTCTGCCAAGAAGCAGGAAGAAGCGCAGACAGGAAATAGAAGTAAGCGCATCCCTTAACAAACCCTTGGTCATGTACGAGTCGCCAAGGAGAATTCGAAGCTTGCTTGAAGATATCTTTCATGTGTTGGGAGAAGTGCAAGTAATGATTGCAAGAGAACTCACAAAGACTCACGAGGAGATCATGCGGGGAAGATTGCCCGAAGTAATAGCCATGCTTACCGAAGAACCAAGAGGAGAGTGTGTCGTGGTGGTGGAGACGAAATCCGAAAGTATTTCGGCCGCCGATAATCCAATTGCAATTCCAAAGGATTTTAGTGTCGATCTGGAGAAAATGAGACAATCGGGCATGTCTATGTCAGGGGTTGCCAAGGCCCTTGCGGCTAAATCCGGTTTTTCGAAAAGCCGGGCCTACAAGCTCTTGCTTGAAGCAGGTGAACAAGAAAAGCAAGGCGTTGAAACGAGTGGAAAAAGACAGAAAGCCCATGTCAGCTTTGTATGCAGGGGACACGAGAAAATCAGGGCAACTCATGAAAAAACCATGGAATTCAAGGCGGAAGAAATTCTTACCCCCAGGGAGACCTGTGTTCTCGGTGTTTCAGCATCGATTGGAGACTTGGATTTTTCGATCTTGTCCGACGAGATTGAAGTGGTTTTACAGGTCGATTCCATGACTGCTGTATTCAGGGCAACAAGGAATCCGAGATTTTCCAGCAACAAGTCCATTGTATTTCGCAGGAGCAGGTTCAATTGCAGGAAAACCCTGGGCGTGGAAGCCGAAATGACCGCGGCACAGGTTGATCGGAAAATGGTTGCACTCATGAGGGAGCCGTCTTCAGTAATGAAAGTGACTGTTCGCAACCGAAACTGACAAGCTTTCTTTTTTACGACAAGGCAAGAAACCGATTTTACTTTATTCGCCTTCAATCCGCCAGAGTTTCAACGTGGTGGTTTGTATCGGAGAATCAAGGTTTGTGAATCCAAATGTCATGGCTATCTCGTCTCCGGGTTTTACTACGCCGCGCTCAATCAGTTTGCTTTCAGCCTTTTGCTGGAGTTCCTTTACGTCTATGGCCCAATCTCCGAAATATGAATGAACGCCCCAATAGAGACACATCCTTCGAATCACCTTTTCATGCCTGGACAGGGCAATAACCTGGGCCCTGGGCCTGTGGGCGCTCACCAGGGCCGCACTCATGCCCGATTCGGTGTACACCGCAATGGCGGCCAGGTTGAGAGTCCTTGCTATCTCGGCTGCACCATCGGCAATAGCATTGGAGAAAGAGCTGATACGTATCCCCGGCTCTTTCATATGGCTTTCGTAGTAATCACTGGATTCGACCTCAAGGGCAATCTTTGCCATGGTTTTCACTGATGCTACAGGATAATCACCAATTGCGGTCTCTCCGGAAAGCATCAGTGCATCGGTCCCATCCAGCACGGCATTTGCAACATCGGAAACCTCGGCCCTGGTGGGCGACGGATTGTGGATCATGGATTCAAGCATCTGGGTCGCTGTAATCACGGGCTTTGCGAGCTTGTTTGCCATTCTGATTATTCTTTTTTGTAAGAGCGGCACTTTTTCGTGGCCTACCTCTACTCCCAGGTCTCCCCTGGCCACCATCACCCCGTCTGCAATATCCAGGATTTCGTCCAAGTCGTCTATCGCCTCAGGCTTCTCTATCTTTGCGATTACCGGAATATCGCCGGCCAATGATTTGGTCTCCCGCACCTCCTGTGCGGTTCTGACAAAGGACAGAGCAAAAAAATCCACACCAAGGGCCTTGGCAAATTCGAGATCTTTCTTGTCCTTGTCTGTCAAAGCAGGTGCGGACAGGTTGCATCCCGGCAAATTAATTCCCTTGTGGCTCGACAGCGGGCCCCCGTTTAAAACAGTACACAGGACCTTTTCTTCCGATACCTTGTTCACCAGGAGACCTATCCGGCCATCATCCAGTAAAATTTTTTGCCCTGGTTTCACCTCTTCGGCCAGGTGCCTGTATGAATGTGGGAGAACCTCGGTCGAATCGGTCTTTTCTGCATGAACCAGAGTAATCTTTTTCCCGGTCTTTAAAATCATGTGCTCGGGCAATAGGCCTAGCCTTATTTTCGGTCCGCCCAGGTCAGCAATGACCGCAACCGCTTTGCCCGTCTGTCTGGAAGCCTCCCTTACCGCGAGAAACCGCTTCCTGTGCCCGGGCTCATCTCCATGTGAAAAATTCAGCCTGGCCACGTCCATCCCTGCATCTATCAATTTCAACAAGGTATCGTTCGAGTCTGTGGCGGGTCCAAGTGTCACGACTATCTTTGTCCGTCTCATATCTTTTCCTCCGGATTTTCCGTCAGAAATAATTTTAGCAAAGAACTAACGCCTTTTTCCCTGGAATTGTCAATGAATAGTCCTGGACAACGCCTCCTGCCCTGGATTCTTTCTTTACATACGTACGCTCTATTCATATACTACCAAGGATTGGATGGATTGAATGTCGATTAGGGATGACGAAACCCAGACCGGCTTGGCTACGAGGGCCATAAGGGCCGATGGATATGGAGGCTTGAGCCTCCAACGATGCACACTGGTGGAAACTGAAGGCCCTGACCCCGGCCGCATACACCCGATAAGCAAAAGCAGAGTGGTCATCGGAAAGAGTCCGGACTGTGACGTTACCATACCGGACGTCACTGTAAGCAGGCAGCACTTCGAGATAGTGAACGAGGGAGGAAGGTACCTGATCAAAGACCTCGGAAGTACGAACGGTACGGAACTTGATGGCGCACCTGTCAGGGAGGCCTATTTACGCCCTGGTGCGGTTATCAAGGCCGGGGAAGTAGTATTCAGGTTTCGCACCGAGTATGATCCGGTTCACATAACGCCTTCCGAACGCGAATCTTTCGGGGGCATGATCGGCAGGTCGGTGGCAATACGTGAGGTATTCGCCTTGCTGGAAAAGGTGGCCCCGACAGAGGCAACGGTGTTGCTTATGGGGGAGACCGGAACGGGCAAGGGAGCTGCGGTCCATGCCTTGCACGAGTTCAGTAAGCGTGAGAAGGGACCTCTCGTCGTGGTCGATTGCGGCGCAGTGGCAAAGTCTCTCATCGAGAGCGAGTTGTTCGGCCATGTCAAAGGTGCATTCACCGGTGCGTCAAGCTCCCGGGTTGGTGCCATAGAATCATCTACAGGAGGCACCCTGTTCATAGACGAACTCGACGATCTGCCCTTGGAACTCCAGCCGAAATTGCTTCGTGCATTTGAAGAGAGGGTATTCGTGAGGCTGGGATCGAATCAACCTGTCAAGTTCGATGCAAGGGTCGTGGCTGCAAGCAAAAAGGATTTGGCCCTGGAAGTGGCTTCCGGCAGGTTCAGGGAAGATCTCTATTATCGATTGTCGGTTGTAATCATCAGGATGCCGCCATTGCGGGAAAGACCCGAAGATATCCCGTTGTTGTTCGATCGTTTTGCAGGGAAGCCGGGACAGTTCGAAAAGCTTGCTCCAGCCGTGAGAGAGCGTTGGCTCAACCATTCATGGCCGGGTAATGTTCGAGAACTTCGAAATGCAGTGGAGAGAAGCCTGGCCCTGGATGAAGATGGACTGACCGGCGGTCCTCCCGGTGTGTTGGGCGTCAGGCAGGATCATCCAACAGGATCCCTGGTGCCGGATTATTCAATGCCTTTCAAGGAGGCAAAGGAAAAGCTCCTGGATGTATTCGAGCGTGAGTACGTCAAAAGATTAATGCTACGTTCCTCCGGCGGCATTGCAGGTGCTGCAAGAACAGCAGGCATAGACAGGAAACATCTATACAATCTTTTGGAAAAGCACGGTTTGGGCCGGCCTTCACGAAGGGGCACGGGGGTGTCCGGCATTTCTGGAGTCGGAAGCAGGCCAAAGGGAGGCTCTTCTCCAAAAGACAAGAAATAACCGGGAAATTTTGTTCGTAAATGAAAGGAGGGATGACATGAATTCGACCAATGTAAATTTGTTCAAGGTGGTTTTGATAGGCCTGTTCTTTATTGTATCTGGTTGTGGCAGTGACACGGGACCCAGGATCAGCGTAGACCTGAATGTACGTATTCTCAATAACATAGGAGTCTCGGGAGAGGAGGAGACAAGGTGTAAGCAGGCAGGGGATTGCACGGAGCAGGGATCTTTCTGCTGGATGCCCGAGTCATCCGGCGATACGGATACGGACACGGATGCAGACACGGATACGGACACGGATACGGACACGGATGCAGACACGGATACGGACACGGACACGGACACGGATACGGATACGGACACGGATACGGATACAGGTGCCAACCAGACGTTTGGTTATTGCAAGCAATGCAATCCTGATGGAGGCACATGCCCCGGCGGCGGCGAATGTGACAATGGCTGGTGCCATGAAACCTGCACAAAGAAGGAAACCTGCAAGTCGAACCAGTATTGTTCAGGTGGGTATTGCAGACCCGTAGCCTATAATACCGAGTTCCTGTTCGACAACACCGGTGACAAGGATCTCTTGATCTATCCGAACAAGACCGAACTTCATGGCGGAGACAGTGCATGTGCATTCATGCATTGGGAATGGGCCTCGACGGACGACCCGATTAAGCTGGCACCGGGAGATTCAACTATGATGCGGGTAAACTTTACACCGGATTCTGTCGGTGACTTCCGGGCCCTGATATACATATTCAGCAACTCGAGCACACTGAATCCTCTAAAACTGGCCCTTTGCGGACAGGGTGTTGAAAATGTGTGTGATATAGCTTACGACAAGGAGTGCCAGAAAGCTATCTCCTGTTCCGAAAAGGATTTCAAAGACTTTGACAACGAGACTCCTTCTTGCGGGAAATGACGGTCAAGCGTTTTTCGATTTCAGCAAATCAAACGTCGGATCATGGTTTTTTTACGTATCCGGACTTGTCCGGCTTTGTTTGTCCAGGGCAGGTAATATATCGGCGAATAGAAAACCATCCCTTTGAACTATCTCGCCGACCTTGATTTCCAAAGGAAATTCAAACATCGGGCCGTTGGAAACAAAGGTGTGAAATTCGCCGTTTTCACCGCACGGATCCACTTTTTCGGGTAATTCAGCGAATAATTCCTCGTTGTATTGCCTTCCGATCAAGTTTTCCGGGGCCTGATTCGGATCTACGCAGGTTATGACCGCCTCCAGTCCACCTGCTATCATCTCCCTTGCAAGCCCCGGCGTTTGTTTTCCAAAAAGAGGAAAGATCGGCTTGATGCCCGTGCCAAGGAGGTGCTTTTCCCGGTACGTACGTACATCTTCAAGAAACAGGTCGCCGAACGCGAATTGCTCGATGCCACGGGCCTTTGACTTGTCCACGAAAACGGCCATTATCTCCTCGTAATCCTTGTTCGTGCATGGATTGGGCAAGCCGATCAGTTCGATAGGCAAACCAAGGCTCTTTGCTTGCCGATTCAGCAGGTTTGTCCGCACGGCGTGCATGGCCACACGATCAGCCTTGGTGTTGATGGTACAGAACAGGCCAACTACATCTATTTCAGGATCCTGCTGTAAAACATGAAGTGTCCATGCACTGTCCTTGCCGCTGCTCCATGACACGAGAGTTTTTTTTGCCCTCATCTTGAATCCTTTTTTGTTCAGCACTTTTATTTGTAAGGTATCGGAGTGAACTCTATCGCGATAATTTCAAACTGCAATCATTCTTGTTTCGGCTCTTCCAGCTTGCAAGACCACCTGGCAGTCAAGGTCCTGCCATTATCAAAAAAGAAGCCGCACTTGCCTTGGTATTTTCCTCCAAGCTTGTCGCCGCCATTTGAAATATGGCACGAGTTGCCGGTGAACACAGGCCACGGCTCTCCCGGAGGAGGCCTGTAAAGCGTGACCCGGTCCAGCATATCCTGACCCTTGAAGGTAGCGCCGGTTACAGGCGAGATATTTCGTACATCTATGGTAATCACGGCTGTATAGGTCGTACCTGTATCATCTGTATTCAAGTATATTACTTTCAAGTCTTTCGGCGTGCCCTGATCCTTGTCGAAAAAACCCTGGCACTTGATGGTGGTGAAGTTACAGCTCATCAACGTGCATTCACTTCCGTCAAGAGGGCTTGTTTCATCTCCACAGGCCCCGATAAGCATGGCCGATGCAGTTACCGCCATAACCAAGATGCCTCTTTTAATATCTCTTGCCGCCATTACACGGTTCCTCCATATAGTATAGGCTGTATTCATACCCCGGTCAGAGTAGCCGCCTTTACTACTTCCATGTTCCTTTGTTGAACATCAGGTGCAGCTTTCCTTCTCCTCCTCCGGATGGATCCCACCAACTGTACGAGTAGGCCACACCAAGGGTTCCGTCAGACAGAACCGCGGCCGACAGGTGTAATCCATCCGCCGCTGCGCTATCCGCCGATACGGTTGTACGCTTCCATTTTTTCTGGTTCGTAACATCTGCCGGATAATCGCCAATCAGATAAGAGAAGTACACACCGTCCTGATTTCTGTTGCATTCCAGCTTGTTCTTTTCATAATCGCTGCAGCGGTAATATGCAACGCCGGGTTTCCCGGTATTCGGATCAAATACCAGTGATGGAGAAAAGCCTGTCGAACCCTTGGAATCCACCACGCCCGACTTCCAGGAAAGTCCATCCTGGGAGTAGGCCATTCTCAGGCTCTTTTCGTCCGGATCGAAGTACGCCACCAAAAAACCACCCTGGGGATCGATTGCCATATCCATGGAACCTTCCGGCGGCGGATGATCGAATGCCTTGGTATGAACAAGCTGGGCACAATAGAAGTGGATACATTTTTGTCCGTTAGGGCACTCATCGTTCGACCCGCCGGGGCAAGGCTGGTTACTCCAACCATCATCGGTTCTGCGTGCGAACAAGAGCATTTGGAACTTGGCGTCGTAATGTGCTACCGCAGGCTGGTTGTCGGGACCGAAAGCAAGGTGGCTGAAGTTCCCGGCCCCCCTTGCTATGTCTATCCATTGGTGTATGCTCCACGCGCCGTTCGGCGGCATTGCTGCATATTCCAGGTCCGAGCTGTCCTGGTCTTCCTTGGCATAGCAAAGATGGATGTCACGATATGTGGCGCCGATGGTTCCATCCGGAGCAACAGCAAGATCCGGCCATAAGCCCACTGTGTCCCCGGTATCACAAATTGCCTGCATCTTGGGGCAGGCGGCACCTGCAGCCGCCTGGTTGGAATCTGTTACAACAGGGGTTTCGGTCCAGGCACCGGGACCGGTTCTTTGGGCGACTATCAGGTCGCTTCCGCCACAACATTGCGATGACTCCTGCCCGCCAAGGTAAGCCACCATGGGGGTGTTATCATTCGAAAACACGATAGAAATTCCGGTGAGGTACTCGTCTTCCAGATCCGGTTTGATATCTTCCTTTTGCCATACACCGTTTTCGAGCCACGCATAGCTGACCACGTCCCTGTGAACAGGTGTAGGTGGACCTCCAAGAATAGGAGTTTCACAAAGGCCAGCATCATCCCCCCTCTTGTAGTAGGCGATTCCAAAAGAATCGTCGCGGCTTGCCGCGATATCCAGGGCCAAACCCGCATTGTCCAGGTCTACCTCCTGGCGTTCACTCCATGTCAGGGTTAGTGAAACACCTGTGTCCGTGTCCGTGTCGGTATCTGTATCGGTATCTGTATCGGTATCTGTATCTGTATCGGTGTCCGCATCTGATCCATTGTTGCTTTTGGAACTGCACTGCATAAAAGAAAATGAAAATAGAAAAACTGCCACCAGGATTATCGGAGCAATAATTTTAAAAGATTTAACTCCATTTTTGGCAAACATGGCTTACTCCTTTTCAGGCAATGCTTAAATTCATACCATCAAGAGAATATACTGTATGCAAAATTCGGTCAATTACCGAAGAACTATTGCCAATCACTGCATTTACCTGGGAAAATTATTTTCATGGAAAAGAAAAAGCTTCAAACTCGGCAAATTCGGATGAACAATTGTTGCCCCTTGGCAACGCACAATTGATAGTGGAATTGGCTCAAACAAGCAACCATACGTTATATTTAAATAAATATTGTTTCAAGGAAAGACGTCCAAGGGAGGCGTGTGTAGACTATTGTCTACACATATAACATGTCGGAATTATTAACGTATTTAAACAATCCTGTCATAAGGGCCTGGTACAAAGGAATAAAGTGTAGACTTTATTCCTCGTGGGATATTGTCAGCCTTGACAGTAGTTCGTTCAAGAATCACGGCATGTCTGAAAAAAACCTTGAGTTTCAATGCGTTGTCGATTTGCCGGCTTGATTTTCTTTTTTGGGTACACGGCTTTTGAAATATTTTTTATGGCCCGAGTATTGCGTACACATGTATACTTGCGATGAATATGGTAAAGCACAAAGCGTTGAAAGAAATTTTGCATGTATCCGGCTGCTCGCATAGTTCAGCTCGATTTTATGTGCTTGGTTCGATAGACTAATGAATGAGTAATGATTGCTTGAAAAAATGGAGGTGCCGAAATGAAACGCGTCGCAGAACTCAATTACTTCGCAATGGCAGCGGCGCTGGCAATGCTTTTCTCCATGTTGTCATCATGTACTGATGCTGACGTTGAAGCCAAGCCCAAGTTCAAGGTTTCCCAAGTGGACGACTTGCTGTCGATTTCAGGGGAAGTGTGTTCCAAGCCTCCACAGGATTCCGATTTTCCCGTGAAGATAATGTTCATCGTAGATGCTTCCGGAAGCATGCAGCAGACAGACGAGGGGGATTACAGGGCCCAGGCCGTCAGAGACGTGGTGAACAAGTTTGCGGACAACCCACAGGTCTATTTCGATATCATCAAGTTCAACGGCAAGGTTGACGTTTTGACCGAAGGTTTCGAACCTGCGGGAAGCGTTGCAAACAAGGAAGCCATATTCGGTTCAGCCGGACTGCTCCAGGCGGATTCACAGACTGATTACCAGGGAGCATTGGGCGTAGCCTACCAGGAACTGCTGAAGGACATGATGAACTCCGACCGATCCGAGTTGACCAGGACGAAATACGTAATCATATTCTTTTCCGACGGAACCCCTGACCCGGTTTGTTACGGATGTGTCACAGAGCCGCCGGACCATCCAAGGTATTCGCCGACTTGCAACGAAGATTTGCATGTCACGTGCACCCTGGGCGACCGGGTTCTTACTGATTTCCAAATGGGCAACTTCGCCAACATGGTTAGCCAGGGTTATTTCCCATTGCTTGAAGGTGGCGTGGACTATAACAATGATTACCAAATCTTTGCTTTGGTGGATGATATCATGGACCTCAAAGATGCTTTCAAGGTGGGAGATTTGAGGCTGCACACGGCATTTCTCTACTGCCGTGATAAAAACGGCAATCCCACCTCTGCCCTGTGCGCTGCTGCAGAGGCGGCCTATAATCTCGATCCCGACCGGGGCAGGGCCCTGCTAAGACAGATGTCAAGGCAGGGAAACGGCACGTTCAGTGATTTCACTTCCGGTGAAGAGATCAATTTCCTTCGTATCGACTATACTTCAATCAAGCGCAATTACTCTGCCAAGAATCTCATTGTCAGCAATATTACGGCATTCCCATATATTAATAAGTTTTTACCCGACTCGGACAGCGATGGTATCCCTGACAAGGAGGAGGAAGAGAGTGACCCGGCCACGGATCCTCTGAACCCGGACACTGACAATGACGGTTACAGCGATTTCATTGAAACGAAATGGAAATCCGCAGGCTATGATCCGACTGATCCTGACAAGCCCGAAGTTCCTTGCAACGATCTGTCGGATAGTGACGGTGATGGACTAAACGCATGCGAGGAGGCATTGTACAAAACCGATCCCAAGCTGGTTGACACGGACGCCGACGGATTTCCTGATTTGTACGAGGTAAGATTCAATACCAACCCTCTCGAACCGGATGGGGATGGCGACCTTGATGCAGATGGACGGCGAAACGCTGACGAGCTGTTGGAGAGGTCCAATCCTTCACAATCAGATCCGGAACTGTGGAACAACAAACGATACTGGTATTCAATGGGGGCCTTGGAGAAAGACAACAATGGAAGGCAGTGCTACAAGTTTACCGTGGACGAGATATCCCTGGTAACTACCCAGGAAAGAAACAATATGGATGGCATGGGATACAATGATATCCTGATTTGGTTCGACGTCGCTGCATATGATGACCCGTGGGACACGGGCACCTTCAAGGTCGCCTGTGTCAGGGTGCAATACATAGCTCCTGATTACAAGGTGCCTTTTGACGGCAAGATAACCATTGAAGATGATGATTTCAAGGATCCCGCAATGTTGGATCTAAGCTTTCCGGGTGGAGATTGTGTCACGGCGGATCGTTGACAACTCATCCTGAAAGGGATCCATCCAAAGGGGGCAGGATATGTTTTGGTATTTTTTCCGGGAACAGGTTGGTATAAGCGGGTGATGCGGATGAGGCTTCGAGGTCGAAGAATGATCCGGGCAGGTGTTGCCGGGTGACCCTTGTGGCTTTATGGAGGTCCCATGAAAAGCCAAATGCTTGACATCCGGGTCTTGGCCTTGTTCATTGCATTGACTGCAATGGGTTTGGCATGCACCGATGTGGATGTCTTTGAAACACATGATACGAGCAAGATGCAGTCCGACAACCGGCTGACGGTGATTGGGAATTTCTGCACCGAGTATCCGGACGAACTCGACTTCCCGGTCAAGATAATGTTCATAGTGGATTGTTCCCAGAGCATGTCACAGACAGATCCCCCTCCCTCACCGAACGAATATCCGGGCAGGGTGAGGGCTGTATGGGATGTAATACAGAAATTCCGGTATGATCCGGGAGTGTCATTTGCAATCGTAAGATTCTCCGGCTCTGCGAATGTCTCTACCCAGGCCGATACCAATGGAGACGGCTTCGCCGACATGTTCGGCTTTGTCAACGACCTGCCCTCATTATTGAGAGCTCTCAATTCCTTACAAGCCGCCGGCGGCAACACCAGTTACCAGGCGGCGCTGGGACTTGCCGAGGCGACACTGGCCATGGACATGAGTATGAACACGGTCCAGGAACGGGCTAGGTCAAGGTATATCGTGATTTTTTTAACAGACGGGCTCCCCTATCCCCAGGGAAACGGTGTAAACACCCCGGCAAGCATCAGGGATGCAGTAAGAGAACTGGTCAGATTGAAAGACCGGTTCAAGGTTAGGGAATTAAGTTTTCATACAGCCCTTTTGGCTACGGGTATGCCCGAGTACGTGGAAGCCGAAGCCGACAAGTTGTTGCAGAGCATGGCGGAGATAGGAGGAGGAACATTCAGGAGTTTCCCCAATGGAGAGAGCATAAACTACCTTGATATAAATTTTACCTCGGTAAAGAGAATGTATGAGGTAAAGGACGGATCGTTTCTGGTATTCAATGATAATGCGGATCCTGCATGGAATATCAACGAAAATATCGATACAGACGGTGACGGTCTCGTAGATATCCAGGAGGCGATGCTGGGAACTGATCCGGGATTGCGGGATACGGATGGGGATGGTTTCAGTGATTACCTCGAGGAAAGGCTGAAAGATTCCGGATTCGATCCGCTCGACCCGAACGATGCAGACTGTAGGACAGCACTTGAACGAATGGACAGGGATGGAGATACTCTCTTGGATTGCGAAGAGAGATTCATCGGTACCAGCCCGGATTTGTTCGATTCAGATTCCGACGGAATACCGGACAACCTGGAAGTAAGGGCAGGCACAAGCCCGGTAGACAACGATTCCGATACAGACAAGGATTTCGATGGTTCTTTGAATGGTGACGAGATTGCATGGCATACCAACCCGGGAGCCAATGATGCGGCATTTTTCTCCAAGCGTGCTTATAGGTACCATTTTACGAAAAAGCCCGGTGTGTACGAAAGCAGGTTTTGCTACCAGTTCAAAGTGGACAATATCACGCTCGTGGGGACACAGGCCAGGACCAAGGGAGGGCTCAAGGGGTTCAACGATGTAATGGTGTACGCAGGTGAGGTTCCGCTGGACAACCCGAAAGACTATGGAACATTCAGGGTGGCCTGTGCAAGGGTCAGGTACATACCAAGATATCCTGAACCTGACGTGAAGTACCCGCCGAGCGGCGTCGTCAGGTTGGAACAGAAAGACTTCAAGCGTCCTGTGGCCACCCGGTGTTCGGATGATGAGGAGTGCCCCCATTTTGTATGCGATCCTTCGAACCATCTCTGCCTTGCCCCGCTTGGAGAAAAGTGTGATGAGAATACTCCCTGTCCTCATTTCACTTGTGCAGAGGATCCGCGAACAGGAGTCAAGAATTGTATCTATCCTATCAGGTCCGCATGTTCTTCGGACGAGGATTGCCCGCCTTACCCGATAAACAAGGACACCGGACTTTGTATGGACTCGGCAAAAAGTACTCCGGATCCTATTACAGGGCTTTGTCCGAGAAGAATTTGTGAACCTGTGTATCCCACGTGTACTGTCGCATCCGATTGTCCGGACAACCGGGACTCTGATCCGGATAATGACGATGATTGTGTCAGCGGATTCTGCAGGAGCCCGTGCGCCGGGTCCTATGCATGTAATGCGGGTGAAACCTGCGAACAAGATCTGCCCGGCGATTACAAGAAATGCACGAGTCCGGCGGATTGTGATGCCGGTCAACAGTGCGAGCAAGGACTTTGCCAAACACCTTGCACCTCGGCCAGCGACTGTCCTAATTTGACAGATACTTGTGTCAATAATTTTTGTGCAAGCCACCATTGCGTAGACCATCACGGAGGGATATGTGCCGGTGTGCCTTGTACTGCTGATGGAGATTGTCCGGTGGAACCTTGCGATCCGGAACTCAAAAAGTGCAGAATTCAACCCTGTGTGGATTCACGTGAATGTCCCAACCGGAAATGTGAGCCCGTGCTTGGTGTATGCACGGGAGTGCCTTGTGAAAGTAACGAAGATTGCAGGGGAGAACGGGGATATACATGTAATGCCCTGATCGGGGAGCCTTGCGATCGTGATATTGACTGTCCATACAGGTTTTGCTCCGGTAAAGCGAGTAAATGCTCCCTTTCGGATGATAACTGCCAAAAGACCGGAGATTGCCCGGTCAACCCATGCCAAAACATCGATCCTGTCAGTGGACTTGGCACATGTGCGCTTAGCGGCACCCAGTGCCAGGTCGATATGGATTGTCCCCCCAACATGTGCAACAGTTACCGGGTTTGCCTGAACGATCCCTCCCGGAAATGCGATACTGATTTGACTTGCCCTCAGCATTTCTGCTCAACGGATCATACCTGCATCAACGATCCTTCCATAACGTGCAACCCTGATACGGAAAGCACGGACAGGGTTTGTGAAACAGGATTCTTGTGCCACAGGGAAAACGGGCTTGGAAACTGTGACACCCTGGAACAGGAATCCTGTTCCAGCGATCAGGATTGCCCATACTACAAGTGCAATCCGGCATCGGGGAGGTGTGATTATCCCGGCAGCATTTCCTGTAGCCAGGACACCCCTTGTCCTGAAGCCGATATGATTTGTGATGCCGGTTTCTGCTACAAGCCTTGCAGCACTGATGAGGATTGTGCGCACATTCCATGCAAGGGCAGGTGTGTTCCTTCCAATCCAAGTGAACGGAAAAGGTGCACCGATTGGTTCGATGCGGACCGGGACTGTGTAAAGTACGGAGAATAGGATTCCAAAGGAGATAAATGGCATGGAGGGTACAAGAAAAAAAACCGGAAAAACAGTACCAAGGTTTTCCGCACTGCTCGGGACCGCTATCGGAGCCATTTTGGCCGCCGGCTTTGTTCTCTTGTTCGTGCCCTGGGGCGGAGGTTGTGGAGCAGGCACGGGAGGAGACAGTGATACTGATGTTGATACCGATACGGATACTGACGTGGAATGCCATGTCGATGATTCACAACCAGACTCGACAGCCCCGGCGTGGGAACTCAAGTCCGGGAGTGACGGCATTACAGGTTATATTTGCCCACCGATCGACAAGGACTATTACTGGTTTACCGTTGCATCTCCCGGCACGATCGTGGAATTGAAAATACAGACCGGAGTAAGGCTCGGCGGAGTGGATTACTGTTACAGGATAACCCGGCAGGGGAATGACGAATCGGTTTTGGGCGCTGCTTGTGACTATGCGGAGGATCACCAGAACCAAGGTACACTCATCGATGACAAGTACTATGCAAGGCAGGCAGGAACCTATTTTGTAGAGATCTACGATGAGGGCAAGGACGAGGAGGATACAAGAACACCTTACCAGGTGTCCTTGGTATTGGCCCAAGATCCGGACAAATACGAGCCCAACGATTCAAAGGAAGAGGCAAAGGCCGTTGTGCCGGGCCAAAAGGGGTATATTTCCTATAACTCTGACAGTGACTGGTTCAAGCTGGATGCTACGGCCGGCGAGATAGTAATAATCGATTTGAGTACGCAAGCTGCAACACCGGTGGACCTGAGATACACATTGATCGAGCCGGACGGAAAAACCGTGGTCAATACCGGCGGAAATTTCGACGGGACCAAGGGACCTACGAAACTTCACGACGTGCTGCCCCTTTACAAAACGGGAACTTACTACTTGGTGGTCAAGGACGAGGGCAATGATGATGTGGATCTGGAACAAGGCTACGTCCTGACTTTGAGCAAGAGACAGGACCCGGATCAAAACGAGGAAAACAATGGCTGGTCCAAGGCCACATCCATACAAAGTGGTAGTCCTGTCTCTGCTTACCTTGCCACCAGGGGGGATGAAGATTGGTACCGGATTTCAGCGCCGGGGGTCACTGATACCAATCCGGGGATCATCCAGGTAGACCTCAAGTACAATGGATCGAGTCCTGTTCAGCCTGCCGTTGATCTAATCGTGGCCGATCCCAGGTCTTCATGCGAACAAGGAGACGCATGTGAATACCTGGAATGGAATTGCTCGGGCTGTGAGGGAGACAAGGATTGCCTGGATGCCGAGTGTCCATCGCACGAATGTGATCAAAACAAGGGCAAATGCAGGGGCGCAAGCATTTGCCTGCCGGATGGATGTGCATTGAGACACCTGACTTTGCAGGGAAAGGAGTGGAGTGAAACAGGTGATCCCAGGCACTTGCACACGGTAGCTCCGATGTACGGGAATCTTTATTATGTGCTTGTACGGGACTTTCAAGCGGAAAAAATGGATCCGGATACTTCGTATACACTGACCGTTACTACGATGCAGGAGCCTGATAAATATGAATTCCCGCCGAATGGAATCTATCTGCCTTATGCAACGAACGACCAGGAAGCCGCCACCATACAGCTCAACAAGAAACTTGCCAAGAGCATAACCTGCAGGGAAACGGATCCGGCGCACCTGGAGACCTCCGAGATTGTTTGTGACACCATAGAGGGCTACCTTTCCTTCAGGGGAGACCAGGATTGGTACGTCATGAAAATGGAGGGTGGAGGCGACTTTCCGCCCAAGGATCAAAAGCCTGATCAGGATTGTGACAAATTCGTAGATTGGGATCTGTCCTTCGAATGGAGCTTCAACGGCAACCCGGATTTGCAAATATACTACACAGCATTTCTTGGAGGCACCAGAAGGGGCACGGTCGGGTTTTGTGCTACTCCCGGGAGCAGGAGCGTAGAAGGTGCATGTTTCAAAAACACTGCGGGCGGCGTGTTCGGTGATGACGAGTGCGTGTACTTCTGCGGAGAAACGGATTCAGCCCGGCCTTTCTATTTCAGGGTGATGCACTATGACAGGAAAAAATATGACTACAAGAATCCCTACAGGGTAACGATTAGGGCAAAGAGGCAATGTCCCCTTGCTTGTTCCGGGTGCAAGGCTGATTGCGCCGAGATGTGTTGTCCCAACGAGAATCAGCCGAATCCGCCGTATTGGTGTGGTAACTAAGTTGTATTGAGATGTTCCTGGGTCAGGTCAAGAGAGGTGAAATGATGGCATCGAAGATCCTGGCTTTCATATCATTGCTGGCCGTATTTTCTCCTGGTTGTACGGATACAAATATATACCACCAGGGCATAGCGCCGAAGGTGCCGGACAAGATATCGATTTCGGGCCGTGTGTGCACCGATGATCCGGCTCAAAGGCAGTTCCCGGTTCGAATCATGTTCATTGTCGACACGTCCGGATCCATGGCGGAAAACGATCCCAACACCAGGAGGAGATTCGCGGTTGAAGATGTAATCGATCGTTACAAGACAGCCTCCAACTATACCTTTGCCATAGTAAAGTTTGCCGGAAAGGCCATTCAGCTCACGGAAGAAGGTTATACGAAGAACCAAGTTGCTTTAAGGGAAGCTACGGCAAGTCTTGCAATTATAGATCCATGCGAGGAAGGATCCTGTCGCGACTGGATGGGGGCCATATCCCTGGCAGGCAGTATTTTCACCGGTGATGTTTTGACCACAAATCCAGGTACGCTTTCCAGGACAAGGTATGTCTTTATCTTTCTGGTCAACGGATCGCCAGACCCGCCCATTCCGGTAGATCCTAATAACGGTTGTGACGAGAAGTGCAGGCTTGTCAAGCAGGTGACCGGCCTGGTTGATTTCGGCAAGAAGAACGGCGTGGCCGATGTCTCTTTTCATACGGTTCAACTGGACGACAAGCCCGGCACTTGTCAGGGCATGGCAGACAGAAATTGCAGTTCGACCGCACCCTGCCCCGTCAACTGTGCGGGCGACGAGAAGTGCCTCGATCCCGAACAGCGATGTACGGACGATCCAACGGTTACATGTACGGCACATTCGGATTGTGGAAGCACGTGTGAATATCTGAAGGTCTGTAACAACGACAATTCCAAGATTTGCCAGATAGACAAGCATTGCTGTCCTACTTTGGCATGTAACGATCCGAACGGCGCAACCAATGACTATACATACGAGCTTCTCAAGGCCATGGCAACCGCAGGCATGGGAAGTTCTTTACGGTTTGTAAAAGGCGACCAGGTTAATTTCGGTGCTTTGAACTACGAGTCGAGGAGCACAATATTTCTCAAAAAGGCATTCATCGTATCCAACCTGAACGCAAAGGCGCAAGCAGGCAAGCTGTTGCCCGACAGTGACATGGACGGCATGAGCGATCAGGAAGAAAACTGTTATGGAGAAATACTGTCGGGCATTTGCAGCGACTACTCCAGGTGCAACTGTACCAAGGATACATGGAACAAGAATACCAACCCCGGCGGCACCGATACCGATCCGGCCAAGGCGGATACCGACGGCGACGGAATAAGCGACATGGTGGAGATGTTGTTTTCCACGGTGAACCTGGACCCCCTTAGAATGGATATTCCCGACGCATGTGTCGAACTTACCCGGCCGTATGGGGACAAGGATGCAGACGGATTAAATGACTGTGAGGAAAAAATACTGGGAACGGATCCCAGCCTCTTTGACACGGATAAGGACGGGTACCCGGACAGGCTGGAGTTTCTCTATGGAACCAATTACCTGGAAAGTGACAATCTAAAAGATTTGGACAGGGACGGCTTGAACAATGGCTCCGAACTTGAAATGCATCTCGACCCCTGGGCAGATGACGTTTCATCCCGCTCGGGCATGGCCTACAAATACGACATTACGGACGAAGGATTGAAAATGGTGCCCTTTTCCAGCCAGCCGTACAAGTTGACCGGCGTACGCGTTACCGATGTGTCCAGCCGGTCACCGACCGGCCTTGGCGTTCTGTGTTACTATCCGGATCCTCGGGCACTTACTTGGCAGGCCCCGGGAGATGGTCAATCAGGAAAGAAGGTGGCTCTTACAGGCTCAGGGAAGTATCTCCTCTATTCTACATGCACGTGTGTCAAGGATTGCGCCGTGGCATGCTCAACCGGCGAATGGTGCAATCCGGCCAGCGGCACTTGCGTACCGGACAAGTGTACGCATACCACATGCCTGTCTACGGAAAAGTGTGTTCCGATCAGTGGTATGTGCAGGCCTGATTGTACCAAGGCCGAGTGCGGCTTGGGTACCAGGTGTGATCTCATTCTCGGTTCCTGCCTGCCGGACAGATGCATGAACGTGGACTGTTCATCGGGTCAGCGTTGCGATGCCGAGGCAGGTGTGTGTTCCGGTCCGCCGTGTCAAGGCGCCACATGCCCGGCTGGAATGAGAATCGAAAATGACATCAAACCAGCCTGGGTTACCGTGGAAGTAGACGACAATCTTCTTCCCAAAGATGGATTCTGGTGTGATGGGGAGCCTGACGATCCACCCTGCACCTCCCAGGCAGATTGCAAGAATGGCGGCATCTGCAGGATAAGGGAGACTATTCGCGTGGGTGTTTCAGAGAAAAACTGTATTTCATTCAAGGTCAAGAATATCACGTTGATGGAAACATTGGACTTGGGTTTCGGTCCGGGACACAACAACATTTACGTCTATTTCGCTCAGACACCGGACGGCAATCCAAATGCATACGCCATATTCAGGGCTGCATTGATTCCAATAGTTTACCATGACGGAAAGAAAACTCCGAATTGGAACGACGTTCCTTTGACCGATGCCGACTTTTTCCCCATCGAGGAAAAATAGGCATTCGGTTGACACACTGGTTGACCGATTTCGTAGAGAGCACTAGAATTTCTAAATGACATGGCCGTGGCAATAGATGGAAGGAATAAATGAAAGATGAAGTATTCAGAAATTACGGTAATATCGATCTCCGTGCTGTCGTCGATTATTTTGAGTTCGTTCGGATGTGGTGATAACAACAACGGTGGAATATGCCCGGGCGACACAGATCTGGTCCCCAACCTGGTGGAAGATGAAACCGACCTGGACACGTTCAAAGTAGCATCACTTAGCATAAATGCCCTGAACAAGTTGGGAGCGCAAACAGAAAGGGACACCCAGGTGCAGGCTCATTTCAGTGATTTCATTGAATACAGGATCTATGTATCGGACAGGATTTCATACTCCGCCACCTGCGAGGTTTACACGAGCCAGCCCGTGACCTTGCAAAGATGCAGGGTGGTGGGATGTGACGACCAAAACCCTTGCCCAGAGGGTTATTCATGCATGTTCCAGGATTGCAGGCCAACATGGAAGACATGTACCGGTGATGATGATTGTCCCGGCGGCATAATGGTATGTGAGGCCGGTTATTGCGTATCCCCGCCATGTTGCACGAATCCGCCGTGCCGGGAGGGGGAATTGGACTCCTGTCCGAAGGGCTTCGAATGCACCAAGAGTAAGTCATTTCCCCTCGAAGTCAATTCGGTAAGCTTCAAGGGATTGAAGGGGGGAGAGGTCAAGCTCGAACCCAAAGAGAATGGAAATATCGAACCCAGGCTTATCAACGAACTTGCATTTCAGGACGGAAACAAAATCGAAATACAAGTGGATTCAAGTGAAGGCCAATGGAGCTATCCTGCTTTTTCCATGGAAATGGATGTTCCAGAGGACGTAGTGATGACCAGGTTCGACAAGATAACGAATCCGGTTCTCGAGGAATCACCATCATTGAACCTTGCTGTGGACCGCGAAGATCCCTTGTGGATATCCTGGGTGCCGGGTAATGGTGATTACATGGTCTTCACGCTTACGCCAAAGGCGGGAACCGAAACACCTTACGGCAAATTGCGATGCGTTACGTTTGATGACGGATGTCTCCGCGTTCCGGCCGAGGCATTGGATCATTTGGCTTTGGATAAGGCAACCAATTTCAAGATGAAGCTGGATCGTCATTTAAACCGTATTTGGAGTAAGAAAACGGGAGGGACCACGGATGCCGCCGCTCTGGTGGACCTGTCCTTCAGTCTCGAGGCCGTCGTGGGAAGATGACCATGGATGCTTTCAAGAAAAAAAGGCCCCGGCCTGTAATCTTTTCAGGGTTTTGGTTCTGTTTTTTCATGCAAATGGCTCTTTTCCCCGGATGTACACGGCCCGAAGCCGAGTTCATTGCCGGAGCCGATTATGATGTATGTCTCGCCAACATCCCGATTTGCAGGGGAACTGCGGGTTGTACATTGACTGAATACAAGTACCTTGAAGGCGATTTCCCCGGGTTCAGAAATTTTATCGTGACAAGTCCTGCAGATACAAAAATCAAAATTAAAATCTTTTTCAAGACCAGGGAACATCCTGGTCAGGATACTACTATAACATGGTATGAACCGGGTTGTACTGATTCCCATAAGTATGAAAGTAATGGGGCCGATCTATTTCTCAAGGCAGGAGGTGACAGGATATTCGCCGTGGAAGAAAAGATGAGGCGCTCGGGCGACCACCTGGTAGAGATAGATTCCGATGCTCATACCCATTACTTTCTACGGATAGAGTTGATAACACCCAATTAGTTTCCACAGGATCGAAGTCAAGGGCTCCACAGGTAAAGGAAAACCCATGAATCCGGATGGCCGCAGGAATGATAAGACGACTCTATCAGGCCTTTTTTTCCTCTCGATTTCGGTCTTGGCTCTCGAGATAGCCTGGACAAGGATATTATCGGTCACACTTTGGTATCACTTCGCCTTCATGGTGTTGAGCACCGCTCTTTTCGGGCTGGGTTTCGCCGGCGTAGTCCTTTCTCTGAGAAGACAGGCGGAAAGAGTATCCCCAAAGTTGATAACCTGGTTGGCCTTGGCTACACCGGTTTCATACGTACTTGGATATATCTTGTTCGACCTGATTCCATATGAACCATTTTCTTTGGGTAAAGATGCCATGCAATGGCTCTATTTGCCTTTGTCATATCTTTCGGTCACCCTGCCTTTTTTCTTTTCCGGCTTGACGGTTGCAGCACTACTGACCAGGTACGCAGCGAATGTCCACAAATTGTATTTTTTCGACCTGGCAGGCGCAGGGTTCGGATGCATCCTTGTAGTTTTGGCTCTTCCTCTCCTTGGAGGGCCGGGAACTATTTTCGCCTCTGCCGCACTAGCTTCTATTGCCGCACTGCTGCTCTCCTGGAATATGCGGAGCAGGTACAAAGTCCTTGCCATGGGGCTCTTTGTTGTATTGGCAGCCAGCTCGTTGTTTGCAGAGAACATTCTGCCGGTCCGTATCAGCAGTAACAAGGTAACCGGCGGCGGGATGCCTGTACAAAAACTGATTAGAGATAAACGGTTCCACAGGTACTCTGCATGGAATACGCTTTCCCGCATTGATGTAATAGAATTTAGGGACCAATGGAGGAGGGTGCATAGGAGCATACTAATCGATGGAGGGACTGCTGTTACAAGGCTTGCCCATCCTACTGCACCTATAGCCGACCTTGGGCCTACGGGTGACGACGAATCATTTTTTGTGAAACTGAAAAAGAATCCCAAGGTCCTGATCGTCGGCTCCGGCGGAGGCCGGGAGGTGCTGCTCGCACTTAGAAACGGCGCCGAATCGGTGACTGCCGTGGAAATCAATCCGGCCATCAATCATGTAGTCATGGACAAGATGTCTGATTTCACCGGAAGACTGTACGATGATCCAAGAGTCCATGCATACACGGACGAGGCAAGGAGTTTCATAGAACGAACCAGGAAAAAATTCGACTTGATTCAATGTCCCCACACAATATCGAATGCTGCAATGGCCTCCGGGTCTTTGAGCCTTGCCGAGAACTACCTATTGACTGTCGAGGCATTCAACAGCTATCTCGATCACCTGAAGCCCGGGGGAATCTTACTAATAACCAGGCCGGAGGCGCAAATCCCGAGGCTGTTCGTAACAGCCCGGAGTGTGCTGGGTCGCATCGGGATCAAGAATTGTCGGGACAAGGTGATGGCATGGAGACGGCCTGCAAGGCACACAAGCTTCTACGCCGGTTTTGCCATGTGCAAGGATGGTTTCAGTTCCGGGATGTCCCGTGATTTTCTTGAAGTCCTGGCACGGCAAGGCATGGAGCCGCTCTATGTTCCGGGTAGTGGAAAAAATAAAAGTTACTACCGTAAATTGCTTACTGCAAACGATCCGACAAAGGTGAAGGTGCCGTTCAAGGTCTTGTTGAGTCCGGCCACGGATGACAAGCCTTTTTTCAACAGGAGGACTGCCCTGGGAGATATCGGCCTGAAAGACCTTTCATTACTTTTTTCACAAGGGCATGGCGGTAGAATGGCCCTGGAGGACGCGCCCATAGCCGAGGCATCTCTCGTGGTGCTTCTTCTAGAAACGACTGCAATCGGTCTCTTGCTTATTCTTCTACCATTGGCCGTGTTTCGAAGACGGGCAATGGATGGTAAAAGAAGGCTGAAAACACTTGCGGCCTTTGCAGGGCTCGGCCTTGCATACATGGTGGTCGAGGTCGGGTTGATCCAGCGCCTCACACTTTTCCTGGGCGAGCCCATGGTGGTGTTCGCAGCCGTGCTGGGAGGCCTGTTGATAAGTTCAGGTATCGGCAGTTTTGTTTCAGGAAATTATTCGGGCAGGCTCAAAGCGCGATGGACCGCTGCTGCTGCTGGTTCAATGGCCCTTGTGACCGCATTTTCAGCACCCTACCTGGTGAATGCTACTCTGGCATTACCTGAAATCGCCAGGATTATGATTGCAATAGCATTCATATTTCCCGTAGGGTTTTTCATGGGTATGACGTTCCCCATACTCATTTCAAATATTGAAAAAAGTTATCCAGAAAGGGTGCCTTGGGCCTATGGCATGAATGGATTTGCTTCAGTGGTGGGTTCGGAATCAGCTGTCTTACTCGGAATGCTATGGGGATATACTGCCGTGTTGTTGTGTGGAGTCGCAGCCTATTTTTTGGTCGCCTTGATAGGAGATTTGGATCGTTGAATTGCTTGTCGAAGTTCTTGATTCATTTGAAACATCAGATTAGACTTGAAGCACAATGGGAAGAAAGAAAAAGAAAAGTGCGCCAAAGAAAGCTGTAAAAAGACAAGTCGTGAAAAAGGGCGAAGATCGGAATTTCCCTCAAAAGAAAAAAGACGATTTTCGATTGGAAAAGTCCAATCAGCAGGAAGAACAGGTGCCTGATCAATCTCCTTTGGAGACACCACAAGGTAACGATGCACGGGCCGCAATCTCACTTCCTGATCATGGCGCTTTGAAAGAAGACACTGGGAAACAAGCGACTAACCGGCGTGATTTTCTATCCCTTGCAGGCACGACCTTGCTTGGCACCTGCGGGCTCATGACTGTTGCCGGAATTTCAGCCCTGGCTGTTCCAGAGGTTGCGGCTGGAAAGCCCAAGAGGTTTCCGATTGGAGCGCCGGGTGATTTCAGGATGAACACGCTGACCTTTTTGCGGGAGCGCGATCTCTTTATTAAGAGGACAGAAAAAGGGGTAGTCGCCTTTTCTGCAATCTGCACCCACCTCGGATGTATCGTCCAAAAGTCTGATCAAGGGTTCATGTGTCCTTGTCATGGGGCAAGGTATGATGAATCCGGCCGGGTCACGAAGGGCCCTGCAAGGAGGGATTTGCCGAAATACAAGGTATGGTTGAAAGCGGACGGTAAACTCTGGGTGGACAAGGGTGAAATAGTTAAATTTGAATCATCGGATAATGACGGTGACAATCATTAATGAAAAATCGGTGAAAGCTATTGAGCAGGTTTTTAATTCAAATCGGACATAACTTACGTTTGAATCGTCTTGGCTTTACGGACGGCACGGGGCGAGACCCGTCCCATGGCGTAAAAAAGAGCTTTTTCCTACATCCAAATCCGCCGAGGATAAGCAGGATTGCCTTGTCACCATGGACAACCTTGGGACTGGGTTTTATAACGCTGTCCTTGTTGGTTGTATTGGTTTTGAGCGGCGTTTTGTTGATGATCTACTATGTGCCGACCACAGAGCAGGCATTGGCCAGCACTAACGACCTGGAATACGTAGTCACCTTGGGTGCTGTGGTGCGGGCAATGCACAGGTGGGCCGGTCATGCCATGGTGCTGGTTGTCTTTCTCCACTTCCTGCGTGTGCTTTTCACCGCCGGGTATTCAGGCAGGGGATTCAACTGGATTATAGGAATGGGCTTGTTTCTGATTACAATGGGTCTTGCCTTCACCGGGTACCTGTTGCCGTGGGACCAGCTTTCCTACTGGGCCGTAAGGGTAGGCACGAACCTGTTTGATCAACTGCCTGTGCTGGGACATGGGCTGAAATTGCTTGTCTTGGGGGGAGATGAGGTCGGCCAACAGGCTCTGACCAGGTTCTATGCACTTCATGTGGCTATCTTGCCATTATTGCTGGCAATCCTGTTGGTGCTTCACTTGTGGAGGATCCGCAGGGATAAAGGTCTGGTGGCTTCCCAGCAAGGGGAGAGTCAAAAATCGGATACTCTCTCCGCCAGGCCTCACTTGACATCAAGGCAGGGGATCATCTTCTTCATAGTCGTGGCGGTTATCTTGGTTGTCGCCAACTTGGTACCCGCGCCCTTGGGCCCTGCTGCAAATCTCCACAATCCGTCCAACCCAGAGAAGACCCCATGGTACTTTCTTTGGCTCCAGGAAATGGTCAGCTACTCCGCAACTGTGGGTGGATTGATATTCCCATTGTTTCTCATGGTATTCATGGCAATGGTACCTGCTCTGGATAAGGGAGGATCCATGGCCGGCCGGTGGTTCGGGGGTAGGACGGAAAAAATCATTGTCCTTTTAACCCTTTTGGCAGCCACGGGATTACTCGTTGGAATAGAAGCCCTGTACCTCAAGGCGGATATCCGGAACAGCGCTATGTCTTTCCTGGAGTTGGACCTGTTTAATCCGGCTACTGCCACGTTGGCGTTGTCGGTACTTGGATTTTTCTTGTCAGGAATAATCACCGGCTCTACCAGGGCGGCTGTTCTTTGTTCCGCCACAGTCTTGATAGTCGCTGTTATTGTATTTACAGTGCTCGGTATGTTCAGAGGACCGGGCTGGGAGCTTTATTGGCCCTGGGAGGAATGGCGGCTTGTCCTCTAATTCCAATAGAGAAGATTTCAGGAATAGAGACACGAGGAGGCTGAAATTAGCCTTGTTTGCCAGTATATTGTTACTGTTTGCAGCTATGGGCTTGACAATGTACAGGCAGGCTGAACCGGACTGGAAACAAAAGCAAGAAGAGTTCATTTCCACTGTAGACCCGGCCGGCAGTGAGAATATACAAATATTGCAAGTTCATGCCTGTGATGGAAATGTGGATCGTTGTACCACCTGCCACCTCGGCATTGAACGCAAGGATATTTCAGAAAAAAAATTGTTAAATCCATTCAAGCCTCATCCAGGAGGCCTTCTTACGTACCATCCGGCAACGAGATTCGGCTGTTCTTCGTGTCATGGTGGAAACGGGAGGGCATTGACTGTTGAAGGTGCACACAAGGGACCGGCCGGTGGAAAGGATCCTTTGCTTCGAGAGCCTCACATTCAGGCGAGCTGTGGCAGATGCCATGTCCCCGGGGATGCGCCCGGCATGGAAGTACTGGTAAAGGGCGCCAGGTTGTACCTGGGGCTTGGTTGTACAGGTTGTCATCCGTTAGGCACTCAAGGAAAGGGCTCATGGGACTTTGGCCCGGATCTTACAAAAATCGGAAGGAAAAGTCCTGAATACCTCGTGACAAGTATACTCGATCCAACAGCCAATTTCGCGGATTCCAGCATGCCTTCGTTTAAATTGGCACTCGGGCACGACAGGAAATCAATGGAAAGTCTTGTGGTATTTCTCGAGAGTCTGGCCCTTGCCGAGCCTTCGGCGTGTACGAAACGTACAAAGGCCAAGATCATCGTAGATATGCCATGCGCGTCATGTCACGCCGGGCCTGATTCCAAGGCATCCGGAGTATTCAGCCACAAGTGTCCCTTTATAATAGAGCACAAGCATGAGCTTAGCTGCGGATCTTGTCATCCGTCAGGCCCGCCCGCTCCTTCGCTAACGGGAAAAGGCAGGTGCCCCGTGGTGGAAAAGAGACGAGCTTCCTGCTCTGTGTGCCACTAGGAGGGCGACATGGGAAAAAAGAGAACGGAAAAGAAGCCAGAGTTGTTGATGACCAGGAGACAGGTTGTAAAAACCGCGGTCCTTTCAGGCAGTGGTATTCTTTTGGCCAAGGCAGTGCCGGTTGCGGGGAGGGAAAATAATCTTTCTTTGGGCAAGGCCTTTGAACCGGATATCGAGGAAATCCTTGCAGCAGCAGCGGAAGTTATCTTGCCCGGCGCCATTGATGCAGGTATTCCGGCCTTCATGGATTATTGGCTGACGCAAAAGCCTTTCGATAATACCAGAAAGTATTTAATGGTTGGTGCAATCCAGTTGAACAATGTGGCCAAGCGGAAATACAAGAGGAAATTCACAACATTGAAGCACGGGGAGCAGGAAGTAATACTGCGTATGTTCCAGGGAAAAAAAATAAGAATAAAGAAATTCGATGGCTATCTTTTCTATAAGCAATTGGTGGAGTTTGTTATCGAGGGATATCTCTCTGATCCCAAGTACGGCGGTAACCGCGACAGAGTCGGATGGAAATTTATCGGAATACCGGATGGTATGAAATCCCGTTGGTGGAATCCGGTTGGAGTCGGGCGTTTGCTGAACCCAGACAAGGGATTTCACGACTAGGGGTGTATCATGGCTTCAACAGACGAAACTGATGTAGTAGTGATTGGAAGCGGTGCAGGCGGCGCACCTGTAGCAGCGATTCTGGCAGAAGCGGGTGCCGACGTTGTAGTGCTTGAAAAAGGTCCATACTATACGAACCGTGATTTTCTGCACGATGAAGTCAAGATATGCAGGAGGGATTTCTGGGTTCCTTACATCTCGACCGATCCACATACAATCAGGCGGGGAAAGCAAACCAGGGCAACCAGGACAAGGGATGGATGGACGAGCAGGTGTGTCGGCGGTGCAACCGTTCACATGAGTGGGTTCTTTTACCGTCTCAAGGAACAGGATTTGAAACTGGCGACCCTGACAGGGGGGGTAAAGGGTTCCGATATTGAAGATTGGCCGATAACCATTGAAGATCTTATGCCTTTCTATGACCTGATGGAAGCCAGGATCGGCGTGTCAGGGCGGGCTGGAATCAATCCTTTCGAGACAAGGACGAAACCTTTTCCCCTGCCGCCGCTGCAGCCGCACCCGGCGGCACAATCACTTGATGTCGCCGCCAGGGAACTGAAATTTCACCCATTTCCCACCCCGAGGGCCATTGTATCAAGACCATACGGAAGAAGGCCTCCATGTAATTATGCCGGACTGTGTGGAGACTATGGGTGTGAGAATTCTTCGAAGTCCAGCACGCTTGTTACTTTCATACCTGATGCCGAGGCCACTGGACACTGCCAGATTCGGTCCAATAGCAGGGCAACGCGTATCATAACCAACGCCTTGGACAAAGTGGAGGGGGTCGAATACATCGACGAACATGATAAAACTCACTTGATAAAGGCCCGGGTAGTTTGTGTGGCAGCCAGTGCAATTGAAAGTGCCAGATTGCTCTTGCTATCCAGGAATGCGAGATTCCCCAACGGTTTGGCGAACAACAACGGACTGGTAGGGAGAAATCTTACATTTTCTGCATTTGGCAAAGGAACGGCGATCTTCGACAGGGCAGACCTTATTGCAGCCTTTGGAAAGGAAAACATGGACCTGCCCTTCATGCTCAGGTCGATTCAAGATGATTACTGGAATGAAAAAGCGGGTTTTGCGATTCCAAAGGGTGGCACTTACAATTTTCTTATCCACCACCCCAATATTATCAACGCTGCCATTCGATTGGTAATGGATTCCAAATGGGAACTGATGGGTCAGGCGCTGAAAGACAGGCTAAGGCGTTATTTCCAGGATGAGTTGATTATTGAATTCGAAATCTTTGGTGAACATCTGCCCTGGCAAGGCTGCTATACAGACCTGGACCCCTATATAAAGGATGATCACGGTTTTCCGGCTGCAAGGATTACGCTTCAGAACCACCCGATCACAGACGATGTTAACAGGGCTATGACAAGCCGTGGACTAGAGGTCCTGAAGGCTATGAAGCCGGCTGCCAAGAAGGTCTATCCCTGGACATGGGCAAGTACGACAATGCATTTGCAACAGGGTACATGCCGTTTTGGTAAAGACCCGGACAAATCAGTGCTTGATCCCAGTTGCCAAGCCCATGAAGTTAAAAATCTGTATGTAACAGATGGAAGTTTCATGCCTACATCCGGGGCGGTTCCTTCGACTCCAACCATAATGGCCAACAGCTTGAGGGTAGCCTATGCCATTAGGGAACGATTCTTGAAAAGGGAAATTTGATTATACTGTCTGTTTTTTTAATCTTTTGTCTTCAAAATGGAAGTGATCAGGACAAAATCTTATTCGATTTTTTTTGATTAGTGCAAACGCGTACATGCGTTCTTTATAATAATAGTATAATAACAGAGTAGACGCCATAGCCGTTGCAGATAGGATTCTCATGCGTTCCGCCCGTTATCCAAGTGCTTTACCACTACTCGAAATACCTGAAGGTATTTACTTCATCGTACTGTATTGCCACAAGTGTAGACAATAGTCTACACTTTATTTTAATCTCATTAATGGCAAAATGCTTTATTTTATTATTAATTTTTATAATAATTTGTTATTATAAAAAGCAGCAGGCTTTGGAAGACTTGTAGCATATAGTCTACAAGATGCTATTGACTTAATATAATTAGATAAAATAATTTATTAAAAAGTATAAAGTCAACTTCGGTGCTTTTGGGCGAATTGCCGCTGGGGGTTATAGTCTACATATTATTTGTGGGATCAATGTTGAATTCATTATACCAGCCTTGCTTAACATATTGAAAACACGTTAAATAAATAATATATGGGTATATGAGTCAACACTTGGTGTGGGGTTTGCATGCTACATAGGTTAGAATAGAAAAGGCCAGATGGCTTGAAAGGTAGGTGGGTTATGAAAAAGCAATTGGTTATGATGGTTTTTGCAGTAGGTGTCTTTGTAGCCATGGGGGCATCGGCACAGGATGAAGCTCCCGGTGAATGCACCGGTGGGTTATGTGGAACACCGAACGAGTCGGGCGGTGGACCGGGCGGGTGCGGTTGTGGTTGTGGCTGTGGCGCTGGAGGCGGCTCAACATTGATTGCTGACACCGATCTTGGAGACACTTATCAGTACGCAGATGATTATGATGATGACGGTCTCGAGGATGACTTTGATAATTGTCCGTTTGTTCCAAACAGGGCCCAGGCCGACAGGGATGGTGATGGAGTGGGAGATGCGTGTGACAACTGCGTGAATAGCGCAAACGAAATTCAAAAAGACGCTGATGGCGACGGTATTGGCGATGCATGCGATACCGACATCGATGGGGACGGCAAGATTAATGAGGATGACAACTGCCCCAGGGTCAGGAACCCGAGCCAGGCCGATACTGACGGAGACCTCGTGGGCGATGCTTGTGACCCTGACATCGATGGTGACGGATGGGAGAATACCCAGGATAATTGTCCGTTCGTGAAAAATCCTAACCAGGACAGTTCAGATCCAGGCCATTTTGGAGATGCCTGCTTGAAAGACAAAGATCGTGATGGAGTACAAGATTTTGCTGACAATTGTCCTCTTATCAGTAATCCTGACCAAAAAGATTTGGATCTCGATGGAATGGGCGATCTGTGTGACGCCGACAGGGACAATGACGGGATGATTGACATTGTAGACAATTGTCCATCGGTTTTCAATCCGAAGCAAAAGGATGCTGATCGTGACGGCATCGGTGATGTGTGTGACAGGAATTTCTGCTACGTCGTTTCCGACGTGGAAACCTGCCTCAATCCGGAAAGCGCTTTTGCAGTCTCTGCCGGAGGAGACCGGACCGTTCGCACAGGAAAAAATATACCCCTCCTGATTTGGGCCAACCGGCAGAATGCCGGAATTGAGTACGAATGGATTATTGCCAGCAAACCTGAAGGATCACATGCGGTCATCAAGTATCCGAGGGGGGCTGTGACATTGTCCACAACATTCAACTATCACTACAAGAAAAATAGACGGGTCACAATCACCCCGGATCTTCCCGGTGACTATGTAGTTGAACTTCGTGCAAAGCTGGTATTCGGCGATGAAAAGTATCCACAGAAAACCAAAGCTAGCTCGAGAATCGTGCTCAAGGCCGAGGGTGAAGCGGTAGACCTCGGCAGTGGTTGCTCTGCAGCAAATGGCAGTGGTTCTGTGCTTGGACTCCTCCTCCTTCTTGGTCTCAGCCTGATTAGGCGCAAGAGATAGATTGACCCTCATTCCCAATCCCTTATCAGGGCCGTGGCTTTCAGCTACGGCCCTCTATTTTTTCCAGTAGAGTTGATAGGGATAATTAGCAACACTACCTGTAGACTATAATCCCCATCAAATTTAATGACCGGTACGGGTGTTTTAATATTTTAATAGTTATATCAAATAATTATGACAAGCCGATGCCTTGAGCGGCCTAGTAGACTTCAGTCTACATGACAATAAAGAATAATTATATAAGGATAATTTATGTTATATAGCAGTTTAT
>JAADFL010000150.1 GCA_013152945.1 Deltaproteobacteria bacterium | reverse complement strand
TCGTCTTACCATGATCCACGTGCCCTATCGTCCCTACGTTAACATGAGGCTTCGTCCTTACATACTTCTCCTTCGCCATCGATCCTCTCCTTCGGCAGGCATTGTGCCTTCTCTACTGGAGCCCTCGACCGGACTTGAACCGGTGACCCCGTCCTTACCAAGGACGTGCTCTGCCGGCTGAGCTACGAGGGCCTAATAACCTCCGTGGAGCGGGAAACGGGATTCGAACCCGCGACCCTCAGCTTGGAAGGCTGATGCTCTAGCCAGCTGAGCTATTCCCGCTTTGCATTCTTCGTCAATATTACTATTGGTGGTGGAGGGGGAGGGATTTGAACCCCCGCAGGCAATCGCCGGCAGATTTACAGTCTGCTCCCTTTGACCACTCGGGAACCCCTCCACGAGTATTCCACAAAGGGCCTGTGCATCAATGCATCCACCCTTGCCTGTCGCCGAACCAAAAAACATTTTGTATCTCTCCGTCCCTTTCCCAAAGCTGGCGAAAGGACTCGAACCTTCAACCTGCTGCTTACAAGGCAGCTGCTCTACCCTTGAGCTACGCCAGCATCGCGGCGGAGCACTCATCCCGCCTCGCGGAAATTGTGATTCTTAACGACAATTATTTTACATGTCAAGCTATTTTTTGAAATCGCTCATCTTTTCCAGGTCCCCGCTCGAGCCCGAATGAGCGGCAAACAGCAGCACGCCGGCTGCGGTCGCTACATTGAGACACCCTACACCTTTTTGTACGCCGCGTATTCCGACTACGGCGTCACACCTGTTGCGAAGTACGCGCCTCAAGCCGGAATCTTCTCCTCCCAAAATCAGGGCGCAATCCTGGTCCCAAGGAGCAGCTTCCGGTTTCATTTCACCGTCTGCTTCCGCCCCGATTATCCAGAATCCTTTTGACTTGAGTGATCTCACGGCTTGATCTATTCCACCCGTCCTTGCCACCACCAGGTACTCGCTTGCCCCGGCTGAAGCCTTTGTAACAGCCGGAGTCACCTGTGCGCTCCTGGACCTTGGCAAGATTACGCCCCTTGCTCCGAAAAAAAGTGCACTCCTTAGAATCGCGCCCAGATTCTGCGGATCCTGGACTTGGTCCAACAAGAGCACCGGCCCCCTGCCGGAAACAGACACCACGTCTTCCAGCCCGGCATATGGGTAATCCGTGCATTGAGCGACTACTCCCTGGTGCGACCTGGTTCCTGCAACCTGGTCGAGCGTGTTCCTGTCCACTTCGTTTACCCGTACACCGGCGGCCGAGATCATGGATCTCAACGCTCCCAGGCTGGGGGAAGTGCCTCCATGTACAAGCATGACCTGGTACACCCGGCACCTTCCGGCATCCAGCAAAGCAGCTACAGGATGGTAACCATATACTATACGCCTTGCCGAAGACCCGGATCTCAAGATTCCAGGCCCTTCAACTCGCTCGACACCAATTCCATAACATGACCTGCCGCATCACTGACTGAGACCTTTACCACTTCTTCGGATCTACGCAGTTTCACTTCCACTTTCCCTTCGGACAGGCCCTTCTTTCCAACAGTGACTCTTACCGGGAACCCGATCAGGTCGGCGTCCTTGAACTTTACCCCTGCTCTCTCCTCCCTGTCGTCCAACAGGGTTTCTATTCCATTTGCGGCCAGTTCCTCGTACACCCGCTCTGCAGTCCGTACCACGTCCTCAGAGTTCATCTGCAGTGGAAGCACCACCACCTGAAAGGGGGCGATACTCATGGGCCAGATTATTCCTTTTTCATCATGGTGTTGCTCAATGGCCGCTGCCGCCGTTCTCCCGATGCCGATGCCGTAGCAGCCCATAATCATGTCGTGTTTCTCTCCATCCTCGTCCAAGAAACTTCCGCCCATGCGGGATGAGTACTTGGCGCCCAGATAAAACACCTGGCCCACCTCGATTCCCCTGTATTCCCTGTACGTTCCCTTGCCGCACCTGGTGCAATGGTCGCCGGTACCGGCTTTCCTAAGATCCGCAAACTCCGAGATGTCGAAGTCCCTTCCGTGGTACACCGACGTGTAGTGCATATCCGGCTCATTTGCACCCACGACGAATCCTGACATGCCTGTTACTGCGTGGTCCGCCAGGATCTTCACATCATCACCAAGGCCTATTGGGCCTGCAAATCCGACAGGTGCACCCGTAACATCTTCTATTACCTTTTCATCAGCCAATTCGACCTGGTCGGCAGCCAAATAGGCCTGCAACTTTGCCTCGGAAAGCTCGTGATCTCCTCTGAGCATTACAGCCACGACCTTTCCGTCCGCCCGGTAGATCAATGTCTTGGCCAGCTTTTTCGGGGAAACTCCAAGAAAAGCACAAACGTCTTCCACTGTCTTCTTTCCAGGGGTCTTCACCAATTCCGGTTTGCCCGAAGGCGCCTCGTTCGGTTTTTCCCGGCCCGGAGCCAATTCCGTTTTTTCCACGTTTGCTGCATAATCGCAATTATTACAGGCCAATATCGCATCCTCCCCTGAATCGGCCAGCACCTGGAATTCATGGGACAAGGTGCCTCCAATAGCCCCGGTAGCCGCCTCGACAGCCCGGAAATCAAGGCCGCATCTCGTGAATATCCTCTTGTAAGCTTGGTACATGGTCCAATAGCTCTTCTTGGCCCCATCCTCGTCTTTGTCGAAAGAATAGGCGTCCTTCATTATGAATTCCCTTGCCCTCATCACCCCGAACCTCGGCCGATCCTCGTCCCTGAATTTACCCTGGATTTGGTACAGGCATTGCGGCAGTCCCCGGTACGACCTAACCTCCCTCCTTATAATATCCGTCACCACTTCTTCATGTGTAGGACCAAGACAGTAAGAATTGCCATGACGGTCTTCGAACCTCAAGAGTTCCGGACCATAATAGCTCCAACGGCCCGACTCCTCCCAGAGTCCGGCCGGCTGCACCATGGGCATGAGTATCTCCTGGGCCCCGGTCCTGTCCATCTCCTCCCTCACTATACGCTCTACCTTGCGTATGACCTTCAAGCCCAAAGGCAGGATATCATAGATACCGGCAGCCAATTGCCTTATCATACCCGCCCTGTACATCCACTTGTGACTTGCAACCGCCGCATCCTTCGGATCTTCCCTCAACGTTGGTATCAGCATTCTGGAAAACCTCATATCGATCACCTCTCCTCTTTAATTCGCTCCATGCCTGCAATACTATATTGACATCGAATTTCAAGAATCTTCGACTTTAAAGACACAATAAATTTTCATCGCCGTTCTGCAAACAATCATCCGTCACTGGTCTTGACATCTTCCATAAAATGTACCAGGTCCTGGTAACGCAGGTGAATCCGTTCATCCAATTCCCTGATTGCTCCGTCCAGAGCTTCTCTGCTCCATGGCTCGAATGTCCGCTTCAAAATTGCCAATAGATGCGTGCTGGCACGCTCGCGTATCCGTTCACTATAAATATTGTTATTCGAAGCCGCCTGAAGCATGGCCTGAAATTCCGGGTTCTGATATGCCAGGGTCAACCTGTAATGACCATCCCTGAACTGTACCTGTCTGAGTTTGACCAGCCACTTCCATTTTCGACTTGGTTTCCTCGCCAGGATCCTGTTTCTCTTAACTATGAAAAACATCGTGCTCTTCAACCTTTTCCTCGGCTTGTTATTCCCGACCAACTGGACAGGGTATTCGAACGCACCAGGTCCGTTTCCTATTATGTGCACCCCATGTATGGTACAGTATATAAAAGAAATACCCGGGCCCGCCCTGAATGCTCTACCGCCGACTACAAGCACTTTTCCGTCTTCGAGTATTTCAAAATCATAATCCAGCGTCTGCATGATCTGTTTCCCGAGCAAACCCTGGTTGAATCCCCTCCATGCTCGATCTATCAACTTGTTCAAACGCTTCAAGCCCCTGTCAAAGCCCTTTGCCGGCACTCCTTCCTGCAGGAGTCTTATGATCAGGCTCATGGCCACCCTTTTTCGAATTTCCGGGTACTCGTCGTTGTTCTCGGCCCTGGATACATAGAGAGCCTGCCAGGTAGGTCTTTCATAATGCTTGGTAAGAAAATACCTGTCCCTGTATGGATACATTTGGCCGGAATCCGCCAGCCTCTCTGCATGCCTGTTCCGGACATGCATCATACCCTTGGACTCTGCTCTCCTGATTACAAGCTTCCTTCCCACTACCTTGTAATTCTTGCTCCTTGGAAAAGTAAACTTTTTAGAGGGCCTTACTTCGATCCCCTCCAAGAAGGCTGCGTCAGGCTCTACAGACACAACGAACAGATTGTCCCCGCGCCTCAAAAAGGTCAATCCATCCCCTGCCTGAAACGTCTTTCCCTTGATCGTCACGGTCTTACCATCCCGGGAAATATCGAACAGATTCACTCTATTGCTGAATTCGGCGTTGTCCTTGTCACCCCCGGCTTCGGCACTTGAAGGGCAAACAGAAACAATTGCTCCTGCAAAACAAAGCAAAAAGCAAATCATCAACTCTTTGGTAATCATCCTACCTGCCATGGCCAATAAATCTCCCCTGTTCCGCCAAACCTGATGAATTCGATTTCCACTTTCAGACGAACATTCATAATTAATTCAGATCATCGGTCTCAAGTCAAACCGGGTTTTTCTATTTTTCTCTTGCAGCAACATTAAGCAATGCATCTCATTTGAAAAGCATCTCTTCTATCTCGGCCAGGACGGTTTCCACCACGCGTCCTTCCTCGATGGCGCCGATCTTTTCCCCTCTCTTAAACAGCAGTGCCTTGGATCTGCCGCCTGCAACACCCAAGTCGGCATCTCTTGCTTCACCCGGACCATTGACCGCACATCCCATCACAGCGACCGTCATGCTCTTCGTTGTCTCGATTACCGCGAGTTTCGATTCTATCTCGCCGGCCAGTGAAGCAACATCGAACCTGTCCGCGCACCTTCCACAAGTAGGACAGGCTATTACCCGGATACCGGTCTTTCTCAATCCCATGACACGAAGCAGTTCTATGCCTGCAAATACTTCCTGAACAGGATCCGCGCAAAGAGATATACGCAACGTATCCCCTATTCCCTCGCCCAGCAGCTCTCCAAGAACCGCCGCCGACCGAGTCGCCCCGGTCAACAACGTGCCGGCCTCTGTAAGGCCCAGGTGCAAGGGCAGATCATGGGATGCCGCCCACATCCTGTTCGCATCGATTGTCCTCTGCCTGTCCGAGGCCTTCAGCGATACCTTGATCGATTCAAACCCTGCGTCTTCCAATAATGCAACGTGACGCTCGGCTGAACGCACCATGGCCGTTGCCGTGGCCTTTCCGTTTTCGAGCACCGCACTCTCCAGGGATCCTGCATTGACACCGACCCTGATCACCGCCCCTTTTCTCTCTGCCTCCCGGGCAACCACTTTCACCCTGTCCACGGCGCCTATGTTTCCCGGGTTTATGCGCAGCCCTGCACACCCTGCATCCAGTGCATCAAGGGCCAACCGGTAATCAAAGTGTATGTCCGCGACCACGGGCAACCCGGCCCCTGCCACGATTTCGGGCAAGGCTGCTGCCGCGGCTTTATCCGGAACAGCGACCCTGACTATGTCGCAACCGGCCATCTTGAGCCTGCGTATCTGTTCAAGCGTGGCTTCCGTGTCTGCAGTGTTCGTGTTGGTCATGGACTGAACAGAGACCGGGGCCCCTCCGCCTATGCGCACCCCTCCAAGGTCGAGCCTCCGTGTGGTTTCCCTGTGCGCGGTCATCATCAATCCATCCCGGCCAAAACCTGTAACAGGCACCCGCAATATTATGTCTAAAAGCTGCGGCAATCAATCAGTGAATCATGGTGACACGCAAAGTCCGAGACCTTGTGAATCTGCAATAAAACATTTGCATGCCGTCCCGCCTTTGCAGTAAAGATCCTACGAGGCTTTGCATGGCACGAGGAGAAAGCTTGTTGGAAACTGAAACCAAGGACAAGCAAAAGGCAGCCGAGGTCTTGAGGCAGGAGGGTTATTCTGAAAAAGTAATAGACCACTGGCTCAACCCCAGGAACATCGGCAGAGGAAACCGGAAGAAATGTGATGGCTACTCGGATTGGTACACCGGCCCGTGCGGCGACTCCATGGAAATATGCCTGACAGTAAGGAACAATGTGATATCCAGGGCCACCTTCTTCAGTGATATTTGCATCGGCGTGGTATCCTCGGCAAGCGCCCTTACCGAAATGCTCCAGGACATGACCGTCAGTGAAGCGGCGGCCATTACATCCGATGACCTGCTCGAGGAACTCGGCGGGCTGCCTGACCATTATATTCATTGTGCCGAACTTGCAGTGAGCGCCTTAAGCCTCGCTATCAGGGATTACCTCTCATTTGCACGGGAGCCTTGGAAAAAGGCATACCTGTAGAATAACGGCGCCGGCGGCTTCTTGCCCGTCAACAAGCCTGAAAGTGCTGATTGTTCATGGAACCGATGTCCATTGGCGTACTAACGCGGCCTCTTGTAGAGGGCCTGGTTGAAAAAATAATAACCATTTCGAAAAGAGAAATCATTTCAGCAAAGCGCCTGATATTCGAGGGAATGAAGCTTGCGGCCGTTACCAATAATAGATTCGGTTATTGATAATTTTTCCCAAGCCCTTGAAACCGGGGCCGACTTGTGGCAGGCTCGCTTTCATGAAAGCAATCAGCGAAAACAAACCCATAGTGGTGTACGAGGAGATATTCCCATCCGATACCAATCCGTATGGAACAGCATTTGGCGGCAAGATCCTGTCCCTCATGGACCGGGCCGCGGGCCTGGCCGCTTCCAGGTACGCCCACTGTCATTTCGTCACAGCCTCGTTGGACAGCATAAGATTCGTAGGCCCGGTGAGACAGGGAGACATAGCACAGGTTACGGCAAAGGTCATCTATACATCATCCAGGACATGCGGAGTCAAAGTCACGGTCGAATCATCCAACAAACTGGATTGGAAGACCAAGCAATGCTGCCAGGGGCTCTTGTTCATGGTTGCCATCGGGCCGGATGGAAGGCCTGTCACGGTTCCGGCTTTCGAACCTTGTACAGAAGAAGAAAAGCGGGAATTTCAACACGCCTCGGCAGTTCACAGGAAGATGCTGGGGAAAAGGTATTGACTCTATTGTCGAGCTTTTAGGCTTGCGCGCCTGCATTATAATACTGCATATCGAAAACCTTTTTTGCCGCGGCGTAACATGAATAAATTAATAGTATAGAACAATCTTTTTTTCTCCCTGACTTGATTTTTCAAGAAAACTATTGCCAAGCATCAAAATAGTTGGTACTTACCAGCAACCGATAGAGGCCGATACCAGACCAAAGGGGTCGGACATGGGTTATGACTTCGGTACAGTATTGATTTTCCTTATTATTGCCGCATTGTTCGTCGGTGTCTCCCTGGTCTTCGGCGCCTTGGTCAGGCCTAAACGGAATGAACCGGACAAAGCCACCATCTACGAATGCGGGGAGCGGCCAATCGGCACTGCGCGGTTCAACTTCAATCCCAGGTTCTACGTAATCGCCTTGGTCTTCATCATTTTCGACGTTGAAATAGCACTTACCTATCCTGTTGCCGTGGTGTTCAAAGGCTGGCTGAAAGAGGGCATGGGAGGAATTGCTTTTGTGGAAATACTGACGTTCATCGCAATTTTGGCAGCGGCCCTGGCCTACATTTGGGGCAAGGGGAATCTCGAATGGATGCGCGAAATCAAGGAAAAGGATACACACAAATAATGGAGGAAAGAAGATGAGTGAAGACGGGGACAAGAAAATATCTTCTTCTCCAAAGTATATCATTCCCCCAAATATCATCCCGGGCGCGGCAGTAGCTACCACGACGGATCACTTCATAAACTGGTTCAGGTATTCCTCCATATGGTACATGCTTTTTGCAACAGCCTGTTGCGGCATAGAGCTCATGCAGACAGGCGGTCCGAGGACCGACCTCGACAGGTTCGGCTCGGTCTTTCGAACTTCACCGAGGCAATCAGATCTTCTCTTGGTAGCAGGCACGATAACATACAAGATGGCCGACCGGGTCAGGTTGCTCTATGCCCAGATGCCTTTACCCAAGTACGTAATAGCAATGGGGAGTTGCGCCACATGCGGCGGCCTCTTCACGCAAAGCTATTCTGTGGTAAACGGCGTAGACAAGATAATACCTGTAGACATGTATTTACCCGGCTGTCCTCCCAGGCCCGAGGCCCTCAACCATGCAATCATCAAGCTCCAGGAGTGGATGAGGCGGGAGCATTGGGCGGACAAGATCAGGAAGGCTTGAGTTCATGGACGCTCGGGAAATATATGGTTTACTGGTTCAGAAGTTTCCGGAAGGTATACTTGAATTCAAAGAGAATCTGCTCGATCCCGCTATCGAAGTGAAACCGCAAGCCCTGATAGATGTAGCCTTTTTCCTGAAAGCGGAGCAGGGACTGGAATTCGACTACCTACGGTGCCTTTCCGGAGTGGACCTGAAAGACCAACTCGAAGTCGTGTACCAACTGCACTCCATTGCAAAAGGTCATGACCTTGTAATAAAGGTCAAGGCTGCGGCCGGGGACCCGGTGATTCCCAGTGTATCCGGCATCTGGAAAACTGCAAACTGGCACGAGAGGGAGGCATTCGACCTGCTCGGTATCAATTTCCAAGGTCACGACGACCTGCGCAGGATACTCCTGCCCGAGGATTGGATAGGCCATCCACTCAAGAAAGACTATGTGCCGCAACCGGAATACCACGGCATCACTCCGGATAGGCCGGATGGACTGGATGCAATTCCCATCGGCGAAGGCGGGGAGCAACCCAGACCTCCCATACAGTACCTGCCGGCCATGCACGGGCCAAAAGATGAACCTGAGGGAAAACTATTCCATCTCAACATGGGTCCTCATCATCCGTCCACGCACGGCGTGCTCAACTTCATGCTGAACACGGACGGCGAGGTCTTGAGCCGGGTGGTTCCCGAAGTGGGTTATTTACACAGGGGAATGGAAAAACTGGCCGAGAACCTGCAGTACAGCGGAAACATGCCTTATACAGACAGGATCGATTATCTTGGATCCATGTTCTGCAACCATGGCTGGGCCATGGCAATAGAAAGGCTTCTCAATATCGAAGTCCCGAAACGGGCGGAATACTGCCGGGTCATAGTGGATGAACTCAACCGGATAGCAAGCCATCTTATTGCCACGGGCAGCATGGCCATGGACGTCGGGGCCTTTACACCTTTTACACATTGGTTGCGCGAGCGGGAGACAATCAACGACATAATGGAAATGATATGCGGGGCCAGGCTGACTTACAACTACATGCGTATAGGCGGAGTGTCCAGGGACATCTCTCCCGCGGTCGTCGAAAAGACTCTTGCCTGGCTGGATCACTTCGACATAATCATGGAGGAATTCGATCGTCTGATCTCGGAAAACCAGATTTTCATCAAAAGGCTGGCTGAAATCGCTGTGATAAGCGCCGAAGATGCAATAGATTACGGGCTTTCCGGACCCAACCTGCGGGCCAGCGGAGTGGACTTCGACATAAGGCGCGACGAACCGTATTCTGTGTACCCGGAACTGGATTTCGACGTGATCACGGGCAAGGCATGGAAGGGCAGTCTCGGAGATTGCTATGACAGGTACTATTGCCGCATGGACGAGATGCGGCAGAGTGTAAGGATATTGAGACAGGCATTAAAGGCAATGCCTGAAGGTGATATACGGGCCAAGGTTCCAAAAACAATCAAGCCGGACCCGAACGAGGTATACTCACGGGTCGAGAGCGCCAGGGGAGAGCTGGGATACTATGTCGTATCCGATGGTTCGCCAAAGCCATACAGGGCAAAGTACAGGACCGGTTCCTTTACTTCCATGTCCATCATAGAACACTTGAGCCCGGGACTAATGGTAGCGGACCTGGTAGCCCTGATAGCATCTTTCGACGTGGTAGCGCCGGAGGTGGATCGATGATGTGGATCGCTGGGACGGTGGAGACATGAAAGAACTCGCAGAGTGGGTTATCCGGGACTTATTCTCGAAGAATCCCGATACCTGGCAATACACCTGGGCGATCTACCTTGCGGGCATGGCCCTGGCTGCGGTCATCTGCCTCGGTTTCGTAGCCGTTTTCGCCGGACCTGTTACATGGGTCGAACGCAGGACCGCCGGCCGGATAATGAGCCGTATCGGCCCCAACAGGGTCGGGCCTCAAGGCGTACTCCAATGGCTGGCGGATGGGATCAAGAACCTGCTTAAAGAAGACCTTATCCCTGACGACGCTGACAAGCCCTTGTTCAGGCTGGCGCCCTACCTGGTGTTTTCAGGCATGTTCGGAACCTTTGTGGTGCTGCCCTTCGGCGCAAACCTGATTGCAGCAGACCTGGATATCGGCGTGCTATACCTGATGGCCGTAACAACCCTGGTCGTGGTAGGGCTGCTCACGGCCGGTTGGGCATCCAACTCCAAGTGGGCGCTCTACGGCGGCATCAGGAGCGCGGCCCAACTCGTATCGTACGAAGTACCCATAGCATTCGCATTGTTGGTCGTCGTGATCTCGACCGGCTCCTTGTCAACGCAAGCCATAATCAAGGCCCAGGGTGGATGGCCCTGGCAGTGGTTCGTGGCAAAGAACCCGTTCACCTTCATTGCATTCTTCCTTCTGTTGACTTCGGCCATGGCTGAAGGCAACCGTATCCCCTTTGACCTGCCTGAAGCGGAAAGCGAGCTGGTGGCGGGGTACAACACCGAGTACTCGGGCATGAGGTTCCTGTTCTTCCTGTTCGAGGAATGGGCCAACCTGTGGATCATGGGAGCGATCACGACACTTTGCTTCCTCGGTGGATGGCAGATACCAGGCGTCAGCCCGGAAAAAATTTCAGCCTCCTCGGGCTGGACCTTTGTCGGATGGCAGTTGCTCTCTTTTGCAATATTCGCGGCCAAGGTTTCCTGGATAGTATTCATCGTGATACAGGCCCGATGGACACTTCCAAGATTGAGAGTGGATCAACTGATGTCCACGTGTTGGAAATACCTGGTGCCCATGACATTGGTCTGTATCGCAGGTGTGCTCTTCATGGACCTGTACATAGTTCAGGGCGGCATAACCGATAAAATAATACGATGGATCATGACTCTGCTCGGAGCTGCTGTCATCGTATTGTTCTTCTTGAGAGCAAGGTACAACTACAAGATGGACAAAGATAAGTACCCGGGGCTTAGAAATGAAAAAATGTGGTATCCACCCTACCGGATGCCTTGAGGTGCCGAGTTGAGAGAAAAGAGCGGGATCGCGGCTTATTTCGACAATGCCTGGAAGGCGGCTTACAGCACCTTCGAGGGATTGGCCGTGACATTCAGTTGGATGTTCCGCAGGCCCATCACCATCCAGTACCCGGACAAGATCGACAAACCCACGCAAGAGACATTGCCGGATGGTTACAGGGGAATACTGGAGGTCGACCTGGATCGCTGCACGGGTTGTATGCTATGCAGCAAGACATGCCCCATAGATTGCATCAGGGTCAAGATCGAAAAGAACGAAGAGACCAAGGAAAGGTTCATCACCAGTTTCGACATCGATATCGGGAAATGCATGTACTGTGGGTTGTGTACCGAGAATTGCAAGTTCGGCGCCATACACCACAGCAAGGAGTTCGAGGCCACGGCCTGCAAACGCAGCGACCTTGTAATTCATTTCACGGACCAACCGAGACCCGTGGCAAAGCCGAAGAAAGACCGGGAGCCCGTCGACAAACCGCTCGGCCAGGTCGTGAGGAAAAAGCTCAAGGTCTGTTTCGAAGATAAGGAGGGGAAATGAAAGTTCCCCTTTTAAGTGCAATGGTTTTCTGGGCATTTGCAATCCTGGCCATGGCCAGCGCCGTTTTTGTCGCATTTTCGAGGAATATCGTGCATGCAGCATTCGCACTGCTGGGATGCTTCTTCGGCGTGGCAGGGCTCTATCTCTTCCTGTCTGCGGATTTCGTCGGAATCATCCAGGTCATGGTTTACGTGGGAGGCGTGCTGATCCTGTTCCTGTTTGCCGTAATGCTTACCGGTAAAATTCGCAATCCCGAAAAGTCCAATCCATCCAGGGCCATCCCGGGAGGGCTGGTCACAATGCTTGTAACACTGGGCCTGTTCGGTTACCTGGCGTTCACCACCCCGTGGCAAGTATTACCAACGGTTCCGACCGGTCCGACTACGTCGCAAATAGGAGATGCCCTGCTGGGGCCGTACATTCTGCCCTTCGAAGTCGCATCCGTGCTGCTCCTTGCGGCATTGCTCGGCGGCGTGCTCTTGGCCGGAGGGGTTCGGGGAAGATCTCGTTTGACAGGCAACGAACAAGACGAGGCGCCGCGAGATAGCGGAGGTAATACATGACCATCACGATAAGCCACCTCCTCGTAGTATCAATCGTGTTACTGGCCAGCGGCCTTTACTGCGTGATAACCAGGAAGAACGCAGTCGCCCTTCTCATGGGCATAGAGTTGATACTGAATGCAGCCAACTTGAATCTTGTTGCTTTTTCGAGGTTCGTCACCGGAGACATCGACGGACAGGTTTTCGCATTATTCGGAATTCTGCTGGCGGCCGCCGAAACAGTGGTGGCCCTGGCTATTGTGCTCCAGGTCTTCCGCGCATTCGATACGGTCGACGTGGACAGAACCGATAAGCTTAGGGGTTAGGTCGGGAGATGGAACAGGTTTCATACCTCTTTCTCATTCCCATGCTGCCACTTGTGGGAGCCGCATGGAACGGGCTGTTCGGAGCCAGGCTCCACAAGCGTCTCGGCGAGACGGCAATACATTGGCCCGCCATCATTCTTCCATGGGTCTCGTTCCTGTTGAGCTTGTGGGCATTCATCTCACTGGCAAGGCTGGACGAAAGCGCTGCATTATATCAAAAACTCTGGTCATGGCTTCCCCTGGGTATCGTCAACGCAGACGTGGCTTTCAGGTTCGACAGGTTGTCCGCGGTCATGGCCATGGTCGTAACCTTTGTGGGAAGCCTGATACATATTTACTCTACCGGTTACATGAAAGACGACCCCTCGTATTGGCGGTTCTTCTCTTACCTAAACCTTTTCATGTTCGCCATGCTCACATTGGTCCTTGCAGACAACTTCCTGCTCATGTTCGTCGGATGGGAGGGAGTGGGTCTTTGTTCATACCTGTTGATCAGCTTCTGGTACAAGGAAAGGGCCAATGCAGCAGCGGGTATGAAGGCATTCATTGTCAACCGCGTAGGTGACCTTGGTTTCGGGCTGGGCATGTATCTCCTTTTCTGGGGAGTGCTCAAGGCGGCCGGAGATTCGTCACTGAACTTCCATACCCTGGAAACGATTATCTCCAGGCCGGGGATGGCGGATGCAATAATCAACACCCATTACCTGGGCATCTCACTGCCTACATTGGCGGCGGTCTTGCTTTTCGTGGGCGCGACCGCCAAGTCGGCCCAAATTCCGCTGTACGTATGGTTACCGGATGCAATGGCCGGTCCGACGCCTGTATCCGCTCTCATCCATGCGGCCACGATGGTGACCGCCGGCGTGTACATGGTGGCAAGGCTTCACTTCCTGTTCGCCCTGACTCCGGCGGCAATGACAATCGTCGCGCTCGTAGGCGGACTCACGGCTCTGTTTGCTGCTACGATGGGGCTGTTCCAATACGATATCAAGAAGGTCCTTGCATACTCGACGGTCAGTCAACTGGGTTACATGTTCATGGCGGTCGGCGTGGGTGCCTGGTGGGTAGGGATATTTCACCTGATGATACATGCCTTTTTCAAGGCATGCCTGTTCCTGGACTCGGGCAGCGTAATCCTGGCATGCCACCACGAGCAGGACATGCGGAAGATGGGAGGCCTGGGCAAACAGATGCCGATTACAGGCGCCACCTACCTGGTTTCGAGCCTTGCCATATCAGGTATTCCGTTCTTCGCAGGGTTCTTCTCCAAGGACGAGATCCTCTGGAAGGCATTCGATTCGGGTAACACATTGCTTCCGGGCGGCGGATTCATAATTTGGTTCCTTGGCGCAGTGGCGGCCCTGTTTACAGCCTTCTACATGTTCAGGTCGTACTACATGACCTTTTCCGGTGAATACCGGGGACATGCTGACAAGACCGGGGCAGAGCTGGAAGAGCATAACGGGCACCACGGGCTTCCCTGCGAACAGCCAAAGAACATTACAGTCGTGCTTATCATACTGGCCTTCCTTGCTGCTTTCGGCGGCTTCGTGGGATTGCCTCACCTCTGGCACATGCCGAACCTGTTCGAACACTGGCTGGAACCCGTCTTCATAAGCACCCGGCACCGGCTCTTTTCCGCTGGCCATGGACCTGCCCTGGAATGGGCTCTCATGAGCCTTTCCGTGGTCATCGCAATCACGGGTTGGGCAACCGCCCGTTGGCTGTACAAAGACGCCAAGAACCCGATTCCCGCCAGGTTACTCACCGAGGGAAGCCCGCTGGTCAAGGCGATTCACAGGATAGTGTTCAATAAGTACTATGTAGACGAAGCCTATGAGGCGACTTTTATTAAAGGGGCGCTCAAGACATCGAAGGTGCTTTCACTTTTCGACAACCGGATAATCGACGGTATAGTAAACCTTGCAGGCGCAGTCGGCCGTTTGTTCGGCTATATCAACGGCGCCATCGACAAGTATTTCGTGGACGGAATCGTGAACCTGGTCGCCTCCGTTATTTTAAAGGGAGGCAGTGATTTCAGCCATGCTCAAACCGGGAGGATCAATACCTATATTCTCGGCCTTCTCGGCGGCAGCATGGTTTTCCTGGTCCTCGTGTATTTGATTAGTTGAACTGTCCCAAGGAGCGAAGGACATGATGGATTATACTACCAACAGTTACCTGCTCACATGGATCATCTTCGTGCCCCTGGCGGGGCTCGTAACGATCCTGGCCGGTTTCGGGCTGGGGCGGCTGCTGAAACTTGGTAAGGCCGCCATAGACAACTTCAGCAGGACCGTGGCCCTGGTCGCCGCGGTCGTGGATTTCGCGCTTTCATTGTTCCTGTGGAAAGGCTTTGACGGAGCATCGTCATCGATCCAGTTCATCCATCACTTTGTTTGGATCAAGCAGTTCAACATCGAATACTTTGTCGGGGTGGATGGCTTGAACGTAGCACTCGTGATCCTGACCACGTTCGTGTTCCTCATGGCCGCCATCGCATCCGTGCCATGGTTCGGCAAATTGGACGACGAGCATCATCCCCACTTCTCAAAGAAAAAGGTGCCGGGATTCATGGCCTTGTTCCTGCTCCTGGAAACAGGTGTGCTCGGCACCTTCTGCGCCTTGGACCTCTTCCTGTTTTATATCTTCTGGGAGATCATGCTCTTGCCCATGTACTTCCTGATCGGAATCTGGGGAGCGCCCACCCGCGTTGAAAGCGGCGGCAGGATTCGCGGCGGTCCTTATGCGGCAATTAAATTTTTCCTGTATACACTGGCGGGCTCGGCTCTGATGCTTCTTGCCATGATCGCAATCTACTATACCTCCGGGCCGGCCAAGCTTGCGGACGGAACACCGGTTCAACATACCTTCAATATAATGTACCTCACCCAGATGGGAAGGGAAGGCAGGTTTGCATCCGCGGCCCCAATACTTGGAATTGCCTTTTCAAAGGTGATTTTCATAGGATTTTTCGTCGGTTTCGCAATCAAGGTGCCCATGTTTCCATTCCACACGTGGTTGCCTGACGCCCACGTGGATGCACCTACTCCCATTTCAGTCATCCTTGCGGGTATTCTTTTAAAGACCGGAGGATACGGAATACTAAGGTTCAACTTCGGGATCCTTCCGGAAGGCGCGAGGTGGGCCGCACTGGGTCTTGCGATATTCGGAGGCATCAGTATAATTTACGCTGCTTTTGTCTGCATGGCCCAAAAAGATCTCAAGAAACTCATTGCCTATTCATCGGTCAGCCACATGGGATTCGTGCTCCTGGGCGCAGCCGCACTCACGGACCAGGGCATGGCAGGGGCCATGTTCGTCATGGTGGCCCATGGAATCATTTCCTCCATGCTCTTCCTCATAGCCGGCGTAATATACGACCGTGCCCATTCGAGAGACATCAACGGTTTCGGCGGGCTTGCCGCAAAACTGCCCGAGTACTCCGGCTTGATGGGACTCGGGTTCATGGCATCTCTGGGCCTTCCCGGGTTGATGGGCTTCATCGGCGAGATCACGGTTTTCCTTGGAGCATTCGGCTCACCTATGGCCTGGTTCAAAGTGATAGTGGCTTTTTCAGCACTGGCGGTAATAATCACCGCAGCGTACTACCTCTGGACCATTCACAGGATGTTCCTCGGCAAGTTCAATGAAAAATGGTCACATCTTTGGGACATCAACTGGCGCGAAAGATTGACATTGTATCCATTGGCCGCCTTGACAGTGCTTTTCGGTTTCTACCCGACTCCGATATTCAACCTGGTGAACACTGGACTTTTCCACCTTGTCCATTCAATAAACCAGGTTCACGTGGCCTTGCTCTAGGGAGGATGATGCTGTGACGCTAACCCAAAGCGTTGCCGGCCTTTTGCCTGAATTATGCGTGCTGGGAGCGCTTGTCCTTATGCTGTTCCTCGACCTGTTACTTGGGAGAAAGGACATCCGTGATCCCAGGAGCACGGGGCAAATCCTGACCGCTGTTGCTCTCGTGGGCACTGGACTGGCTGCATTCTTTGTTGTCCGGACGCCGGACTTGCCTGGAGTCATGTTCGGTGGCATGCTGGCTTTGGATCCCTTTGCCCGTTTCTTCAAACTTCTGTTTTTAATCGTGGCGGCCTTTGCCCTTGTCTTTGCCGCCATGTCCGAAGAAATTCCCAGGGCCAGGCTGGGCCAATACATCATCCTGCTTCTAACAGTTACCTTTGGAATGTGTCTTTTGGCCGGATCGAGAAACCTGCTGATGGCCTATCTTTCCCTGGAACTCGTATCTATTCCATCCTACGTGTTGGCCGGTTTCAGGCGAGGCGACAGGCGAACAAGCGAAGCAGCATTGAAATACGTCATATATGGGGGTATTGCCTCCGGATTGTCACTCTATGGATTTTCACTGCTTTACGGTTTGACCGGCAGCCTCGATTTCAGGGAATTGATCACCGGGTTGACCAACCTTGCATACAGCCCACAATCAAAGCTCGTCTTGATAGTTGCAATCATGATGTCTCTCTCCGGGTTTGCGTACAAAGTGTCTGCCACGCCGTTTCATATGTGGTGTCCGGACGTGTATGAAGGGGCTCCAACTCCTTTCACCGCGTTCCTGTCCGTGGGTCCAAAGGCGGCAGGCTTTGCCGTACTGATAAGGTTCGTCCAAACAGCGCTCGGTGGAACCTTGGAACCTGTGATTCCATGGCCCCAGCTCATAGGGCTTGTCGCAGCCGCGACCATGACCATCGGCAACCTTACCGCCCTGGTTCAAAGAAACGTTAAGAGGCTGCTGGCCTTTTCGAGCATTGCCCACGCAGGTTATCTCCTCATGGGAGTGTCTGCAGGAACGGATGCAGCCACGCGGGCGGTTGAACTCTACTTTGTATTCTACCTTCTCATGAACATGGGCGCATTTCTTGCAGTTCAAGCCGTGCGCGCAAGGACCGGATCAGAAGACATCGATGGATACAGGGCGCTTGGTTCCAGGTCCCCATTGCTGGCGTTAATACTGGCCGTATTTCTCTTTTCCCTTGCGGGTGTGCCTCCCCTGGCCGGTTTCATAGGAAAATTCTATCTCTTTGCATCGCTGCTCGAAACAGGGACCATGTTTTTCTACGGCCTCGCATTTGTGGGAGTACTCAACTCGGTGGTTTCCCTGTTCTACTATGCCAGAGTAGTCAAGGCCATGTACCTGAAGAATCCGAGGGGAAAGGCCATGCCGGTGCCCTTGGGTCCGGGTTACTCTGTTCTGCTTCTTATACTGGCTGTTCCCACCCTCGTCCTCGGCGTGTACTGGCAACCCTTGATCAACATCCTGTCTACTGCAGCAGGAATGGCCCATTGACGGCAATTTTCAGTATCTAAGGCAATAAGGTCGAAAGTCGAGGGTCGAAAGTCGAGGGTCGAAAGTCGAGGGTCGAAAGTCGAGGGTCGAAGGTCGAGGGTCGAAAGTCGAGGGTCGAAAGTCGAGGGTAAAGTCGAGGGTCGAAAGTCGAGGGCCGAAAGTCGAGGGCCGAAAGTCGAGGGCCGAAAGTCGAGGGCCGAAAGTCGAGGGTCGAAAGTCGAGGGCCGAAAGTCGAGGGCCGAAAGTCGAGGGCCGTACCATCCCTTCCGTGGTTGATTTTCCCAAAGCCGGATATAGCCGTGATATCAACAAGATATAAGGAGTGAAAAAATCGGGACCATGCACGATATGAGTGTCTGGCGTGTCGGGCGGGTTTTAAGGTCTTAGGTACAAAGCCGACCTGGTCCAGGAGACAAAAATACAAATTGTTTGGATCGAATCTCGCATGAGCGGCTCGCGAACCGCCCTTACTTCATGAAATAACAGCATATTTTAAGTACCTTGAAAATCAACCTGGGTGGGGAGGGCCTGACCAAAAGAATATGAAATAATTATCGCGTCATCGCATGCATGGCGGCTGTTCCGCCGGCCGGCACTTGCGCATTACTCATGCAGGCTTCTGTACCTTGCCGGACCGGATGCACCTCGTGCAAACGGTTATTCTCTTTGTCCTGCCGTCGATCACGGCCCTGACCTTTTGCAGGTTTGGAAGAGAGACCTTCTTGGTCTTGTTGTGAGCATGACTGACATTATAGCCCACCAGCCTTCCCTTGCCGCATATTTCACATACCCTGCTCATCTCGAATTCTCCTTATATACCAACCAGCAACAACGGGCCGCTTTAACTACCACGGTCCGGAGTCGTTGGCAAGTGATTTTTTTGTGGCAAGTGGCGATGAGATCATGTACGGATCTATGTTCGTATCCAAAGGAGGAAAAGGTGGGCCGAAAAGGCATTAGAAAAAAGAAATCCGCCAAAGTACCGGCCAGGTGGACCATTGCCGACACAAGGAGCCTGTACCTGATAGAAAAATGGGGCCTCGGCTATTTCGACGTGAACCGCAAGGGAAACCTCGTGGTCAGGCCGAACCAAAAACCGGGTCAGGAGATCGACCTGAAGGAATTGACGGATGAACTCGTTGAACGAGGCATCGATCTTCCCATCCTGATTCGTTTCACGGATATACTCAAGTCCAGGGTGGACGAGCTGAACAAGGCCTTTGGCGCGGCCATAAAAGAGTATGGTTACCAGGGAAACTACAAGGGCGTATTTCCCATCAAGGTGAACCAACACAGGCAGGTGGTCGAAGACCTTCTTCGCTTCGGCAGGAAGTACGACTTCGGCCTCGAGGCAGGTTCCAAACCGGAATTGATGCTGGCGGTCGCCATGCAGGATTCCGACAAGGGCCTGGTCGTATGCAACGGTTACAAGGACAAGGATTACATACTGACCGCCCTGCACGCAGCAAGGCTGGGCAGAAAGATAATACTGGTGGTGGAAAAACTTTCCGAGTTGAACGACATCCTAATGGAGGCTGAAAACCTGGGTGTGGAACCTCAAATCGGCCTCCGTGTAAAGCTGTCATCAGACGGCAAGGGAAAGTGGGAGGATTCCGCGGGTGACAGGTCCAAGTTCGGGTTGACCGTGTCCGAGCTGCTCAAGGCGGTCAACACCTTGAGGAACCAAGGCAAACTCGGTTTCTGCCGGCTTCTCCACTTTCACCTGGGCTCCCAGATAACCTCTATTCAAAAAATAAAGGATGCCATGAGTGAAGGCACGAAAATATTTACAGAGCTGCATCGCCTGGGAGTTCCACTTCAATACATCGATGTCGGCGGCGGGCTTGCAGTCGATTACGACGGCAGCAAGACCGACTTCTCGTCCAGCGCCAATTACACCCTTGGGGAATATGCCTCGGACGTGATATGCACCATTGCCGAGGCTTGCGATGAAAAGGGTATTCCCCATCCTTGTGTCATATCCGAGAGTGGTCGCGCACTTGTTGCGCATCACTCGGTACTGGTGTTCGAGGTGCTTGGATCGGCCGAGTTAGGTAATACGAACCTGCAAAACCTGGACGTTCACAGCAATGAATTCGTGGATGCCATGCTCGAAGTAGAGAGGGGCCTCACCAGAAAAAATTTCCAGGAATTCTACCACGATGCCTTGCAAATCAAGGATGAAGCCTTGGGGGCCTTCAACCTGGGCTACCTTGAAATAGAAAACAGGGCTGCAGTGGAATCCATATTCTGGAAGATATGCAGAAAGATAGTGAAGTACATAACAGAGCTGGACCTTGACTATGTTCCGGACGAGCTGGAAGGCCTGGAAATACTATTGTCAGACACGTATTACGCCAATTTTTCAGTTTTCCAATCCGCCCCGGATCACTGGGCCGTAAAACAGATGTTCCCTGTCCTGCCCATCCACAGGCTCAACCAGCATCCCACCAGGAAGGCGGTCATAGCTGACATCACCTGCGACTCGGACGGCAAGATGGATCGTTTCATAGACCTCCGGGACGTTAAGGATACATTGGACCTGCATCCCCTGGAACCAGGCGAACCATATTATTGCGGTATCTTCCTAATAGGGGCTTACCAGGAGATCCTTGGAGATCTCCACAATCTGTTCGGGGATACGAACACGGTCCATGTCTCAATTCCCAAGAAAGGCGTCTATGAAATCGAAAAGGTAATACCGGGCGACAGCGTAGCAGAAGTTTTGTCCTACGTGCAGTACAACAGGGAGGACATCATGAATGCAGCAAGGAAGGCGGCTGAACTCGGAGTTGCAAGGAAATTGATCTCACTGGTGGAATCAAAGAAATTCCTGAAATTCTTCGAGGAAGGACTCAGCGGTTACACGTACTTGGAAAAAGAGTAAATACCGGCCATACGGACCAGACAAACAAACAGTAAAAGAAATTGGTCAAATTAATCAAGTAATTCCTGTTGGGCCGCAATCCCTGGAAAATATTTTGGCCAGTTCCTTATCCAAATCGACGGCTCGTTCCACGAACTCGACACCCATGCCGTTCTCGCTATTTTCATCATTCACAAACGATCTGCCGTCCAAGGTCGTCCAACGCACCACGCCTTCCACCTCCACAGGCCTGGCTGAGCCTGGAACATAAATATGTAGTTTCGCCCTGGTCCCGATCTCGTCAAGAAGGGAAGACGCTATGAACACACCGCCTGCGCTAATATTCCTGGTTTCCTCTGTAATGGATAGATACGGACTCTGGTAGTGCACCTCGGTGTTGAATTTGTACCTTTCATACCTGCGCTCTTTTTTGTCATCATGATGCAAAACCATTTTGACCTCCAATTTGAGGACTTCTTGTTTTGCCCTAACAACAGCCTGAATTCAACACAGCAAGTTTCGCAGAATATGTACGCCTATCGTCGCCTGATGTCAAGGTAAACAAAAAACGTGTGGTAGCCGAATTAAAATGTCAGTAGGAAGGGGATTCGTCCCATACGGATTCAGGCTGTTCGCAACAATTCCAGGGGCGTTGCCC
>JAADFL010000149.1 GCA_013152945.1 Deltaproteobacteria bacterium | reverse complement strand
AGTGCACCAGGAACAATGATTGTCCGCCTGGAACAAGTTGCAACAAAGGTTTTTGCGGCCCCGCAGGCGATGCCGATACCGACATGGATACGGACACAGACACAGATACAGATACAGACACAGACACCGGTACAGACACAGATACAGATACAGATACAGATACTGATACGGGGTGTATTACGGACCAGGACTGCACGGATCCGCCCCCAAGTCCTTGTGACCAGAGTTGGATATGCCTGAAAGGAACTTGTATTTGGCCTTGTGGCGCAGACGCGGATACTGATACGGACACGGATGTCGATACGGATACGGATACGGATACGGATACAGATACAACTACAAGTCATGGGCCTGACATCTACGTGGATCCAACAGAAGTGGATTTTGGCGCTGTTTCAGTAGTAGGGACCAGGGTCGAGAGGGAAGTCGTTGCCATGAATACAGGTGATGCAGACCTCAAGATCTTTGGGTTGGAGGTTACGGGTGGAGACAAGGGCAACGAGTTCAGCCTGGTCAGTCCGACCCAGCAGGACATAACAGACGGTATTGCCATAAGGCCGAGCGAGGCCAAGAGAATCACCGTGGCGTACGTAGCGGATGATACGAACGGTGACGAGGGCAACCTGAAAATAATATCCAATTCAGTAACCCCTGGTGAGCAGGAAATCAATGTTCCGTTGTTGGTCCGATCAAAGGGGAGTGCTGATATCAAGATCGAGCCCTTGTCACTGAAGTTCGGCCTGGTAATGGTGGGAGATACAAGGAGTGCCGCTGCCACGGTTACGAACACAGGGACCAAGGAATTGGTAATCGACCATATAGACGAGGACGACAGCTCGGGTTTCTTCGACTGGACATGTACATCCGGCGGCAATGCCTGCGCTTACCCATTGCACATTCCCGTGGATGGCACTGCAAGCATAGAAGTGACCTATGCGCCGCAATCAGCAGGTGGTCACAGCGGCACCCTGACTCTCAATACCAATGTAAAGGGGAAGGAACAGGTCTTCCTGGCGTTTTCTGGCAGATCGGAGAACAATTGCGAACCGCAGATCGAATGTACTCCCCCTACGATTCGTTTCGGCACGGTTGCGAGGGGCGACACCATGACACGAACCGTGGTCTGTAAGAACAATGGTTGTGCAGACCTCAAGATTACCGGCAGGGAGATGAGTCCAGTGCTTAAAGGAACCCAGGAATTCGTGGTAACCGGTCCCAATACAGCCACGGTTGCGCCCGGGAGTACGGTAAGCTTTGATTTGGCTTTTTCACCGAAGCGGTACAACACGACTCGTGTCGGATTTTTCTATGTTTACAACAACGACGCCACCACCTTGAACAAATGTGCATGGAAAATGGGCAGAAATTGCGTTCCACTTAGAATATCCGCTGCCGAGGCGGAACCTGATCCGGCTGATCAAGACATACACATTAGGCAAAGGTGGGATGTATCAGACGCTGATGTCGACCTGCACCTGGTAAAGCCGGGCGGCAGCTTCGTGGCCGGTGGAGCAGGAAAAATAAGTTGTCCATCCAGCACCAATGGTCAGGACTGCCATTTTGCCGATGCCTGTCCCGACTGGGGAGTCAAGGGAGATTTCATGGATGACCCGTACCTTGACATGGACAATATCGATGGAGGGCCGGGTTCGGAAGAAAACATAAACCTTGCAGGAGCGGTCAGCGGGATTTACAAGGTCTATACCTACCTTTACCCTGTAACCACCACGACCATGGATGATGTGCCGGTCAAGATAACAGTGTGGGTCGGCGGTGTTCAGGTGAACGAATGGGACTTTGTATTGACGGATACAGGAGAGTGGATAGAGGTATGCACCATTGATTTCGATGCAAACACCGGGACCGGCACGGTTACTTACTCGGGCGCAACCGGATCGGCACAACCTCAGCCCGTGCCTGTCCCGCCAAAGTAGGCGCCGAGTTCCAGGCGACATCACGATAGTCATTCAATGAGCGGCTCTATTATTATTTCTAGGTTACATATTCTTGTTCTTAATAAATTATTGCGGTAATGGTTCACGTCATGGAGCCTGGATCCAAGATAGGAAAATATGAGATCGTAGACTTCCTGGGCAAGGGGGGGATGGCCGAGGTGTACCTGGCGGTGCTCAAGGGCGCTGCAGGTTTTCAAAAAAAGGTTGCTATTAAACGCATACTGCCGGGCCTTTACAGCCTGGAAGGATTCCAGGCCATGTTTGCGCGGGAAGCGAAACTGGTTGCCGGAATCTCCCACGAAAAGGTAGTCCAGGTCTATGATTTCGACTATATTAAAGAGATTGGTTTCTACATAGCCATGGAGTACGTCGACGGTTGCGACCTGTCATCCCTGTGGAAGGTATTCAAAGAGAGGAACCAACCTATTCCTGTATCGCTTTGTATTCGGATTGTATTGGATTTATGCGAGGCCCTTTCCCATCTCCACTCCCTGAAAGACGAACAAGGGCGGCGACTCGGTCTTGTCCACCGTGACTTGAGTCCACAGAACGTGTTGTTGTCAAGGGACGGATGCGTGAAGTTGACGGATTTCGGCATTGCCAAGGCCTATGATGCCGCCCTTGGAGAAACTACCAGGACCGGCCTGATTAAGGGGAAGTCTGCGTACATGTCTCCGGAACAAACCAGGGGCGAAACCTTGGATGCGGCATCGGATGTATTCTCCCTGGGTATACTCTTTTGGGAGCTGTTGACCGGCCGGAGATTGTTCAAGGAGCAGGACGATTTGGCTTCTCTCTTGGCTGTACGGGGAAAGGATGTAACGCCTCCCTCGGCCATAAGAGATGATTTGCCAGATGGTTTGGATCGAGTCGTCTTGAAATCCTTGAAGCGGGACAAAGGTAAACGTTACACCAACGCCAGGCAGCTCATGGAAGACCTTGAACCGTTTGCAGGCAAATTTCTTGGAGCTAAGGGCAAGGAGTTGATTGGAAACACGGTTACCTCTTTCTTGGAGAACAGCTTGTTTACAGATTTTAGGAATGAACCCGTGGATGAGGCAGGGTCGAAATTCGAGACAAGGTTCAAACCGGAGAATGTGACCAAGGGGTGGTCGTCGACCTGGTCGCGTATAGGTTTAATAGGGGTATTGACTGTAATGATCCTTGCCGGATTATTCATGGCATTCTTCTTCAACAAGACCGATGGGTCGGTGTCCTCCATGCCTGGCAATGCAGGCAAGGCCGGAATTTCCAAGGACACCGTGCCGTTGATGGATTCGAAAAGCCGGGCGGCTTCGGCGCGGGAAAAGGTACATGCCGGCAAAGGGCTTGAATTCAGTAAAGTTGATGAAAAAAAGGTGGAAAGGGAGAATACCGGTTCATCCGGGGTGAACGGTAAAAACAGTGGTGTGGTCAAAGATCTCGAGACAGGAATGGAAAAGCCGGGGGATAGTATAAAAAAGGGTGCAAGACCTGGCGACTCCGCCGGGCGGGTGGGTGGGAAGCCCATGGTGCGGGTGGGTGGGA